>NZ_RKRE01000003.1:326223-652447 GCF_003815015.1 Thermodesulfitimonas autotrophica
TGCCTCCGGCGCGGTCGAAGCGGGGCTCTTGATTCACGAAGGCCAGCTTACCTACGCCCGGGAGGGCTTAAAAAAGATTGTCGATCTCGGCGCTTGGTGGCGGGAGGAAACGGGTTTGCCCCTCCCCCTCGGGGGGAATGTTATCCACCGGCGCCACGCGGCGCGGGCCGCCCTGATCAACGGCATTTTACGGGAGGCGATTGCCTGGGCCTTGGCGCACCGGGAGGAGGCGCTGGCGCACGCGCTCACTTTCGCGCGGGGGCTGAAACGGAACGAGGCGGACCGTTTTGTCGGGATGTACGTGAATGAGTGGACGCTTGATCTGGGTGAGGTCGGGCGGCGAGCGGTGGCGGCGCTTTTGGACCGGGGCTACCGGGCCGGGCTGATTGAAGCCCCGCCCCGGCTGGCCTGGGTAGACGGGTAAGGAGGCGTGAATTTTTAATGCGAATTCTTGTAACCGGGGCGGCGGGAATGCTGGCGCGGGCGGTAGTGGCTGAGTTTGCGGCGCGGGGAAACAAGGTAGCGGGACTCACCCGCCAGCAACTCGACATCACCTCTACGCCGGCGGTGGCCGAGGCGCTGCGGGAGTACCGCCCGGCGGTCTTGGTCAACTGTGCCGCTTATACGAATGTGGACGGGGCGGAAGAAAATCCCCGGGAGGCCTTCTTAGTAAACGGGCTGGCGGTTAAGGAGCTGGCCGCCCTGTGCCGGGCGAACGGGGTGAGACTGGTGCATATAAGCACCGATTATATTTTCGACGGCGAAAAGGGCAGCCCGTATCACGTCTACGATCCGGCGCGCCCCGTTAACCGCTACGGCGAGAGCAAGTGGTGGGGGGAGGCGGCTGTCCGCGAGACGGGCGGTGACTACCTTATTGTGAGGATCAGCTGGCTTTTCGGGCCGGGCGGGAGGCACTTTGTGGGAACAATCCTCAAGCGTGCCGGTGAGGCGGAAGAACTCAAGGTGGTGGACGACCAGTACGGGGCGCCGACCTACGCTCCCGACGCCGCGCGGGCGATAGCGGATCTCATCCTGGCCGGTGCCCGCGGCACTTTTCACGTCACCAATAGCGGTGAGACCACGTGGTACCGCTTTGCCCGGGCGATTTTAGAGTTGAGCGGCAGCCGGGCGAAGTTGGTGCCTTGCGCTACTGCCGACTTTCCCCGCCCGGCGCGGCGCCCGCGCTACGCCGTCCTCGATAATTTCCCCCTGAAAGAGGTTATCGGTTACCAGTTGCCGCCTTGGGAGGATGCGCTCCGGCGCTACCTCGCCCGCCGGTAGGAGGCGTGTCCTTATGGGTAGGCCCCGGGTTCTTTTCGTGGCGACGGTGGCCCGCCACCTGCTCGCCTTTCACCAGCCTTATTTCCGCCTCTTGCAGGAATGGGGCTACGCGGTTGACGTTGCCTGCAACCCGGCAGGGGAAGCGGCGTCCTTTGCTTCTTTGGGCGTGCGGCTTCACCCCGTCCCTTTCGAGCGGCGACCTTTCTCCCGCCAGAACCTGCGGGCGGGCGTAGCACTCTGGCGGCTTTGCCGACAGGAGTCTTACGCCCTGGTTCACGTCCACACCCCCGTGGCCGCGTTTATAGCGCGGCTCGTGCTGCGGCTGCGCCGTTTCCGCCCGGTTCTCTACACGGCGCACGGCTTTCACTTTTTCCGCGGGGCGCCGCTTGTGAACTGGCTCCTTTATTTTCCGTTGGAATGGTTGGCGGCGCGGTGGACCGACGGGTTGATCCTTTTAAACCCGGAGGACTACGCGAGGGCAAAGCGCCTCCCCGTGCGGGGCGCGGTTTTCCTGGTTCCCGGTGTAGGGGTAGATGCCGCCGCTTTCACGCTTCCGCCCGGCGAGGCGGTAAAACGGCGGCAGGAATTTGGTTTGCAGCCGGAAACACCCGTGGCGGCAGTGGTCGCCGAGCTGAGCAGGGTTAAAAACCACGAGCAGATCTTCCGCGCCTGGCGGCTTGTGGTCCGGGAGCTCCCCGAAGCGGTGCTGCTGGTTGCGGGGGAAGGGGAGCGGCGCCGCGTGCTCGAAGGGCTGGCGGCGCAGTTAGGCATAGCGGCGCACGTAAGGTTTTTGGGTTTTTACCGCGATATCCCCGCGCTTCTGTCAGTGGCCGACGCGGTGGTGCTTACCTCGAAGCGGGAGGGCCTGCCGCGGGTGATCCTCGAAGCGATGGCGGCGGGTAGACCGGTGGTGGCGACGGATGTGCGTGGCAACAGGGACCTGGTGGTGGACGGGGAAACCGGCTATTTGGTACGGGTGGGCGACGTGGCGGGAACGGCGGCGGCGGTGCTGCGTCTGCTGCGCAACCGCGAGGGCGCCCTCCGGATGGGCGCGGCGGGGCGCCGGCGACTTGAACCCTACGCGATAGAAAAGGTGGTCGCGCAGGTGGCCCAGATTTACCAACGGTATCTTGCCGGAGCGCCGGGAGGAAAAGCGGGCTCCGGCGGCGAACTTATGTAGAAAATTCACGAAAAAACCGGCGGCGAGGTCAATGGAAAAGAGGCTGCTGCGGCGGCTACCCATCTGGGTGGTTGCTGCTGGAGACCTGGCGGTTTTGCACTTAACCCTTCTGCTCGTCTTTTACCTGCGTTTTGGCGGTTCTCTCCCCCAGGCGAACATAGCAGCCTGGCGCAGCACCCTGCCGTGGGTGAGCGTGACGGCCCTTTTGCTTTTTGCGGGGCTCGGGCTATACGAGCGGCGTCTGAACGGTCTGGTTTCCGTGATGCGGGCCCTCATCCCGGCGGTTGTAGGGGTCGCCCTGGCAACGGCGGCGGTTGCCTTCTGGGTGCGGGGGTTCGCCTTCCCGCGGAGTGTTCTCCTGCTCGGGGCCTGCGGCCAGTTTGCGGGGCTTTTAATCTGGCGCGGCCTTTGCTACCGGATAGATTGTTACCTGCACGGGCGGCGGGGGCTGGTGGTAGTGGGCGCCGGCGAGGCGGTCCGCCCTGTGCTCGAGAAGCTGCTCGGCCTACCCCGGAGCCTTTTTTACATCCGGAGCGTGACCGGGCCTGAAAGCCCGGCTTTGAAAGAAGCGCTCGCGGCGGCTGAGGGCGTGGTAGTAGCGCCAGGGGTGCCAGCAACGGTAAAGGCGGCAGCGGTGGCCGCGGCGCTTGAGGCCGGGCGGGAGGTTTACCTGGTTCCTGAGCTTTACGAGGTGATGCTGACCGGCGCGCGGGTGATCGAGCTTGACGACCTCCCGGTGCTTCAGGTTGAAGAATTGCGGCTGTCGCTCCTGCAGGCCGGCGGCAAACGGATCTTCGATCTTGGTGTGGCCCTCTTCCTTTTAGTGGTTACCGCTCCGCTCCTTTTGGTAACCGCGCTGCTCGTACGCTTATCTTCCCCCGGGCCCGTTTTTTACGTTCAGGAGCGGGTCGGTTACCGGGGCCAGGTTTTTAGGCTGCTCAAATTTCGCACCATGATCCCCGACGCTGAAAAAGAGACCGGGCCTGTGCTGGCGCAGGCCGACGACCCACGGATAACCCGTATCGGAAAATTCTTGCGCGCTACGCGACTCGACGAGTTGCCCCAGTTGGTCAACGTGCTGAAGGGAGAGATGAGCCTCGTAGGGCCGCGTCCCGAGCGGCCGGTTTTCGTGGACGAATTTGTCAGGGCCCATCCCGCCTACCACTACCGCCACCTGGTCAAACCCGGTCTTACGGGAATGGCGCAGATCTACGGGCGCTACACCACGTCGCCCGAGGACAAGCTCCGCTACGACCTTTATTACATTCGCAACTACTCCTTCCTCCTGGACCTCAAGATTCTGTTACGTACGATCCCGGTAGCGTTTACCCCCAGTGCGGCCCGGGGAGAGGCTGCGGGCGCACCGGAGAAAAGCGCGGTGATCCACGCGCTGCTGAACGGTATGCAAGAAACCGCGGCAGGAGAAGACGGCAGGAAAGCCGGTCAAACTGCCGGTTAAGGGGTAAGGCGAGCGTTTTTCAGTTTTTCTCCCCGGCCGTAGCGGCGGTCTTACGCTTACCGGTGCCAAAGCGATACTTGCGGTTGGCGCGGCAAGGCACAGGGTGGCGTGGGGGCGGGGATAAGCCGGTGCTCGACGCGGAAGCTTCCCGCGCGCGGGCCGTAGGTGATGATGTCTACGGCCACCGGCTGTTTTTGGCGGTTAAGGTGCACGATCATTGCGGTATAAGGAACCTCGGTGGCGCTCTGCAACCCCCTGATGCCGGCGGCGCCGGTAGTTCCGGGGTTAAGGAGTAGCGAAGCGGTATCTCCTTCTACCGCTGGCTCGTGGGTATGGCCGCAGACAATGAGCGGCACTTGGCCGCGGAAGCGGCGGGCCACCGCTGGGTTATGGACCACGAGCACATCCACCCGGGTGGGAGACCGCTTAAGCGTTGCGGCTAGCTGCGCGGCCAGGGCTTTAAGTTCCGCCTCCTCCTGCGCGGCGCTGTTGACCTTGGGCGTGGGGCGGTAGGCTGACGGGTCGGGGGCGCCGAGAATCTTAAGGCCGGCGATGTTTACTACCCGCCCGCACAAGACGTACACGTGCGGCCGGGCGGCCAGAGCCTCCATTACCGCGGGGGAGTCGTGGTTTCCGGGCGCCAGAACGTAAGGGACCGGCAGCTTGCCAATCCCTTCGACGAGGTTGAGCTCCAGCGGCAGGCCGAGATCGGTTAAATCGCCGGCATCAAGGATGGCGCTCACAGCGAAGCGGGTGGCCAGTTCCCGGGCGAGCACCAGCGCCACCGGATTGTTGTGGATGTCGGAGACAAGAAGCAGCCGGGTGTCGCCGTCTTGCAGGGAAAAGTTATTCAGCGTGTCGGCGCGCTGAAAGAGTTCCTGGAGGTTCGCGATCAGTTCTGGGGCCCGGGCGTTGAGTTCTTGGAAACCGCTTACCAGGTTTTCACTGAGCGCGAGAATCCTGGGAGCGGCCTCGATGATGCCGCTGTAGGCAGGGTGCTTGAAGGCCTCTGGCTGGTAAGTGAGATAAACCGGGCCCAATAACGCGGCGGCTGTCAGAAGCCCGGTTAAAGGCGGGAGCCAGAGCCGGCGCAGGGGAAGGCGCAGAAGCGGCCAGGTGAAAAAGAGGGCTCCCAGAGCTCCGCAAGCGAACTGGCGGAGCACGAAGGACTTAAGCGCGTCTCCGGCATCATGCCGGAGCTTTTCCCAGAGCAGGGAGAGGTCGGGGTTCTGGAGGGCGGCGGTCACCGTCCTTTCTTCCACCTTAAGGAGAGTGAGACGGCACTCAACCGGGAAGGCGTGGGTCCGCGCAGTGAGCGTCCCGAGCGGCGGCAACTCCACGACCGTCTGCCCGGTTTTCGCGGGACGCACGGCAGCCGCTACCCGGAAGCCGTCGATTTGGTACTGGGCTGGCCCGAAGGCCCAGATAAAAATAATGGCACCGGCCAGCGCACTTCCGACCAGCAAGATCAGCTGTAAAAGCTTAGGAACAAAGGCTTTGGCGTTCACCGGCAGGACCACCTAATCAAAATGTTTCGCCGCAGTTGGTTTGATGGGCAACGACTCCCTATGTAAATGATTCGGCAGGTCCGCGCCTCTTCCTGTCGAAAAAGATAAGCCCTTATTATGGTAATAAGTGTTTGGGGGTAAAGGCCGGCCATCTCCCTGCCGGCGAGAAAGAAGAGTTTTTGGTCTTTATCGGGTCATAATAATAGACGAATTTGTTCCTGAGATTACTGGGGTTGGGGGACCACCGCCTAAAGCCTTAAGGAGGGGAAAAGTGGAAGTTCAGCCGGTCCGGGAGCAGCCCGATCGCGAGCGCGATGTGGCCCTGGCATTGCTCAAGGAATTAGGTAGCGCGGTTATCCCGCAGGTTCGGAGCAACATCCACTGCCTGACGATTGTGGGGCAGATCGAGGGGCACATGGTGCTGCCGCCGCAGAACAAAACCACCAGGTACGAGCATATCCTGCCGCAGCTCGTGGCTCTTGAGCAGCACCCGGACATCGAAGGGGTGCTCCTCATTCTGAATACCGTCGGGGGTGACGTGGAGGCCGGCTTGGCGATCGCCGAAATGGTAGCCTCGCTGTCGAAACCGACCGTTTCCCTGGTTTTAGGAGGGGGACATTCAATAGGTGTTCCTGTGGCCGTGGCGGCGCGCTACTCTTTCATTACGGAGACGGCCAGCATGACGATCCACCCGATCCGGCTGGCGGGACTGGTGATCGGCGTGCCGCAGACCTGGGAGTACCTTGAGAAGATGCAGGACCGGGTGATCCGCTTTGTGGTGAAGCACTCGCAGATTGACGAGTGGCGCCTCCGGGAAATGATGTTCCGCAGCGGGGAGCTGGCGCGGGATATCGGGACGGTCCTCATCGGCCGGGAGGCGGTCGAGTGCGGCCTGATTGACGAGGTGGGCGGTATTGGCCGGGCGATGGCGAAACTCCGGGAGCTGATCGACGCGGCGCGGCAGCAGAGGCCGGTGCCTATCCAGTGATTTACGTGGTGGAGGCGGATAGAATGGTCCTGTATACGCCCATCCCGCTGGAGCTTGTTCTCGCGGGGACGGAACCAGTAAGACGGTACCGGGAGGCTGTCATCCGCGGCGTCCCGGTGCTGGTAGAGGAAACGGCGCCCGGTCGTGGCCGCGTGGTGCGGCTGTTAAGCACCGATCCTTTCGATTACCTTGCGCCAGGGCTGGCGCCGGGCACCGAAGTAAATTTTTCTTAAGGTGAGGCAGGAAAAATTTTGCCGGTGGCGAAAAAAATTTTTACCGCAAGAAAACTTTTCGCCAACGTCAGGAGAACAGGGCAAACTTTTGGAGGTGGGGCAGATAATGGAAACGAGCGGCCCGGCGGTTCTGGTTGGTGTAATTTTCCCGGCAGTTCTGGCGGTTGTAGGTGTGGTAGCTGCGGTTGTAGCCTACTACCTGCATGACGAGAGCCAGGGCAGCTAGCTTGCTTTTGCAGTCGTAAAACCACAAAGAATAGAGCTTCTTCAATCACTGCGGACGCACGCATAGCCAAAGGCTCCGAAGGGGGCCTTTTTGCTTTTTCTTCCGGACAAATCACGGTCCCCAGATTAGGACATAAGATGGATGAAAGGAGTGGGAGGTTGGGGGATAGAGCGTCCCCTATGGCGCCGAAAATTTTGCTACTGGGGAAACGGAGGGATGGCAGCTTTGCGGCGTCTGGTAACGCTTGATACTCTCTCGCCCGGTAAGCGGGGAAGGATCGCGGCGGTTAAAGAGGGGGTACTTTACCGGCGCCTACTGGCGCTGGGGCTTGTCCCCGGGACGGTAGTGGCGGTGGTCCGCCGGGCACCGTTCGGGGATCCGGTGGCTTATCTGGTGCGGGGGTACTGCCTGGCGCTGCGGCGGCAGGAGGCGGCGACGATTTTGGTCGAGGAGATTGGTTAAATGAAGGCAGGGGTCGCGCGCATCCGGTTGAGTGCCATTCTGGCCGCCCGGGAGAGGGTGGCTGAAAAGTTCCTCACTGTGGCGCTGGCCGGCAACCCCAACGTCGGGAAGAGCACCCTGTTTAATCTCTTGACACGCCAGAACCGGCATACCGGTAACTGGCCGGGAAAGACGGTGGCGGTTTCCGAAGGGAGACTGCGGGTCGGCAGGACCTCCTTGCAGGTGGTTGACCTGCCGGGCACCTACAGTCTGGCAGGGGGGTCACCGGAGGAGGAAATCGCCAGGGCGTTCC
Source organism: Thermodesulfitimonas autotrophica (assembly GCF_003815015.1). Taxonomy (NCBI): domain Bacteria; kingdom Bacillati; phylum Bacillota; class Clostridia; order Thermoanaerobacterales; family Thermoanaerobacteraceae; genus Thermodesulfitimonas; species Thermodesulfitimonas autotrophica. The sequence continues at coordinate 333,853 of NZ_RKRE01000003.1, forward strand.
TGTTGCAGCGGCTGGCGGACGTGGTGATCGTCGTTGTGGACGCTACGAATCTCGAGCGGAACCTATATTTTGTACTTGAGGTGTTGGAGCTTACCGGCCGGGTGGTAATAGCCCTCAACATGATGGACGCGGCGGTCGCCCGGGGTTTGAAGATCAACGCCGCGAAACTTGCCGACCTGTTGGGAGTCCCGGTTGTCCCTCTATCGGCCGCCCGTAAGGCAGGGGTTCGTGACCTTCTGGCGACGGCGTTAGCCGTAGCCTGCGGCAAGGCGAGGGTCAGCCCGCGGGTGGATTACGGCGAGTTAGAGGCGGCGGTGGAGACGCTTGCGGGTGCGCTCCGGGAGTGGGCCGTAGCGAATCCCGCGGCCAGGGGCGTCGCGCTCGATCGGTACCAAGCCCGCTGGCTGGCGGCCCGGCTGCTTGCGGGGGACGGGCAGGCCGAAGCCCTTTTGGCGCTACCGGGTGGCGGGAGGGTAGCGGCGCTGGCTGCTGCCTTGAGAGAGAGACTGGTAGAAGAGCCCGCCCTGCTTATTGCCCGCGCTTTTTACCGGCAGGCCCAGGAACTGAGTACCGCGGTGCTGACGCCGGTAAAAAGTAAGCGAACCGAGATCCTGACTTCGTCCCGGATCGATGCGGTTGTCACCCACCGTTTCTGGGCTTTCCCGGTAATGGCCGCTTTTTTTGCGGCGGTGGTTGCGCTCACCATGTTTGGTGCGGCACCGCTTACGGCATTGCTCCAGAAGTTCTTTGCTGCGGTAGCGCACCGGTTCGAAGTGGTGCTGGCAACGGGGGGTGTACCCTTCTGGCTCAAGAGAGCACTGGTTGATGGCCTGTTGGGCGGAGTCGGTGCGGTCGTTGCGGTGATGCTGCCGACAATGACCATCTTTTTCATCCTCTTTGCTATTCTCGAAGACAGCGGTTTTATCCCGCGCTTCGCCTTTAATCTCGACCGGCCGCTGCGGGCCGTAGGGCTGCAGGGGAAACACAGCGTCACCTGCATGATGGGCCTAGGCTGTAACATACCCGGGATCATGTCCTGCCGGATAATGAGCGGGAAGCACCGCTTGATCGGCATCCTCACAAACAGCTTGGTACCTTGTAATGGTCGCCTAGGGGTGATGCTGCCGCTGGCGCTCCTTTTCTTCGGTAAAAACGGTAGCTGGGTGGTGCTCGGCCTGCTCATCCTGAGCGGGGCTGCCGTGGCGCTTTCCGGCGTGATCCTGAACCGCGTCCTTCGCGGTCCGGCTCCGGGCTTTATACTCGAACTGCCGTCTTACCGCCTACCCCGGCTGTCTACCATCACCCGCCGGGTGCTGCGCGAACAGGTGGCCCACGTACTGGTACGGGCCGTCCTGGTGACCACGCCGGTGGTTCTCAGCGTCTGGTTTTTTTCGAACTATCCGGGCGGTGCGCCGGATGGCACCATCACCGCCAGGCTGGCCCGGTTTTTTGAGCCCGCAGGGCGCTTTATAGGCCTTGACGGCGCCACGTTGGTTGCTCTGGCCTATGCCCTGCCGGCCAAGGAAACGGTTATCGGGACGCTGGCGGTAGCGAGGGATCTCGGCACTAGTCTGGCGCAGCACGGTCCGGTGGAAAAATATCTGGCGGCCGCATGGTCTCCCCTGACGGCGTTCAAGTTCCTTCTCTTCTACATGCTCTATTCGCCTTGCGCCTACACTGCCTGCACGATCTACCAGGAGACCGGAAGCTTGCGCTATACGTTGTTAGGTATTCTGTTGCCGCTCGGCCTGGCTTTCCTGCTTACTTTTATCGTCCACCGGCTGATGCTCTTCTTCGCCTGACCGTGCCCAAAGAAAAACGCGGCCGGCAAGAGGAATTTGCGGCTGCGCGTTGAAACTCCTCTTTTCAGTGATTACTGAACGGAGGTTGCGCGGTGGAAATCGGTCTGATCGGACTGCCACAGGTGGGAAAGACCACCCTTTTTAATTTGCTGACCGGTGCGAGTTACCCGACGGGTATTTTAGGGGAAACCAAGGTCCATACCGGTTCGGCGCCGGTGCCCGACGCGCGGGTGGACTTTTTAGCGGCGCTTTACCGGCCCCAGAAGGTAACTTACGCTCGGGTCAATTTTAAAGATATTCCGGGAGTTGACTTGCGCGGGGGCGAAAAAGGGGCCGCCGTCCGTTTCTTTGAGGAGGTGCGGGGCGCAGACGCGCTCTGTTGCGTGGTGCGTGCCTTTACCGCGGCGGGTGTGCCGACCTATTTCGACGCTTTGCTGCCCCTGCGGGAGTTTCAGGAGCTGTACGCCGAGATCCTACTGGCCGATATCATGCTGGTGGAACGGAGGCTGGAGCGAATCCGGAGCGGAAAGAAGGTTTCGAAGCAGGCGGCCGCGGAAGTCGCCCTGCTCGAGCGCTGTTTGGCGGCGCTGAACGAGGAGAGGCCGTTAACGGAAGTCACCCGGACGCCGGAGGAAGAGGCACTTTTCGCGGGCTACGGCTTCCTTTCGCTAAAACCCCTTCTGCTGGCCGTTAACGTTGATGAGGACGGCCTTAAAGGGGGATACCCGCAGCAGGAAGCGCTGCTGCGTTATGCGACGGAGCGGGGCATCCCGGTTGTGGAAGTTGCCGCCCGGATAGAGGCGGAAATAGCGGAATTACCTCCTGAGGACCGGGTAGAGTTTCTGGACAACTTGGGGTTACAAGAGCCCGGGATTGCGCGTCTGGCCCGGGCGGCTTACCGGGCTTTGGGGCTCATCTCGTTCTTTACCGTTGGGGAGGACGAAGTCAAAGCCTGGACGGTAAGAGAGGGAACCGTGGCGAAGAGAGCGGCGGGCAAGGTTCATTCGGACATCGAGCGGGGATTTATCCGGGCGGAAGTTTTTGCTTTCGATGATTTACGGCAGCTCGGTTCGCCTGCTAAGCTACGGGAGGCTGGGCTCTTGCGCCTTGAGGGTAAGGATTACGTAGTGCGCGACGGGGACGTTATTCACTTCCGGTTTAAGGTTTAAAACTTTTGTTAATAATTCTTGACAGTTCATAACCCCTTATGTTAAAATCTTCAGGCATTGCTTAAGAAAATTGGTTCGCAGGAACTTAACCCACACTTGCTTTCACCGAGCGCCCGTTCTTAAAAATTTTTAAGAAAGGGAAGCGTCAGGTAGCTATTTTCTTTTTTAAAAACTTTCAGGAGGTTGAGGTATGGGAGTGCCGGTTGCAGTCCCGACTGCCGGTGACCGGGTTACGTACGCCAAGTTCAAGGAGATCTTGGAGATCCCCAATCTCATCGAGGTTCAGAAGAGGTCTTACCGCTGGTTTCTGGAGGAAGGCCTGCAGGAAGCGCTCGCCGATATTTCGCCGATTAAGGATTTCACGGGCAATCTGGTTTTAGAGTTTTTGGCGTCGAGTATTGGTGAACCCAAGTATTCCGTTTCCGAATGCAAAGACCGGGATGTAACCTACGCGGCGCCTCTCCGGGTGAAGGTACGCCTGATAAATACCGAGACGGGCGAGATAAAAGAACAGGACGTCTTTATGGGCGATTTCCCGTTGATGACTGATAAAGGAACCTTTATCATCAACGGCGCGGAAAGGGTGGTAGTAAGCCAGCTCGTCCGCTCTCCGGGTGTCTATTTCGGGGAGCAGCTTGATCCAAGCGGTAAGAAGCTTTTTACGGCCACCATCATCCCGAACCGGGGTGCCTGGCTCGAGTTCGAGACGGACGTGAACGACCTGCTCTGGGTCCGGGTGGACCGGACCCGGAAGGTCCCGGTGACCGCTCTCGTCCGGGCGCTGGGCTACGTTACCGATGCGGAGATTCTGGCGCTTTTCGACAATGATAAGGTCATTCAGGAGACGCTGAGCAGGGATACCGCCAGAACCGATGAGGAGGCGCTTATCGAGATTTACAAGCGCCTCCGCCCGGGCGAGCCGCCAACGGTGGAAAGCGCGCGTGGGCTCTTAGAGAGCCTTTTCTTCGATCCGAAGCGCTATGATCTTGGAAATGTGGGGCGCTACAAGCTCCATAAGAAGCTCGGCCATGGCGTGCTCTACCGTTACCGCGGCGAGGGGCCGGAAGAGTTCGACCCGTACCTCAAGAAGATGGTGCCGCGGGACCGCGAGTTTATCCGGGAGCTGACCAAGGAAGATATCGTCGCCACGATCCGTTACCTTTTGAAGGTGATGCGGGGCGAGGGGCAGACGGACGATATCGATCACTTAGGCAACCGGCGGCTGCGCTCGGTTGGCGAGCTTTTGCAGAACCAGTTTCGCATCGGCCTGGCGCGGATGGAGCGGGTCGTCCGGGAGCGCATGACTATCCAGGATATCGAGGCGGTCGCCCCCCAGCACCTCATCAACATCCGGCCGGTGGTTGCGGCGATCAAGGAGTTTTTGGGTTCAAGCCAGCTTTCCCAGTTTATGGACCAGACCAATCCACTCGCCGAGCTCACCCATAAGCGGCGGTTGTCGGCGTTAGGTCCGGGGGGGCTCAGCCGGGAGCGGGCCGGATTTGAAGTGCGGGATGTGCACCATTCCCACTACGGGCGGATCTGTCCGATTGAGACACCTGAAGGTCCGAACATTGGTCTTATCGGCTCGCTCACTACTTACGCACGCGTAAACGAGTTCGGTTTCATTGAGACGCCGTACCGCAAGGTGGATAGAGAGCATAAGCGGGTTACGGACGAGATCGTTTATATGACTGCCGATGAAGAAGAGGAACACGTAATTGCCCAGGCGAACGTACGCCTGGATGAGAACGGCTATTTCCTCGAAAAGCGCGTCAATGCGCGTTATAAGGGCGAAATCCTGGTAGTTCCGGTTGAAGAGGTCGAATATGTAGACGTTTCGCCTAAACAGGTCTTCAGTGTTGCCACCTCACTGATTCCTTTTCTCGAGCACGACGACGCCAACCGGGCGCTTATGGGCGCCAACATGCAGCGTCAGGCGGTGCCTTTACTCGTTGCCGAAGCGCCGCTTATCGGCACGGGCATCGAGGGCCGGGTGGCCCGTGATTCGGGAGCGGTGGTTCTGGCTGAAAAAGATGGTGTCGTCAAAAAGGTGACGGCAACGGAGATCAGCATCGCTTGTGACGACGGAACTGTGGCGCGCTACCCGCTGCTGAAGTTCAACCGGTCCAACCAAGGAACCTGCATCAACCAGCGGCCGATTGTGAACGTAGGGGACAGGGTGAAAGCGGGCGAGGTGATCGCCGATGGCCCCTGCACGAGTAACGGCGAGCTTAGCTTGGGGAGGAATCTTTTAGTAGCCTTCATGCCCTGGGAGGGTTATAACTACGAAGACGCCATCCTGATAAGCGAAAAACTGGTCAAGGAGGACTACTTCACCTCGATCCACATCGAGGAGTACGAGTGCGAGGCGCGGGATACGAAGCTCGGACCGGAGGAAATCACGCGGGATATCCCGAACGTTGGCGAAGACGTGCTGAAGGACCTTGATGACCGGGGAATCGTCCGGATTGGAGCGGAGGTGCGGACGGGAGATATTCTGGTCGGCAAGGTGACGCCGAAAGGCGAGACGGAACTGACGGCGGAAGAACGTCTCCTGCGGGCGATTTTCGGCGAGAAGGCGCGGGAGGTCCGGGATACCTCGCTCCGGGTGCCCCACGGTGAATCGGGGAAGGTTGTAGACATTAAGGTTTTCAGTCGCGAAAAAGGTGATGAGCTGCCGCCCGGGGTCAACCATCTGGTGCGGGTTTACGTGGCCCAGAAACGGAAGATTTCCGTGGGCGACAAGATGGCCGGGCGCCACGGGAATAAGGGTGTGATCGCGCGGATTCTGCCCGAAGAAGATATGCCTTTCCTCGCGGACGGAACGCCGGTCGAGATAGTGCTGAATCCGCTCGGGGTTCCTTCCCGTATGAACCTCGGGCAGATCTTCGAGACCCATTTGGGATGGGCGGCAAAGGTCCTGGGAATTAAAATCAGCACCCCGATCTTTAACGGTGCCACCGAGGCTGACATTATCGAGTCTCTGAAGAAGGCTGGCCTACCGGAGAATGGCAAAACGATCCTTCGTGACGGCAGGACCGGAGAGCCTTTCGACAACCCGGTAACGGTTGGCTATATTTACATGCTGAAGTTAGCACACCTGGTAGACGATAAGATTCACGCCCGCTCCACGGGACCTTACTCTCTGGTTACCCAGCAGCCACTCGGGGGTAAGGCGCAGTTCGGGGGGCAGCGCTTCGGCGAGATGGAAGTCTGGGCGCTGGAGGCTTACGGCGCTTCCTACACGCTTCAGGAGATGCTGACGGTAAAATCGGACGACGTTGTAGGCCGGGTTAAGACCTACGAAGCGATCGTTAAGGGTGAAAATGTTCCGGAACCTGGGGTGCCGGAATCTTTCAAAGTGCTGATTAAGGAGCTTCAGAGCCTGGCACTTGATGTGCGGGTGCTTTCGGAGGATAACAAGGAGATCGAAATCAAGGAGACGGAGGACGATATCGGCGAAACGGCGCGGGAGCTTGAATTTGACATCCGGTACGAACCGCCGGTAGGTTTTGCCGGAGCGATTGACGAGGCGATTGACGAGAGCGAAGAGGAAATACGGGATGAGGGGGACGACCCTGAAGATTTTCCGCCGGGTGATGAGGAAACTACGTGACGTTTAGTTGCGTAATCTCCAGGCTCGCCTTCAAGCAAAGAGTCCTTAAGGGGGGAAGCTCTGATGATGGAGCTTAACACATTTGACCGCATCCAGATCGGGCTTGCTTCACCGGAACAGATTCGTGCCTGGTCGCACGGTGAGGTTAAGAAGCCGGAAACGATAAACTACCGCACGCTGAAACCTGAGCGGGACGGCCTCTTTTGCGAGCGTATCTTTGGTCCGACGCGGGACTGGGAGTGCTACTGTGGGAAGTACAAGCGGGTGCGCTATAAGGGGGTTATCTGCGACCGGTGTGGCGTCGAAGTGACCCGTTCCAAAGTCCGCCGGGAGCGGCTGGGGCATATCGAATTAGCCGCGCCCGTTTCGCATATCTGGTACTTCAAGGGTATCCCGAGCCGGATGGGACTCCTGTTAGACATGTCTCCCCGGGCTCTGGAGAAGGTCCTCTACTTTGTTTCGTATATCGTTACCGATCCAGGGGACACGCCCCTGGTTAAGAAGCAGCTCTTGACGGACAGCGAGTACCGGGAGTACCGCGAAAAGTACGGGGACGCCTTTAAGGCGGGCATGGGTGCGGCGACCATCAAGGAGCTCTTGCAGGAAATAGACCTTGACGCGCTTGCCGCCGAGCTTCGCCGTGAGATTCGCGAGAGCACCGGTCAGCGCCGCGTGCGGGCGATCCGCCGCCTCGAAGTGGTCGAAGCCTTTAGAAAATCGGGGAACCGGCCCGAATGGATGATCCTCGAGGTTCTCCCCGTGATTCCGCCGGAGCTCCGGCCGATGGTGCAGCTCGACGGCGGTCGTTTTGCAACGTCGGATTTGAACGACCTCTACCGCCGGGTCATTAACCGCAACAACCGGCTCAGAAGGCTTCTGGAGCTTGGGGCGCCGGACATCATCGTGCGCAACGAGAAGCGGATGCTCCAGGAGGCGGTTGACGCCCTGATCGATAACGGCAGGCGGGGGAGGCCGGTTACCGGTCCCGGCAACCGGCCCCTCAAGTCCCTCAGCGACATGCTTAAGGGGAAGCAGGGCCGTTTCCGGCAGAATCTTTTAGGTAAGCGCGTTGACTACTCCGGCCGTTCCGTCATCGTGGTGGGGCCAAGGCTTAAACTCCACCAGTGTGGCCTTCCCCGCGAAATGGCGCTGGAGCTCTTCAAGCCCTTCGTGATGAAGAAGCTGGTCCAAGGCGGGCACGCCCACAACATTAAGAGCGCCAAGCGCATGGTAGAGCGGATGAAGCCGGAAGTGTGGGACGTTCTCGAAGAGGTGGTTAAGGACCACCCGGTTTTGCTCAACCGGGCGCCGACATTGCACCGCCTCGGCATCCAAGCCTTTGAGCCGGTTTTAGTCGAGGGCCGGGCCATCCAGATTCACCCGATGGTCTGCACCGCGTATAACGCGGACTTCGATGGCGACCAGATGGCGGTTCACGTGCCGCTTTCTGCAGAGGCCCAGGCCGAGGCCCGTCTTCTCATGCTTTCGACCGGTAACATCTTGAACCCGAAGGACGGGCAGCCGGTGACGATTCCGACGCAGGACATGGTTCTTGGTATCTATTATATGACGCTGGCGAAAGAAGATCCGGCTTACGAGCATAAAGCCTTCTGCGACCCTGACGAGGTAGTACGGGCTTACGAGAGCGGGGTGCTGCCGCTGCACGTTCCGGTCCGGGTGCGGCTTCCGGGCCTTGTGGCGGCCGACGGGTCGCGTCTATTTAAAACAACGGCGGGGCGACTCATTTTCTACCGGACTATTCCGGCGAAGCTGACCGAGACGGTAGGGGAAAACGGCGCGGGGCGGCTGACGCCTCTCGGCGAGAAGATTCTCTCCAGCGTTGTGGATAAGAAGCTGCTGAGCAAGATTATCGACGTCTGCTACCGCAAGCTTGGTTACGCGAAAACGGCCACGCTTTTGGACAACATCAAGGAACTCGGCTTCGCTTTCTGTACCAGGGCGGGGCTTACCATCGGGAGCGAAGATTTGGTCATTCCCGAAGAGAAGCCGGCGATCCTCGCCGAAGCCGACAAGGCGGTCGAAGAGGTTGAACAGCAGTACCGCCGGGGCCTGATCACCAAGGAGGAGCGTTACCGGAAGGTTATTGAAATCTGGAACCAGGCGACGGAGAGGATCAAGAACCTGCTTCTCGAAAAACTCGACCGGTTTAACCCGGTATACATGATGGCCATTTCCGGTGCCCGCGGTAACATCCAGCAGATCAGGCAGCTTGCCGGGATGCGGGGTCTGATGGCCGACCCGTCCGGGCGGATCATCGACCTTCCCATCCGGGCGAATTTTAGGGAAGGGCTTACGGTGCTCGAATACTTCATCTCGACGCACGGCGCCCGGAAGGGGCTGGCGGACACCGCTTTGCGGACGGCCGACTCTGGGTACCTGACCCGCCGCCTCGTCGATGTGGCGCAGGACGTGATCGTGCGCGAGGAAGATTGTGGGACGACGGATTATATCGAGGTGGAGGATTTCCGCGACGGCGACGAAGTCATCGAAAGGCTGAGAGAGCGTGCCCTCGGGCGCATCGCGGCGGCGGACGTTGTCGATCCGGCTACGGGAGAAGTTATCGTTCCCCGGGGCGAGGAAATCGACGAAGAAGCGGTTGAGCGCATCGAAGCTGCGGGCATCAAGAAGGTGAAAATCCGCTCGGTTTTAACCTGCAGAACTTCCTACGGTGTCTGCTCCCGCTGCTACGGGCGGAACCTGACGACCGGCTACCTTGTCGATATCGGTGAAGCGGTGGGTATCATCGCGGCCCAGTCGATCGGCGAGCCGGGAACCCAGTTAACGATGCGCACCTTCCATACCGGTGGGGTAGCGGGTGAGGATATCACCCAGGGTCTCCCGCGGGTTGAGGAGCTCTTTGAGGCGCGGCGGCCCAAGGGCCAGGCGATCATTGCCGATGCAGACGGCATCGTTTCGGTGCGGGAAACCAAGGGCCGCCGGGAGATCGAATTGGTTACGCCGGAAGGAGAGCAATTTGTCTATCCGGTACCTTACGGCGCCCGGTTGCGGGTTCAGGACGGTGATAAGGTGGCTGCGGGCGATGAGCTGACTGAGGGTCCGGTCAACCCCCATGACCTGCTGAAGATTAAAGGGGTCAAGGCGGCGCAGCTTTACCTGCTCAAGGAGGTGCAGCGGGTTTACCGCCTCCAGGGTGTGGAGATTAACGACCGGCACATCGAAATTGTGATCCGGCAGATGTTCCGGAAGGTAAAGGTTGAGGATGCCGGGGATACGGATCTGCTACCCGGCGGCCTGGTCGATATTTACGAATACGAGGAAGAAAATAAGCGCGTGATCGAAAAAGGCGGGCAGCCTGCGGTTGTGCGGCCGGTGGTCCTCGGCATTACGAAGGCTTCCCTGGCCACCGACTCCTTCCTGTCGGCGGCCTCGTTCCAGGAAACTACCCGGGTTTTGACTGACGCGGCGATCAAGGGGAAGCAGGACCCGCTCATCGGCCTCAAGGAAAACGTGATTATTGGCAAGCTTATTCCGGCCGGCACGGGGCTCGCGCGCTACCGTAACCTCAAAATTTTCTACGACGATCAGGGTGGTGATACGGAAGAACAGTCCGCAGAAGGTTGATCTGGCCTGAGTTTTGGGATACGATTCTTGTTGACACTCAGGGAAAATAATGTTACACTAAAAAAGTCTGTGGGTGCTTGGAGGGGTTAAACCTCATGCCCTACGAGCGTCTGATCTCCGCCCGCAAAAAAGCTGTCGGGTCGAAGGAGACCCTGAAGAGCATTGAGCGGGGGCAAGCGAAGGTTGTATACGTGGCGAAGAATGCCGAACGGCGCATTACCGAACCGATTATCCGGGCGTGCCGTGCCCGGGGTACCCCGTTAGAGGAGGTGCCCTCGATGCGGGAGTTAGGTAAAGCCTGCGGCATAAGCGTAAACTGCGCGTCAGCTGCGGTTATCGAAGACTAAAGCTTGCCCCCTGCAAAGGCAGGGGGCTAAGTTTTGGGCGGAAGGTTGCCGGACGGTTGGTTTGCAGTGGTTAGGGCCGGGGGATAGAACCGGTTTAAATCTCCAGTCGTTTTCGTAGCGATTTGTGAAGGGAGGTATGTTCTATTGCCAACAATTAGCCAGCTTGTGCGTCACGGAAGACAGTCGGTGCGCAAGAAGTCATCGGCGCCGGCCCTGCGCGGCTGCCCGCAGAAGCGCGGGGTTTGCACCAGGGTTTACACGACCACGCCGAAGAAGCCGAACTCGGCTCTCAGGAAGGTGGCGCGTGTCCGTTTGACGAACGGGATGGAGGTTACCGCCTACATTCCGGGCATCGGCCATAACCTGCAGGAACACTCGGTGGTTCTGGTGCGCGGCGGCCGGGTCAAGGACCTTCCGGGCGTACGCTACCATATTATCAGGGGGGCGCTGGATTCGGCGGGTGTTCAGAACCGCAACCGGGGCCGCTCCAAATACGGGGCCAAGCGGCCCAAGAAGTAGGCGAAAGGGGGGAAGTATGTGCCGCGTAGAGGACCGGTTCCCCAGCGCGAGGTTCTACCGGATCCGGTATACCAGAGCCGGCTGGTGACAAAACTTATCAACCAGGTTATGCTTCAGGGTAAAAAGAGCATCGCCGAGAGTATCTGCTACGGGGCTTTCGATATTATCAGGGAGAAAACCGGGCGTGACCCGCTCGAGGTCTTCGAAGAGGCGATGAAGAACGTAATGCCGGTTCTGGAGGTTAAGGCGCGGCGTGTCGGCGGCGCCAACTATCAGGTTCCGGTAGAAGTGCGGCCGGCAAGACGGCAGACCCTCGCCATCCGCTGGATTACCAACTTTGCGCGCCAGCGCCAGGGTAAGTCGATGCGCGAGAAACTGGCGGCGGAGATTATGGACGCGGCGAACGGCACGGGCGGGGCCGTTAAAAAGAAGGAAGATACTCACCGGATGGCGGAGGCCAACAAGGCATTTGCCCATTATCGCTGGTAGAAAGGAGGTGCTGGGGTATGGCGCGTGAGTTTCCGCTCGAAAGAACAAGAAACATAGGGATTATGGCCCACATCGACGCCGGGAAGACGACGACTACCGAACGCATCCTTTTTTACACTGGTAAGATTCACCGGATCGGTGAGGTTGATGATGGGGCCGCGACGATGGACTGGATGGTGCAGGAGCAGGAGCGGGGCATCACCATCACCTCAGCGGCTACCACCTGCTACTGGCGCGACCACCGGATTAACATCATCGACACACCAGGACACGTGGATTTTACGATCGAGGTAGAGCGCTCGTTGCGCGTGCTCGATGGGGCAGTGGCGGTATTTTGCTCTGTGGGAGGTGTGGAGCCGCAAAGCGAGACTGTCTGGCGGCAAGCGGATAAATACGGCGTGCCGCGGATTGCTTACGTCAACAAAATGGACCGGACCGGCGCCGACTTTTTCCGGGCGGTGGCAATGATTAAGGAGCGGCTCGGGGCGAATCCGGTGCCGGTTCAGCTCCCGATTGGCGCGGAGGATAGCTTCTGCGGGGTAATTGACCTGATTCAGGAAAAGGCGATTATTTACCTGGACGACTTGGGAACGGTAAGCAAAGAAACGGCTATCCCTGCCAATATGAGGGAACTCGTGGCCGAATACCGCGAGAAGCTGCTAGAGGCGGTGGCGGAAGCGGACGAGGAACTGATGTTGAAATACTTAGAGAATGAGCCTCTTACTGTCGAAGAGATCAAGCGGGCTTTGCGGAAGGCGACCCTGGCGGTGAAGGCCATTCCCGTTCTCTGCGGTTCCTCCTACCGGAACAAGGGTGTGCAGCCTTTACTTGACGCCATTATCGATTTTTTGCCGGCGCCGACCGACATCGCGGCAGTAAGGGGCACGAACCCGGAAACGGGCCTGGAGGAAGAGCGCTTGGCGCGGGACGATGCGCCTTTTTCGGCCCTGGCCTTTAAGATCATGGCCGATCCCTACGTGGGGAAGTTAACCTTTTTCCGGGTCTATTCGGGAACTTTGAAGTCCGGTTCCTACATTTATAATGCCACCAAACAGAGGCGGGAACGGATCGGCCGGCTCCTGCAGATGCACGCCAATCACCGGACGGAAATTAAAGAGGTTTACGCCGGCGATATCGTGGCGGCGGTGGGGTTGAAGTTCACGACGACCGGAGATACCCTTTGTGACGAGGCGCACCCCATCATTCTCGAGGCGATGGACTTTCCGGAACCGGTTATCTCGGTGGCTATTGAGCCGGAGACCAAGGCCGACCAGGATAAGATGGGGCAGGCTCTTGCCCGGCTGTCAGAGGAGGATCCGACCTTCCGGGTCCACGTCGATGCGGAGACCGGGCAGACCATCGTTTCGGGGATGGGGGAGCTGCACCTTGAGGTCATCATCGACCGGCTGCTCAGGGAGTTCAATGTTGGCGCTAAGGTCGGCAAGCCTCAGGTGGCGTACCGCGAGACGATTACCAAGCCCGCGCGGGCGGAAGGCAGGTTTATCCGCCAGACGGGCGGCCGGGGCCAGTACGGGCACGTGGTTCTCGAGATCGCGCCACGTAAACCCGGGGAGGGCTTCCTCTTCGAAAATAAGATTGTGGGCGGCGTTGTTCCCAAGGAGTTTGTGCCGGCAATTGAAGCGGGTGTGCGCGAGGCGATGGAAAACGGCGTCCTGGCCGGCTACCCGGTTATCGATGTTGGTGTAGCGCTGGTTGACGGCTCTTACCACGAGGTTGATTCCTCGGAGATGGCCTTTAAGATTGCCGGTTCGCTTGCCTTCCGGGAAGCGGCCAAGCGGGCGGAACCGGTCATCCTGGAGCCGATCATGAAGATTGAGGTTATCACTCAGGAAGAGTATACTGGGGACGTCATCGGCAATCTGAACGCCCGGCGGGCGCAGATCGAAGATATAGAGGTGAGGGGCAATAACCGGATCATCCGGGCGCTGGTGCCCTTATCGGAAATGTTCGGCTACGCTACGGATCTCCGGTCACTCACGCAGGGCCGGGGCACTTACACGATGCAGTTTGACCATTATGCCGAGGTACCCCGGAATCTGATGGAAAAGATAGTGCAAAAGTACTACTATGCAAGTTAAGGAGGAGGAAGATTCATGGCCAAGCAGAAATTTGTCCGGACGAAACCGCACGTTAACATCGGCACGATCGGTCACGTGGACCACGGGAAGACGACCCTGACGGCAGCGATCACTTTAGTGCTTTCCAAGCAGGGAATGGCTGCCTACAAGAAGTACGACGAAATCGATAACGCGCCGGAAGAGAAGGCGCGGGGTATCACCATCAACACCGCCCACGTTGAATATGAGACCGAGAAGCGCCACTACGCGCACGTTGACTGCCCCGGTCACGCCGACTACATCAAGAACATGATCACCGGCGCGGCCCAGATGGACGGGGCGATCCTGGTTGTTTCCGCTGCCGACGGGCCGATGCCCCAGACGCGGGAGCACATTCTGTTGGCGCGGCAGGTTAACGTGCCCTACATCGTCGTCTACATGAACAAGACCGACATGGTTGACGATCCGGAGCTTTTGGAGCTCGTCGAGATGGAAGTGCGCGAGCTGCTCTCGAATTACGACTTCCCGGGCGACGAGATTCCGGTCATCATGGGCTCGGCGCTCAAGGCGCTTGAGTGCGGCTGCGCCTCCCGGGAGTGCCCGCACTGCGGCTCTATCTGGAAGCTGATGGACGCCGTGGACGAATACATCCCGACGCCCGAGCGGGACGTTGACAAGCCGTTCCTGATGCCGATTGAGGACGTCTTCACCATCACCGGGCGCGGCACGGTGGGCACCGGACGTATCGAGCGCGGGCGCATCAGGCCGGGCGACGAAGTGGAAATCGTAGGCTTCTCCGATAAGCCGCGCAAGACGGTAGTAACCAGCGTCGAGATGTTCCGGAAGACGCTCGACGAAGGCGTCGCGGGTGACAACGTTGGGTGCCTCCTGCGCGGCGTGGACCGGGATGAGCTCGAGCGCGGCATGGTGTTGGCGAAGCCCGGCACGATCAAGCCGCACACCAAGTTTTCGGCGGAGGTCTACGTGCTGACGAAGGAGGAGGGCGGGCGCCACACGCCTTTCTTCAACGGCTACCGGCCGCAGTTCTACTTCCGGACGACGGACGTCACCGGGGTCATCAAGCTGCCCGAGGGGGTGGAGATGGTGATGCCCGGAGACAACATTAAGATGGACATCGAGCTCATCACGCCAATCGCGATCGAGGAGGGTCTCCGCTTCGCCATCCGCGAAGGCGGCCGCACGGTCGGCGCCGGTGTGGTGACCGGGGTCAAGGAGTAATCCTTTCCGTACAGGAGGATTTAGGAAATAATGGCAGGACAAAAGATAAGGATCAGGCTTAAGGCCTTTGACCACTATATGCTGGACCAGTCGGCGCAGAAGATTGTGGAGACGGCTAAGCGGACTGGCGCGACGGTAGCGGGTCCGATTCCTCTGCCGACGGAGAAGAACATTTATACGATCCTACGTTCGCCGCATAAGGATAAGGACTCGCGCGAGCAGTTCGAGATCAGAACGCATAAGCGGCTGATCGAGATCCGCGAGGCAACGCCGAAGACGGTTGATTCGCTGATGCGGCTGGATCTGCCGGCTGGGGTGGACATTGAGATCAGGCTGTAGAAGTATATGAGGCTCTCTTCGTTGGAGGTGGTTTAATGAAGGGCATTCTCGGGAGAAAGCTCGGGATGACACAATATTACACCCCGGCGGGCGAAGCGGTCGCGGTAACGGTGATCGAGGCAGGGCCGTGTGTGGTGGTCCAGACCAAGACGAAGGAAAACGACGGTTACGAGGCCGTGCAGGTGGGGTTTGGGGCGAAGCCCGAGCGGCTCGTTAACAAACCCTTGAAGGGGCACTTTGCCCGTGCTGGCGTAAAACCCCTCCGTTACCTCCGGGAGTTCCGGGTTGAAAATGCCGGAGCCTACGCGGTGGGGCAGGAAATCAAGGTCGATATCTTTAGTCCTGGCGAGCGGGTGGATATCACCGGAACGAGCAAAGGGCGCGGTTTCGCCGGGGGCATTAAGCGGCACGGTTTCCACCGGGGGCCAATGGGACACGGCTCCAAATACCATCGCCGTCCCGGTGCTCTGGCGGCGAAAGGGCCCGCCAGGGTCTTTAAAGGCCGGCGGCTGCCCGGGCATTACGGGAACGAACGGGTTACCGTCCAGAATCTCGAGGTGGTCAAAGTCGATCCCGAACGGAACATCTTAATGGTTCGGGGGGCGGTTCCGGGTAACCGCGGGGGGCTTTTGATCATCAAGGAAGCGGTAAAGCAGGAAAGGTAGGTTGGGTGATCATCCAGGGGTGAGAGGCGATGTGCCGGCGGGATTACCGCGCCGCGGGCAGTGCCCGCGGTAGGGCGAGGGCACAGGCCGGCAAGTCGCAACGACCGAAGGAGAACCGTTGAGGAGGAGATGGGCTTGGCCAGAGTGAGCGTTTATAACATGGGAGGCGATCCGGTCGGCGAAGTTGAACTTCGGGACGATATTTTCGGTGTTGCCGCGAACCCGGCCGTGCTGCACGAAGCGGTGGTGATGCACCTCGCCAACCGGCGGCGCGGGACGCACGACACAAAGACCCGGGCCGAAGTTTCCGGTGGCGGGCGCAAACCGTGGCGTCAGAAAGGCACCGGGCGTGCCCGGCACGGCAGCATCCGGTCGCCTATCTGGCGGGGCGGGGGCATCGTCTTTGGGCCGCACCCCCGGGATTACGGCTACAGGTTACCGAAGAAGGTTCGCCGCCTCGCATTAAAGTTTGCTCTTTCGGAGAAAGTGCGGGCTGGGGAACTGGTGGTTATTGACACGTTTGCGTTGCCGGCGCCGAAGACCAAGGAGGCCCTAAAGTTCCTTGCGCGCTTCGAGGCTTCCGGGGGGGCGCTGTTGGTTGGTGCTGCACCGTCGCGCGAAATGAAGTTGGCGGTGGCCAACATTACGGGGGTTAAGTTTGTGCCGGTGACCAACCTTAACGTTTACGACATCTTGCGCTACCCGAAGCTTATTGTGACCAGGGAAGCGCTGGCGCGGATAGAGGAGGCGCTAAAGTGAAAAGCCCACACGACATCCTTATACGACCGGTGGTTACCGAAAAGAGCATGGCTTTGTTGGCGGAGAACAAGTACACGTTTTACGTAGATCCGAAGGCTACCAAGACCGACATCAAGAACGCCGTAGAAAAGGTTTTCAACGTCAAGGTCTTAAAGGTCAATACGCTAAGGGTAAAAGGAAAAGTGAAACGGGTGCGGCGTGCACTCGGTAAGGCTCCGGACCGCAAAAAAGCGGTTGTCACTTTGCGGCCCGGGGACAAGATCGAGATCTTTGAAGGGCTGTAAGGAAAGGAGGGGTTCAGGTGCCGGTTAAGAAATACAAGCCGACATCGCCGGGCAGGCGCTTTGTGACCGTCTCTACTTTTGAAGAGGTAACCAAGACCGAGCCGGAACGCTCCCTTTTGAAGCCGCTCAAGCGGAAGGGCGGGCGGAACAACCAGGGCCGGATTACGGTTCGTCATCAGGGCGGGGGGCATAAGCGTGCGTACCGGGTGATTGATTTCAAACGCGACAAAGACGGGGTTCCGGCGAAAGTGGTGGCGATAGAATACGACCCGAACCGGTCGGCCCGGATTGCCCTCCTCCATTACCGGGATGGAGAGAAACGTTACATCATTGCTCCTGCTGGGCTGGAGGTCGGCCAGACGGTTGTTTCCGGCCCGGACGCGGATATTAAGGTTGGTAACGCGCTACCGTTAAGGAATATCCCGGTGGGCACCGTCATCCACAACATCGAACTGAATCCGGGTGAGGGCGCGAAGTTAGTGCGCTCCGCCGGGGCGTCGGCGCAGCTGATGGCCAAGGAAGGCGATTACGCGACGATCCGGATGCCTTCGGGGGAGATGCGGTTGATCCAGCTTGACTGCCGCGCGACGATCGGGCAGGTGGGCAACGAAGAGCACGAGAACATTTCCATCGGTAAGGCCGGCCGCGCCCGCTGGATGGGCATCAGGCCTACGGTGCGGGGCGTCGTTATGAATCCGGTGGATCACCCGCACGGCGGCGGCGAGGGCAAGTCGCCGATCGGGCGCAACCCGGTAACTCCTTGGGGCAAGCCGGCTCTCGGGGTTCGGACACGGAAGCCGAAGCCGAGCGACCGGCTCATCTTGAAGCGGCGTTACGAGTAAAGGGGGAGTGGCAATGGGACGTTCACTTAAAAAGGGGCCGTACTGCGATCCCAAGCTGCTGAAAAAAATTGAAGACCTGAATGCCCGGGGCGAAAAACGGGTAATCAAGACCTGGTCGCGGCGTTCCACCATCTTCCCTCAGATGATTGGACACACGATCGCGGTTTATGACGGACGCAAGCACGTCCCGGTTTACGTTACGGAAGAGATGGTGGGGCACAAGCTTGGTGAGTTTGCGCCGACCCGGACTTTCAGGGGGCACGGCGCCCACACCGAGCGCTCCACGGCGCTGAAATAGGGGGGTTCGGGATGGCCGAAGCAGTAAAAGAGGCAAGGGCTACCGCCAAGTACCTGCGTGTTTCACCCCGGAAGGCCCGGCAGGTGGTTGACCTGATCCGGGGGAAAAGGGTCGGCGAGGCTTTAAGCATTCTGCGGTTTGTACCGCGCAAGGCCGCCAGAATGGTGGAAAAGGTGGTCCGATCGGCGGTGGCCAACGCAGAGCATAATTACGACCTAATTCCGGATGAGCTTTTTATCGTTCGGGCGTACGTCGATCAGGGGCCATCGCTGAAGCGTGTCCGGGCCCGGGCCTACGGCCGGGCTAATATCATCCGCCGCCGTACGAGCCACGTTACTGTGGTGGTCGGTGAAAGAAAGGAGGGGTAGGGTTTGGGTCAAAAGGTTGATCCGCGGGCTTTGAGGCTCGGTATTAACCGTGACTGGAACGCCAAGTGGTTTGCCGATAAAAGAGATTTTGCCAAATATCTTCTCGAGGACGTAAAGATCCGGAAGTTCATCAAGGAGCGTCTCCGCCAGGCAGGCATCTCTACGGTTCAGATTGAGCGGACGGCGAACCGAATCCGGATTTTTATCCACACGGCGAAGCCCGGAATCGTGATCGGGCGGGGCGGCGCGGAGGTAGAACACCTGCGGAAAGATCTGGAGCAGCTGACCGGGAAGCACGTGAACGTAAATATTGTGGAGATCAAGGTCCCTGAGCTTGACGCCCAGTTGGTGGCGGAGAACATTGCGCAGCAGATCGAGCGCCGGGTGGCCTTCCGCCGGGCGATGAAACAGGTGGTTTCGCGGGCGATGCGGATGGGTGCAAAAGGTATCAAGGTTGCTGTCAGCGGGCGCCTGGCGGGGGCGGAGATTGCCCGCACCGAGTGGTACAGCGAAGGCAAGGTGCCCCTGCATACGCTGCGAGCCGACATAGATTACGGTTTTGCCGAAGCGATGACCACCTACGGCAAAATCGGGGTGAAGGTCTGGATTTACAAAGGCGAGATCCTGCCGGAACGGGCTGCAGATCGAGGAGGTAGGGGAAGTGCTACAGCCGAAAAGAGTTAAATTCAGGAAGCAACACCGGGGCCGGATGACCGGGCAGGCCAAGGGCGGCACGACGGTCCATTTCGGTGAGTACGGCCTTCAGGCCCTGGAGCCGGCCTGGATTACCGCCCGGCAGATCGAGGCCGCGCGAATCGCGATGACCCGTTACGTCCGCCGGGGCGGGAAGGTGTGGATCAGGATCTTTCCGGATAAGCCCGTGACGGCGAAACCGGCCGAAACGCGTATGGGAAGCGGGAAAGGGTCACCGGAATACTGGGTGGCAGTGGTAAAGCCCGGACGGATTCTCTTTGAGATCGGCGGGATACCCGAGGAGGTGGCCCGGGAAGCTATGCGGCTGGCGGCGCACAAGCTACCCATCAGAACCAGGTTTGTGAAGCGTGAGGAAGCGGGTGAGGTCAGTGAAGGCTAAGGAGATCAGGGGGTTGACCGCGGAGGAACTGGTGCGGAAAATTGCCGATTCTAAGGAAGAGCTTTTCCGGCTGCGGTTTCAGCTTGCGACCGGCCAGCTGGATAACGTGATGAAGATCAGGGAAGTAAAGCGGCGGATAGCACGGTTGAAGACTATCTTGCGCGAGCGGGAGCTCGGGATTAGGAGTTAAGGAGGAGGTAAAGTCCTATGGAGCGCGGACGGCGCAAAGTGCGCGTGGGACGCGTGGTGAGCGATAAAATGGACAAGACGGTTGTGGTGGCCGTGGAAACCCTAGTCCGGCACCCGCTTTACCAGCGCACAGTCCGGCGGACCAAGAAAGTAAAGGCGCACGACGCCGAAAACACCTGCCGCGTGGGCGACAAGGTCAGGATCATGGAGTGCCGGCCCCTTTCCAAGGAGAAACGCTGGCGGGTAGTGGAGATCATCGAGCGGGGAAAGCGTTTTGACGTGGTACCGGCCGTGGCGGAGGAAATTTCGGACAATGGGTAAGCCGGCAGGTGGCTTGGCGCTGTAGGGCGGCTTCGCGTTGGTCCGGTATTCGGTTCGCGGAAGGAGGGAGCTAAATGATCCAGGTCCATACGATCCTAAACGTAGCAGATAACACCGGCGCGAAGAAGCTGATGTGTATCCGGATTCTTGGCCATGCCCACCAGCGGTATGCTGGGATTGGCGACGTTATTGTTTGTTCCGTCAAGGAGGCGTCACCCGGGGGTGTGGTTAAGAAGGGGGACGTTGTCAAGGCGGTTGTGGTCCGGACGAAGAAAGAGATGCGGCGTCCGGACGGATCGTATATCAAGTTTGACGAAAACGCGGCGGTGATTATCAAGGATGACAAGAGCCCGCGGGGGACGCGAATCTTCGGTCCGGTGGCCCGGGAGCTCCGGGAGCGGGACTTTATGAAAATAATCTCGCTCGCGCCGGAAGTCTTGTAGTTGCCCGCGGGTTTTAGGGGGTTGTAAGATGCCTAAGGTGCACGTGAAAAAAGGGGATACCGTTCTGGTGATCAGAGGCAAGGACGCGGGTAAAAAAGGCAAGGTTTTAAGCGTCCTGCCGGAAAAGCAACGAGTAATCGTAGAGAAGGTAAACATTGTGAAACGTCATTCCCGCCCGACGCGGCAACTCCCGCAGGGAGGCATTGTCGAGAAGGAGGCTCCTATTCATGCTTCCAACGTGATGCTTGTCTGCGGGAAGTGCCACCGGCCTACCCGGGTCGGCCGCCGCTTTTTGGAGGACGGGACAAAGGTCCGGTTCTGCAAGAAGTGCGGCGAAGTGCTGTAGGGTGCAGGAAGTGGCAGTTAAGGAGGGCAAGACCGCGGTGTCACGTGTGTCACGCTTAAAGGAGAAATACCGGAAAGAAGTCGTGCCGGCGCTCATGGAGAAGTTCGGCTACAAGAACGTAATGGAGGTCCCGCGGCTCGCTAAGGTGACGGTGAACATGGGCCTGGGCGAAGCAATTCAGAACCCCAAGGCAATCGACGCGGCGGTCGAAGACTTGAAGGTGATCACGGGGCAGAAACCTGTTGTAACGCGGGCGAAAAAGTCGATCGCGGCTTTTAAGCTCCGGGCAGGGATGCAGATCGGCGCGAAGGTAACCCTGCGGGGGGAGCGGATGTATGATTTTGTCGACAAGCTCTTCAACATCGTCTTACCGCGCGTCCGTGACTTTCGGGGTGTGCCGCCGAAGGCCTTTGACGGCCGGGGGAACTTTACCTTAGGCTTGCGGGAGCAGATCATTTTTCCGGAGATCGATTACGACAAGGTTGACCGGGTGCGGGGCATGAACATCACTTTTGTGACGACGGCGAAGACCGACGAGGAAGCCCGGGAGCTCCTGCGCCTTCTGGGTATGCCCTTCGCCGCGTCGTAGTTCTGGTAAAGGAGGTACAGGATGGCCAAAAAATCGCTAATCGCTAAGGCCCAGCGGCCGCCTAAATTTGAGGTCCGGCGCTATAACCGCTGCAAGCTCTGCGGCCGTCCGCGGGCTTACATGCGGAAGTTTGGCGTTTGCCGGATATGCTTCCGGATGCTGTGCTACCGGGGCGAGATCCCGGGCGTCCGGAAGGCGAGTTGGTAAGGGAAGGGGGTTGTTTTACCGTGGTTATGACTGATCCCATCGCGGATTTCCTGACCCGGATCAGGAATGCCAATATGGTTTACCGCAGCACGGTAGAGATCCCGGCTTCCAGGGTGAAGGTTGCGCTGGCCTCGGTGCTGAAGGACGAGGGCTTTATTAAGGACTACGAGGTCATCGAGGATAACAAGCAGGGAATTATCCGGATCTACCTGAAGTACGGGGCGAATAAAGAACGGGTGATCAGCGGGTTGCGACGCATTTCCAAACCGGGCCGGCGGGTCTACGCGCGCAAGGACCAGGTCCCGCGGGTGCTGGGCGGTTTCGGGATAGCGATACTTTCGACTTCGAAGGGTATCATGACCGACAAGCAGGCGCGGAAGCTCGGGCTTGGCGGTGAAGTTATCTGCTACGTCTGGTAGCGGGGAGGTGGCGTATGTCGCGGATCGGCAAAAGACCCATTCCCCTACCGCAGGGAGTGGAGGTCACGATAGAAGGTAACAGAGTGGCGGTTAAGGGCCCGCTCGGGACGCTCGAGAGGGAGTTTCCCGAAGGGGTGACCATCGAAAAGCAAGACGCGGTGCTCTTAGTCCACCGCCGTTCGGACGAACCGCGGGACAGGGCGCTGCACGGACTAAGCCGGACGCTGCTGAACAATATGGTGGTCGGCGTAACGCAAGGCTTCACGAAGGGGCTCGAGATAGTAGGCGTGGGTTACCGTGCGGCCAAACAGGGGCGCAAGCTCACCCTCACCATCGGCTATTCGCACCCGGTGGAGATCGAGCCGCCGGAGGGAGTGGAGATCGAAGTGCCGGCGCCTACTAAGATCGTTGTGAAGGGTGCCGACAAGGAGAAGGTTGGGCACGTGGCGGCCTACATCAGAAGCGTGCGCGAGCCAGAGCCTTACAAAGGCAAAGGCATCAGGTACGAAGGCGAGGTTATCCGGCGGAAGGCCGGTAAGGCCGGCGGTAAAGGGAAGAAGTAAGGAGGGAGCGAAGTTTGGGCTTTAACAAACCTGACCGCAAAGAGTTGCGCGAGCGGCGCCGGATGAGGGTGCGGAAAAAGGTTTACGGCACCGCTGAGCGCCCGCGGCTTAACGTCTTCCGGAGTCTGAAGCATATCTACGCGCAGGTCATCGATGATGACCGCGGCATCACCCTGGTGGCGGCTTCTTCGCTCTCGCCGGAGTTGCGGGGCAAGGTTAACGGTGGTAATATTGAAGGTGCGGCTGCGGTCGGCAGGCTTATTGCCGAGAAGGCGAAGGCGAAGGGGATCAACAAGGTGGTTTTCGACCGCGCCGGTTACCTTTATCACGGACGGGTAAAGGCCCTTGCAGACGCGGCCAGGGAAAACGGGCTGGAGTTTTAAGAAAAGGGGGGAACAGGGTGGAGAGCATCGACGCCTCGAAGCTTGAGCTTACGGAGAAGGTCGTTTCGATCAGGCGGTGCGCCAAGGTCGTCAAAGGTGGCCGGCGGTTCAGCTTCTCGGTCCTGGTGATCGTCGGTGATGGTCAGGGCCATGTGGGAGCGGGACTCGGTAAGGCGGGCGAGGTGCCCGACGCGATAAAAAAGGGAATCGAAGACGCTAAGAAGAACCTGATTAAAGTACCGATGGTCGGCACGACGATTCCTTACGAGGTCGTGGGGCACTTTGGCGCCGGTAAGGTGCTTTTGAAGCCGGCGGCTCCCGGTACCGGGATCATTGCGGGCAGCGCCGTCCGGGCGATCCTGGAGCTGGCAGGGGTGAAGGATATCCTTACCAAGTCGCTCGGAACGAACAATCCACACAACATGACGCGGGCGACCTTTGACGCCCTCAAGAAACTGCGGGACCCGGACGAAATCAAACGTTCACGCGGCCTGCTTGGCCAGGACTATGCGGTTAGGAGGGAAGCGTGATGGGGGAGATGAGAATCACCCTGGTGCGGAGCACCATCGGCGCCAATAGGAAACAGCGGGCGACCGTGGCGGGTCTGGGACTCCGCCGGGTTAACCAAACGGTGGTGAAGCAGAATAATGCCGCACTCAAGGGAATGGTGGCGAAGATTCATCATCTCGTCCGGGTTGAAGAGTCATAAGGAAGGGGGTTAAGCATGAGGCTTGCGGAACTCAAGCCCGCTCCCGGAGCGCGCCGGAAGCCCGTCCGGAAGGGGCAGGGTATCGGTTCGGGGCTGGGCAAGACGGCAGGGAGAGGCCATAAGGGTCAGAAGGCCCGTTCCGGCGGCGGCGTGCGTCCCGGATTCGAGGGCGGTCAGATGCCGTTAGCGCGCCGGATGCCGAAGCGGGGCTTTACCAACATTTTTAAAAAGGAATATGTTATTATCAACCTCGGCCAGCTTAACCGGTTTGAGGATGGTGCAGTGGTGACTCCGGAGGTGCTGCGGGAGGCTGGTCTGATCAAAAAGAAAGGTGCGGTAAAGATTTTGGGGTCCGGAGAGCTGAAGAAGGCGCTTACCGTCAGAGCCCATGCGTTCAGCCAAGGAGCCGCGGCGAAGATAGCGGCGGCGGGCGGTAAAGCCGAGGTGATCTAGGATGGCGGGGCTCGCGGGGATCAAAACGGCGGTTAACGTAGAGGACCTCCGGACGCGGCTCTTTTACACCATCGGACTGCTACTTATCTTCCGTCTAGGGGCGCACATTCCGGTCCCGGGTGTTAACCCGGCGGTGGTCGCCAAGCTTATCGAAAGCGGCGCGCTCTTCGGCTTTTTTGACGTGATTTCCGGTGGGGCGTTCAAAAACTTTTCGGTCTTTGCGATGAGTATTACACCGTACATCAACTCATCGATTATCATGCAGCTCCTGACGGTAGTGATTCCGTACCTTGAAAAACTCGCTAAAGAGGGCGAAGAGGGGCGCAAGAAGATTACCCAGTATACGCGGTATGGGACCGTAATCCTGGCCTTTCTGCAGGCGATCGGCATGGCGCTCTTTCTGCGGAGTGCGCTCCTTCACCCGGGTTTCTTCAGCTACCTGGTGGTAGCCATTAGCCTCACCGCCGGAACGGTCTTCCTGATGTGGCTCGGGGAGCAGATCACCGAGAAGGGGATCGGCAACGGGATTTCGCTCCTGATTTTTGCCGGTATCGTCTCCCGGATTCCGGCTGGCGGCGCCCGGGTGCTCGATTACCTGCAGGCGGGAACGATCAACATCTTAAGCGTGGTACTCCTGGTGGTGATCGCGGTGGCGGTGATTGCCGGGATAGTGGCGGTAAACGAGGCGCAGCGGCGGATTCCGGTACAGTACACCAAGCGAGTAGTCGGCCGGAAGGTTTACGGGGGGCAGAGCACGCACCTGCCCCTGCGGGTAAATATGGCGGGCGTGATCCCCGTAATTTTCGCCTCCTCGCTCTTGATGTTTCCGGAACAGGTAGCCGGATGGCTGAAGGGTAATGTGGTGGCGGACTGGTACATGCGCTATTTTCACTGGGGGTCCGCAGCGCACACGATAATCTACGCACTGCTCATTATCGGGTTCACCTACTTTTACACGGCGGTAATCATGAACCCGCTCGACGTGGCCGAGAACATCAAGAAGTATGGCGGGTTTATTCCGGGGATCCGCCCCGGGCGGCCTACCGCAGAGTATATTAGCCGCGTGATGACGCGTATCACCCTGGCGGGTGCAATTTTCTTGGCGTTAATCGCCATCTTGCCGAGCTTTGTGCTACTGGCGACGCGGATTCCGCACATCTACTTTGGCGGGACGGCCTTGCTGATTGTTGTGGGTGTGGCCCTCGAGACGATGAAGCAGCTTGAGGCCCACCTCTTAATGCGGAGTTACCAGGGATTCATCAAGTAGGGTAAGCGGGATGATCTATAAAAAGTCTGAGCGTGAGCTTGCCTACATGCGCGACGCGGGGCGGATCGTAGCCCTCACCCTACGGGAATTAGAAAAGGTGATTAAGCCCGGGGTTACCACGGGGGAACTCGACGCCATCGCCGAGGCGTTCATCCGGCGGCAGGGAGCGGAGCCGGCCTTTAAGGGGCTCTACGGGTACCCGGCCAGCATCTGCGCCTCTGTGAACGAGCAGGTGGTGCATGGGATACCGGGAGCACGGCGGCTCCAGGAAGGTGACATCATCAGCATCGATGTCGGAACGGTGTTGAACGGCTACTGCGGCGATGGTGCGGCCACCTTTCCGGTGGGGACCATCAGTAGCGCGGCTGCGCGGCTCCTACGCGTTACAGAGGAGGCGCTGGGGAAGGGTATCGAACAGGCGGTTGCCGGCAACCGGTTGTCGGATATCTCCCACGCCATCCAGCAGTGGGTGGAGGACCACGGCTTTTCGGTGGTCCGTGATTTTGTGGGCCACGGCATCGGCAGGAAGATGCACGAAGAGCCGCAGGTGCCCAATTTCGGGCCGCCGGGGCGCGGCCCGCGGTTGGAGGTCGGAATGACGCTGGCCATAGAGCCGATGGTTAATGAGGGTAGCTATGAAGTCCAGGTCCTCGAGGACAACTGGACGGTAGTTACCAGGGACGGCAAGCTATCGGCGCATTTCGAACATACCGTGGCCGTGAGGGACGGGGCGGCCGAGATTTTGACCCGCCCGTAAGGGGGGACGATGGTGCCGGGCGAGGAGCTGAAGATACTCCAGCCGGGCCGGCTTGTAAGTTCGAAAGCCGGGCGTGATCGCGGGCGCTACTACCTCATCTACGAGGTGCTTTCCGACCGCCTGGTCAGAGTTGTCGACGGTGTGAGGCGGCGGATCGAGAACCCAAAAGAGAAGAATGTGAAGCACCTGCAGTTCCACCCTGCGGTGGCCGTGGCGGTGGCTGAAAAGTTAGGGCGGGGCGAGCGGGTGACGGATGCGGAGATTAGACAGGCGCTCGAGCGCCTGGTAAACAAGAATGAAGATTAAGGAAGAATCGACCCTGCGACCAAAAGGGGGGGCTCCATGTCCAAGCAGGATGTTATCGAAGTAGAGGGTACGGTTATCGAGCCTCTGCCGAACGCGATGTTCCGGGTCGAACTGGCTAACGGGCATAAGGTCTTAGCCCACGTCTCCGGGAAAATCAGGATGCATTTCATCCGGATCCTGCCTGGGGACAAGGTGATGGTGGAGCTTTCGCCCTATGACCTGACCCGGGGCCGTATCGTCTACCGGTACAAGTAAACGTGGCCCAGCAGCGCGGTGCAAGGTTGCCGGCTGGACGCAGATAGGGCGAGAAAACGGTGCGGATTTACGGGCCCGGTGTGCCGCGCCGGGCTTCGACCGGCATTTTTGCTCACTTTTCGGAGGGGAGGCGCAAGCAATGAAGGTGCGGCCGTCGGTTAAGGCCATTTGCGAAAAATGCAAGATTATCCGGCGGAAAGGGAAAGTGATGGTTATTTGTGTCAACCCGAAGCATAAGCAGAAGCAGGGCTAGGGAGGTGAAGGAAGTTGGCGCGTATTGCAGGTGTTGATTTGCCGAAGGATAAGCGGGTGGAAATCGGGCTCACCTACATTTACGGTATCGGTCGCTCCACCGCGAAGAAGATCCTGGCAAAGACGGGGATCAACCCTGATACCCGGGTTAAGAACCTTACCGAAGAAGAAATAAGCCGGTTACGCGAAGTCATCGACAGGGAGTACAAGGTCGAGGGCGATCTCCGGCGGGAAGTAGCCTTGAATATTAAGCGCCTGATGGAGATCGGTTGTTACCGGGGTTTGCGCCACCGGCGGGGCCTCCCCGTGCGGGGACAGCGCACCCGGACTAATGCTCGCACCCGGAAAGGCCCGCGCCGCACGGTCGGCGTTCGGAGAAAGAAATAAGGAGGGTAATGGATGGCGCGACGTGCGCGAACGAAGAAGAAAGAGAGGAAAAATGTTGAACAGGGCATAGCCCACATCAAATCGACATTCAACAATACCATTATCACGATTACGGATAACAACGGCAACACGGTATCCTGGGCCAGTGCCGGCACGGTAGGCTTTAAAGGGAGCCGGAAGAGCACCCCGTTTGCGGCTCAGCTGGCCGCCGAGAAGGTGGCGCGAGAAGCCATGGAACACGGGATGAAAGAGGTTGCCGTGTTGGTGAAAGGTCCGGGCGCCGGGCGGGAAGCGGCAATCAGGTCGCTCCAGGCGGCCGGCCTGCAGGTAAGTCTGATCAAGGACGTAACGCCTATTCCGCACAACGGCTGCCGGCCCCCAAAGCGCCGGCGCGTATAGGAGGTAAGGGAAAAAGTGGCACGTTATACTGAGGCTCGTTGCCGGCTCTGTCGCCGTGAAGGGGTCAAGCTCTATCTCAAAGGTGACCGGTGCTACAGTAATCGTTGCGCCATGGAGCGGCGGAATTTCCCTCCAGGACAGCACGGTCGGGCGCGGCGGAAAGTTACAGAGTACGCCTTGCAGCTGCGGGAAAAGCAGAAACTCCGCCGGATTTACGGGGTCTTAGAGGCCCAGTTCCGGAACTATTTCGAGAAGGCTGAACGGCAGCGGGGGATCACCGGCGAGAACCTTTTGCGCCTGCTAGAGCGGCGGCTCGATAACGTAGTTTACCGGCTCGGTCTGGCGAGTTCCCGCGCCGAAGCCCGGCAGCTTGTGCGCCATGGTCACTTCCAGGTCAACGGGCGAAAGGTCAATATTCCTTCATACTTGGTACGGGTCGGTGACCGGATCAGCGTGGCGGCAAATTCGAAAGAGTCGCCGCGGATCAAGGAGTTGATGGAGCGGGCAGCCCAGAACACCCCCCCGGCCTGGCTGAGCTACGACGCGGACGCGGCGACGGGGGAGGTCCTGGCTTATCCTGCCAGAGACCAGATCGACGTTCCGGTGCGGGAGCATTTGATTGTCGAGCTCTACTCACGGTAACGCCGGGAGAGGCTGGTTTAAGGGGGCTTTTTATGTTGGAAATTGAAAAACCCAGGATTGAGTGTGACACCATCTCGCCTGCGGGTGATTTCGGGCGTTTCGTGGTTGAGCCGCTGGAGCGGGGCTTTGGAACTACCATTGGAAACGCGTTGCGTCGGGTGCTTCTTTCATCTATTCCCGGCGCCGCGGTAACAACGGTGAAGATCCAGGGCGTTCTGCACGAGTTCATGGCGGTGCCGGGTGTGCGCGAGGACGTAACGGAGATTATTCTGAATCTGAAGGGCCTGAAAATCAAGATGCATACCGATGAGGAACGTGTCCTCCGCATCGAGGCTACGGGCGAGAAGGTGGTCCGGGCAGCGGATATTATCGGGGACGCCGACGTAGAGATTATCAATCCCGATCACTACATCGCCAGCCTGGCGCCTGAAGGTCGCCTCTTCATGGAGATGAAGGTGGCGCGGGGGAGGGGTTATGTTCCGGCAGAACGCCAGCAGGCTGAGTTCGTTATCGGGGTGATCCCGATTGACGCGGACTTTTCCCCCGTGAAAAAGGTGAATTACACCGTTGAGAGCACGCGGGTCGGGCAGGCCACCGATTTTGATAAGCTGATCCTTGAAGTATGGACCAACGGCTGCGTGCGTCCAGACGAAGCGGTGAGCCTGGCGGCACGCATCCTGTCGGAGCACTTCCTGCTCTTCACCGGCTTGAGCGAGACGGTGAGCAGGATGCCGATCATGGTTGAAAAAGAAGAGGAAAAGAAGAACCGGCTGCTTGACCTGACGATCGACGAACTTGACCTTTCGGTTCGTTCCTCTAACTGTCTGAAGCGGGCGGGAATACTGACGGTTGAACAGTTGATCCAGCGCGACGAGGAGGAAATGAGCAAGGTTCGGAATCTCGGCAAGAAGTCGCTCGAGGAGATCAAGCAGAAGCTGGCTGAGCTCGGGCTTTCCCTCCGCAAGAGCGGCGAATAGGGTGTAAGCTTTACTGACTGCGGTTTGTGATTCTTTATGCGGATGGATCAGGAAGGGGGTAACGATTGGCTGTGGGCTACAGAAAACTTGGCGTGAGGACCGGGCACCGGAAGGCGCTGCTGCGAAACCTGGTTACCGCGCTTTTCCGGGACGGAAAGATTACCACAACCGAACCGCGGGCCAAAGAGGTCCGCAGCATTGCGGAAAAGATGGTTACGCTGGCCAAAAGAGGGGATCTTGCCGCCCGGCGGCAGGTTCTCGGTTACATCTACGACGAGGACGTCGTCCGGAAGCTTTTTAGTACCATTGGCCCGCGTTATACCAACACGCCCGGCGGGTATACCCGCATTATGAAGCTTGGGGAGCGGCGGGGCGACGCGGCCGAGATGGTGGTTCTGGAATTAGTGTGAGCGCTGCGGGCTGCAAGCGCTGCTTCGCCCTGAAGGTTGCCTACGACGGGACGCATTTTCATGGCTTCCAGAAGCAGCCAGGCCTCCGGACGGTGCAGGGGGTGCTCGAGGCGTGTCTCGCGTCTTTAACCCGCGGGGCGTGTTCGGTGCAAGGGGCGGGGCGAACCGATGCGGGAGTGCACGCAAAAGGCCAGGTGGTCTCGTTCTGCTGCGGGGACTGGCCGATTCCGGTGGACCGCGTGGTGCCGGCCCTTAACGGCGCGCTTCCGGAAGATATCGCCGTTTTAGCGGCAGCGGAGGTGCCACCGGGTTTTCACCCCCGCTACGACGCGGTGCGCAAGGTTTACCGTTATACCATTTTTCGGCGGGCAGTACGCTGTCCGCTTGCGCGTCTTTACGCGCTCCATTTCCCCGGACCCCTTGATGTGGCGCGGCTGGCGGAAGCGATGGACCTTTTAGTAGGGAAGCACGACTTTCGCGCTTTTCAGAATACCGGGCGGCCGGTAGAGTCGGCTGTGCGCACCCTTTTCACGTGCCGGGTCCAGGAGGATGGGGACTTCCTCCACCTCTGGTTCGCCGCTGACGGTTTTCTCTACCAGATGGTCCGGATCATCGTGGGGACGCTGCTCGAGATTGGGCGTGGGCGGCTTGCGCCTGCGGTGATCGGCGAGGCCTTGAAGAGCGGGGAGAGGCGGCTCTTAGGGCCGACCGCGCCGCCGCACGGGCTCTGCCTCGAAGAGGTTCACTACCGGCAGGAACTCTTTACCGGTAGTGGTGAGGAGCGATGCTTATGACGCTGTGGAAGTGCCCGGGGCAGGACCGGCGCGATTTTAAGCCGGAGGATGTCATCCTGGCGCCCTGCCCGGCGTGCGGGGCGGAGATAGAATTCTTCCCCGATGACATCATGGTGCGCTGTTCTGCCTGCGGCAAGCTTGCCCGCAATCCGAAGTTCAACCCTGCCTGCGCGGCTTGGTGCGCCTACGCGGATAAGTGTCTTGGCGCGGTGGCAGCGGTTTACCGCCGACAGCCAGAAGTCTTGCGGGAAAAGCTGGTCGGGGCGGTGAACCGCATACTGGCCGATTTTCCGGCGGCGCGGCGGCGGGCGCTCGCCGCCGCAACTTACGCGGCCGAGTTGGCCCGGCGGGAAGGCGGGGCGCCCTTGGTGGTGACGGCGGCGGTTTTGTTCCAGAACATCGGCCTGGCTGGCCCGGAAGCTGCGGGGATGGGGCTTGAGGCTGACGCGCGGGAAGTAATGGCGTCGGTAGGCCTGCCGCCGGAGGCGATTGAGGCGGCGGTGGCGGTTCTCGGGGTGCTTGCCGGCGGTCCGGGCACCGGACAGCTTGAGGAGCGACTGGCCCGGGACGCGCTCCGCCTGGCGGACTGGCCCCGGGAAACGGAGGGGAAGAGTCCGCTCGAAGTCGAAGCGCTGGCGGCGAGCTTCGAAACGGCGGCGGGTCGGGAGATGGCGCGCGCGAAGGCGGGTAGAGGGCGTGGCTGAAAGTGTAACGTCAGACATATTTTGTTATTTCAGGCGGCAGCGGGTTGACGGTGCGAACTATGCAGGGATATAATAAAAGCGAGGGTTTTCGAAGGAGCTGGGAGCCGTGCCGGTAAAGGTGGTTTGCGAAAACCGTAAGGCGCGGCACGATTATTTTATCCTCGAAACCTTCGAGGCTGGCATAGTGCTGACTGGCACGGAGGTAAAATCCCTCCGGGCCGGGCGCGGGAACCTCAAAGAGAGCTACGCCCGGGTGGAAAACGGGGAGCTCTGGCTCTACGACATGCATATCAGCCCTTACGAGCAGGGGAACCGCTTCAACCACGAGCCGAAACGGCCGCGCAAGCTCCTGATGCACAAAGGTGAGATCATGCGTCTCTGGGGGCGGACGCGCGAGAAGGGTTTGACGCTTGTTCCCTTGCGGTGTTACTTTAAGGACGGCAGGGCAAAAGTCGAGATAGCGCTGGCCAAGGGTAAGAAGCTCTACGACCGGCGCGAGGAGATTGCGGCCCGCGAGGCGAAGCGGGAAGTGGAGCGGGCCCTGCGGGGTAAAGAGTGATCTTAAAACATGGGGGCGACAGGTTTCGACGGGGGAAGCGGAGGCAAGAGGAGCGAGCCGGGGTTGCTGCCAGCCCGTTAAAACGGTGGCAAAAGTATAAACGCCAACAAACAAGAGCTCGCTCTGGCCGCATAAGTTCGGCCAGCATCCTGCGCGCCTTTGCCTGCGGGGCGGGTCGGGGTGTGACATGAGCAGGCTTGCCTTAAGGCCGGTTCCCGGCGGCCGGTAGGGAGAACTAACCGGGATAGCGTCCGGTAGAGCCTGGCTGTGGGCGCTACCGGCGCGAAGCGCAGTACACAGCCTGCGCTCGGAGAAACTCTTGTGGCCGGTCCTTCGGACGGGGGTTCGATTCCCCCCGCCTCCACCATTAGCACGCAGAACTCCCGACGTGAAAACGCGGGGGTTTTTTGTTTTGCGCCGCGCGTAAAGATTTTTCCCTCTTTTGCCGAAATCACTTTTGAGAACCCGAAGGAGGGATGGGCGCTTTGACGGGTAGTGAAACTAAGCCGCAGGAGGCAAAAAACGGTATCAATTCTTCCCCAGCAGGAACCTGGCGCCGGCGCACACTCGCACTCTCCGTTGCCTTTGTGCTGCTGATGATGGCAACGGGGCTTGTTGGTATCGTGGCTGCAAGGTACACCACCAGTCTTTACCGGCACGCGCTTAACCGTCATATCCTCGTGGAACGGGAGCTTCGTTTGACCCTCCTTGCTTTTACCACCGCCGATTTTCAGCGCCAGAGGTTTCTGCAAAGCCGGAGTAAAGAGGCAGAGCGGGAATTCTATGCCGGGCTGGACGATTTTTACCGGCATCTGAAACGCCTGGACGAGCTTGCGGCAGGCGAGATTCCGGCCGGCGTGATCCACGCGCTCGAAGAAGCGATGGAAGATTACCGGCGCCTCGCCGAAAGAGGGATGGCAGCGGGGCAGAAGGGCGACCCGCAGATGATAGAGGCGCTCTACCGGGGCGAGTTGGCCGCCTGCCGGCAGGACATTTTCAGCGCCGGCGAGCGCATCGGGGCGGCGATCGAGGCCCATAACCAGGAGACCGACCGCCAGGCGGTAGCGGCGCTGCGGTGGTTGGCGATCGCCAAAGGGGTCCTGGGTCTGGCCTTCGCGGCTTATTTTGGCCTCTGCGTTATGACCTTCCGCCAGGTTAACCGGTTAGCCCAAGAGCTGGCGGGGGCGCGGCGGCAAGTTCAGCAAGGCGGCATCGGCGGCAAGTTCGAGGAGCTGCTCACCCTGCTGAATGCCCGGCTGGCGGAGTTGCAGGATGTTGCCGTAAGGCTGGAGGAGAAGACGCGCTATCTGCGCGGGGCGGTAGATACGCTGGCTGAAGGGGCGGAGCAGGCGGCAGGGTTAGTGATGAATACTACCTGGGCGGCGTTTCAGGCGGCCCGGGACGCCGAGGCGGTATCGGCAGGTTCCGTGACGCTTTCCGACACGGCCAGCGTGGTCACCCAGAGGATCGGCGCAGAAACGGCGAAGCTCGCTACCGTTCTCGAGGAAGTGGACGGCCTTCAGGAGACCCTCGAACGGGCCTGCATGGTGCTGCGGCGTCTGGAGGCGGCGGTGAGCGAGGGGAAGGAGCTTGGCGGGTTCCGGCAGGAGATCGCCGGATTGGCGGCGCTTTTAAATCCCGAAGGCGGTGCTACCGGCGAAGCGGTCCGGCGCATAACGGAAGCGCTCGGCTCCTTCCAGGAGACCCTCGGGGTGCTTGAGCAGTGGGGGGAGGAATTCCGCGGTTTGATGCAGCGCCTCTTGGCCCTGAAGGAGCAGGTAACCGGTCTTGGCGCGATGGCCGAGCAGCATACCGCGATGGTCGAAGAGGTAACCTCTTCGATTTACGTTGTCGCCCAGATGACGGAGGAACTCGAGGCGCTGGCGGCACGACTTAAAGGGGATGAGGGATAAAGCGGTTAGCCAAAACCCCCGGGCGGACAAGATAAAAAAGGATTCCCCCCAGAAGGGTGAGCGGTTTGGGCTTGCTCGAAGTGGTGGCCCGTACGGTCATCATCTACTTTGTGGTGCTGCTCATGGTGCGCCTTATGGGAAAGCGCGAAATCGGGCAACTTTCGCCTTTCGATTTCGTGGTGGCGATCATTATCGCGGAGGTGGCCGCCCTGCCGATGGAGCAGCCGGAGATTCCGCTCTTGCGGGGCCTGGTTCCCCTTTTTGTCCTCGTGGCCTTAGAGATCGCTTTCTCTTACGCCATTCTCCACAGCCGGTGGTTAAGACAGCTCATGTGCGGGCGGCCGCAGGTAGTTATCAGTAACGGTAGGATTCTGAACCGGGAGATGCGCCGCGCCAGGTACAACCTCGATGATCTCCTGAGCCAGTTACGGGAGAAAGGCTACCCTAACCCGGCGGAAGTGGCCTTCGCCGTGTTAGAGACCTCGGGGCGGCTAAGCGTGGTTCCGTGGGCCGAGGTCCAGCCGCCAACCCGGCAGGACCTGGGGCTGAAGGCCCGGCCTACCGGGCTCCCGAAGGTTTTGGTAGCGGACGGAGAGCTCCTGTTGCCAGATCTCAGGGCCGGCGGGCGGGAGCGCGACTGGCTTGAAGCGGCGCTGCAGGCGCGGGGCCTGCGGCCCAAAGATGCCTTTTTAGTTACCCTTTCCCCCGACGGAGAGCTTTTTGTGAGTCCCCGGGAGGGATTTCCTCTGCCTACCGCGAAAAAAGAAGATTGAACTTTGCGTGCTCCTGGTAGCGGACGCGCAGGATTCGGAGGTTAGGGGCGGTGGAGTTCGGACGCCGCGAACAACTCATCCTGCTTCTTCTCGCGGTAGCGGTGGCGTTCGGTTTTGGGGCCAAGTACGCGCTTAATCGCCAGCGAGTGGTTGAGGGGCCCGCGGTAGTAACCGAGAAACCCGCCGCAATCTATGTCCACGTTGCGGGAGCGGTTTACCACGCCGGCGTTTACCGGCTGACGCAGGGGAGCCGCGTCCTCGACGCGGTGCGCCGGGCGGTGCCCCGTCCTGATGCGGACGTGGATGCGCTAAATTTAGCCCAGCCGCTTGAAGACGGGCAGAAGGTGGTTGTACCGGCCAGGCTTTCCGCTCAGGGACAGCTTCCTGCGGGTGCCGGGAATCCCTTCGCCGCGCCTGTGGCGCAGGACGGCTCCAGTAGTGGCGCTACGGGCGGCAGGCTCAACATCAACACTGCGGATGCCGCTGCCCTCGAAACCCTTCCGGGCGTCGGCCCGGCGCTTGCCCAGCGGATAGTTGCGTACCGGGAGGCCCATGGTCCCTTCACTGCGGTAGAAGACCTCCTCAACGTCCCCGGGATCGGCGAGAAAAAGCTCGCGCAGTTGAGAGAACATGTTACGATTCACTAGCGCTGCAGCCGCATATTTTTTCCGTTGGGGAAGCGGCGCGTGGGCTTTAAAGAAGGGATGGTAGCGGTCGGGGGGACGGGGGGCGACCCCGCAGGGAGAAAAGGTTTCGCGGTGCCACCGCTTATCCTCGTTGCTGCGCTTTACGCGGGCGGGTGCGCGGCTGGCTATTTTGTTTCCGTTGCGGCAGGGGTTGCCTTTCTCGGCAGCCTTTTCACCATCCTTCTCGCCGTTATCGGTTATTTCTACGCCCGCAACCGCAATCACCCGCTCATTTACGCGCTCTTCTTTTTCCTCGGCGTGGTGGGCGTCCGTCTGGCTGTTGCCGAAGCGGTGACGCCGCTTACCGCGTGGTCGGACCACTACGCGGTGGTTCGCGGTACGGTAGTCGCGGCCCCGGAGGTCCGGCAGGGGGAGGCGCGGTATCTCTTACGGGTGGCTGAAGCCAGGATCGGGGAAAAGCGGTTTAGCGGCGGCCGGCTGCTACTGGTCGTCCGGGGGGCAGAGAAGGTCTTCGGCTATGGGGATCTTCTAACGGCAAAAGGCTTC
Source organism: Thermodesulfitimonas autotrophica (assembly GCF_003815015.1). Taxonomy (NCBI): domain Bacteria; kingdom Bacillati; phylum Bacillota; class Clostridia; order Thermoanaerobacterales; family Thermoanaerobacteraceae; genus Thermodesulfitimonas; species Thermodesulfitimonas autotrophica. The sequence continues at coordinate 369,573 of NZ_RKRE01000003.1, forward strand.
TTGCGTGCGCCCCGGGCGCCGGGAAATCCCGGTGAGTTCGACTACGCGAGGTACTTAGAGCGGCGCGGCGTCGGCGTGCTCCTTTACGCCCGGGCGGAGGCGGTCACGCGAACCGGGCGGGGGAGTCTCAATCCGGTAGTCGGTGCAGCGCTATGGCTCCGGGAGCGGCTGTTCGCTGCCATGGACGCCCTTTTTCCGCCTGAGCAGAGCGCGTTGGTGAAGGGGATCGCTTTCGGGGCCCGGACGGCGCTCGACCCGCTGGTAAACGAGGCCTTCAGAGAAACAGGCGTGGTCCATATATTAAGCGTCAGCGGGCTGCACGTCGGTCTGGTGCTCGGTTTTGTGCTCGGTATCGCCCGCAGCATCCGGCTCCGGTCTGGGGCAACGCTTCTTGTTTCCCTGCTTGTCCTCATCTTCTACGACCTGATGGTCGGCGCCGGACCCCCGGTCGTCCGGGCTACGGTAATGGCGGTTCTTTTTCTCTGGGCGAAACACTTGGGGCGGGAGCGTGACTGGCCGACGGCGCTGGCAGTTGCGGCGCTAATAATCCTTTTGGCCAATCCCCTTGCGGTAGGCGACCCCGGCTTTCAGCTCTCCTTCGCTGCCACCTGGGGCATCCTTTTCCTGGGCCCGGTAATGGTCAACCTGATCGAAGGCTGCGGTGCCCGCCTGCAGCGAAAAGTGCCCCCGGCGCTGGCCTGGGGGGTGGCGGTACCGCTCGGCGCGCAGCTCGGGACCCTGCCGCTGGTGGCGCTATACTATGGTCTCGTTTCCCCCGTTGCGGTGCTGGCGAATATCCTGGCGGTGCCGCTCACGGGTTTTATCCTCCTCTGCGGCGTGCTGGCGGCCGTCTTTGGGCTCTTCTACCTGCCTCTCGGGGAGATTATGGCGGCGCCCACCGGTCTGCTGCTCGATCTTTTTACCGGCCTCATCCGCTTTTTTGACCGCCTGCCCGGCGCCTTCTTTTACCTTCCCGCGCTGCCCTGGGGGATCGTTCCCCTCTGGTACGGTCTTCTCTACCTTGCGGTTTTACGGCTTTCCGGGCGCCCGGCGCGGGCGGCTGTTCCCGGCCGCTCCGGTTTCGGTCCTTTTCTGGCCCGCGCCGCGGTTCTTGGTCTGGTGGTCGTGGCTTGGCTTGGCCTCTTTCGCTGGGTGGGCGGGATGACACCGGGATTGCGGGTAGATTTTTTAGACGTAGGACAGGGAGACAGCGCTCTCGTGCGGACGCCGGGCGGGGGTGTAATCTTGATCGATGCGGGCGGTTGGCCGGGAGAACTGGAAGGTAAGCGGCCCGATGGGGCCGGGATGCGCGTTGTCCGTTACCTCCGGCGGCAGGGGGTGCGCCACATTGATGTGCTGGTGCTGACCCACCCGCACGAAGACCACTGCGGCGGGGCGCGGGCGGTGGTGGAGCGCTTACCGGTGCGGCTGGTGGTGGTACCGCCGCTGCCGCGCGGCATAGCACCCCCTTACGACCGGCTCCTCGATGATTTTCGGGCGCGGGGTATCCGTGTTTGCACCGCCAAAGGAGGCGACCGCATCCGGCTTGACCCGGCGGTGGAGGTTGCGGTGCTGGCGCCGCTTCCAGCCGGTAAATTGCCGGCCGCGCCGACTTTAAATGATGCGTCCTTGGTACTGCGCCTGCGCTACCGAGAAAGAAGCGTGCTTTTTGCCGCAGATGTAGAGCAGGAAGGGCAGGGGCGCCTCCTGCATTCAGGCGTACGGCTACAAAGTGACGTTCTGAAGGTCCCCCACCACGGTTCTGCGCACTTCCTTCCGGCTTTTTACCGGGCGGTGTGCCCGGAAGTTGCGGTCATTTCGGTGGGGACGCCGAACCGTTTCGGCCAGCCTGCTCCGGCGGCGCTTGCGATACTCCAGCGTGTCGGGGCCAAAGTTTACCGGACGGACCAGGACGGTGCCGTTTCCCTCTGGACCGACGGGCATAATCTTAAGGTGCACACCGCCCGCCGCTTCCTCCGCCGCGCCGCTTGAGGAGAGAGCGGTACAAGTATTTTCCCCTGGCCGTCCGATTTGTCGAAAAGAAAACTTTTCCGCAAGAAAATGTTATTGCCATGGTTGATTTGTGACTGGATATGTAGTAAAATGTTAGAAAATGTTTAGTAGGGGTGGTAAGTCGGCATAGCAGCGATTACACGGAAGAAGTGAAAACTTGTTAGTACCGGAAGGAGGAGAGCCATGAGCAGATTGAACCGACGGGATTTCCTAAAGCTTTTGGGTTTAGGAACGGCTGGGATCGCCGGTTTTCCTGCCGTAAGTGCAGCAGGTGAATTGCCAGCTCCTGTGCCGGGGTCCTACAGGCTTAAACGGGCCAAAGAAACCGTTTCGGTTTGCTCGTACTGCGGCTGTGGCTGTGGCTTGGTCGTTTATAGTGAGGGCGACCGGGTCGTCTATATTGAAGGGGATCCCGATCACCCTATCAATGAAGGCCACATGTGCCCGAAAGGGATCGCGCTTTCCGACGCGAATACGATCGTGGATCAGAATAAACGCCGGGTGCCCAACCCGCGGCGGGTGACCAAGGTCTTATACCGGCGTCCCGGCGCTACCAAGTGGGAGGTCAAAGACTGGGACTGGGCTTTAAAGGAAATTGCGAAGCGGGTCAAAGCAACGCGCGATGCGACCTTTGAAGAAAAAGACGCCAACGGCGTTACGGTTAACCGGACCCCAGCGATCGCTCACTTAGGAAGCGCTTCCCTCGATAACGAAGAGAATTACGTCATCCATAAGCTTCTCCGGAGCTTAGGCATCATTAATATCGACCACCACGCCCGTCTCTGACACTCCTCTACCGTGGCCGGTCTGGCCAACACGTTCGGCAGAGGAGTAATGACCAACCACTTCATCGACTACAAGAATGCGGATGTTGTCTTGATGATCGGTTCCAATTCCGCCGAATGTCACCCCCGGGCAATGAGCTGGATCCTGCGTGGCCGGGAGACCCGTGGCACCAAGTTGATCGTGGTGGATCCCCGGTTTACCAAGAGTGCGGCCCTGGCCGATATCTACGCTCCCATCCGGCCCGGAACCGATATCGCCTTCCTGCTGGGCTTGATTAACTATGCCATCGAGAACAAGCTTTACCAGCACGATTACGTGGTCAATTACACCAACGCCTCTTTCCTGGTAGACCCAAATTTCAAGTGTGAAGACGGCCTCTTTTCTGGTTTCAATCTGAAGGACGGAAAGGTCTTCTACGACACCACCACCTGGCGCTATCAGAAGGATGGCGACACCATCAAAAAGGACCCCACGCTCCGCGACCCCAACTGTGTTTTTCAAATTTTAAAGCGGCACGTGGCGCGGTACGACATCAAAACCGTTTGCCAGATTACCGGGACGCCCGAAGATATTTACCGCCAGGTATGCGAAACCTTCTGTGCTACCGGCGTGCCCGACAAAGCCGGTAACGTCATTTACGCGATGGGGATTACCCAGCACACTTACGGCAGCCAAAACGTGCGGGCCATCGCGATGCTGCAATTGCTTCTCGGTAACATTGGCGTCGCGGGGGGCGGGGTGAACGCCCAGCGCGGCGAGTCGAATGTCCAGGGTTCAACGGACATGGCGATGCTCTTCCACCTGCTTCCCGGGTACCTGGCGATGGTTGATGCCACCAAACATACTAAGCTTCAAGATTACCTGGATAAGGAAGTTCCCAAAACCAGCTTCTGGCAAAATACCGGAAAGTTTCTCATCAGTCAGTTGAAGGCCTGGTACGGCGATAAGGCGACCAAGGAGAACGACTTCTGTTTCGATTGGCTGCCGAAGCTTGACGGGAAGCCCCACGACCACGTTTCCATCTTCCAGAGCATGGCGGAGGGGAAGATCAAGGGCTTCTTCGCCTGGGGGCAGAACCCGTTAGTGGGCGGGCCGACTGTGGCAGCGGAACGGCAGGCGATGGAGAACCTGGACTGGCTGGTTGTTGTGGATCTTTTCGAGACCGAGACGGCGGCTTTCTGGAAGCGCCCCGGTGTTGACCCGAAGAAGATCAAGACGGAGGTCTTTCTCCTACCGGCAGCCTTTTCTTACGAGAAAGAAGGGACGGTTACCAACAGCGGCCGCTGGGTCCAGTACCGCTGGAAAGCGGTGGCGCCCCCAGGTGACGCTAAGAGCGATCTCTGGATTGCGGACCGGCTCTTCAAGGCCATCCGGAAGGAGTACCAGACTGGGGGAAGGTTCCCCGACCCGATCTTGAATATGGTTTGGAATTACGACGCGCCCGGCAGCGACGAGCCTGATATCGGGAAGGTGGCCCTGGAAATTAACGGGTACACCGTTGCTGACGGTAAGGCGTTAGATACCTTTGTTAAGTTGAAAGACGATGGTTCTACCGCCTGCGGGTGCTGGATCTACGCCGGTTACTGGGTGGTTGATCCGGAACTGAAGGTGGAGGCGGCGAAGCGGCGGAGCCGTGTGGACAAAAGTGGTCTGGGACTCTACCCGAAATGGGCCTTTGCCTGGCCGGTAAACCGCCGCATCGTTTACAACCGCTGCTCGTGCGATCCGAACGGACAACCCTGGGATCCGCAGCGCGCCCTGGTAGCCTGGGATGGCACTAAATGGGTAACTAACGATGTTCCGGACTTTGCGGTTAAGGACGCGGCAGGGAATCCGGTGCCACCGGCGAAGACGGCTGGAGCACCCTTCATCATGGTGCCGGAAGGGGTCGGGCGGCTCTTCGGCGCTGATAACGGAATTAGAGCTGGCGCTCTTAAAGAGGGCCCGCTTCCGGAGCATTACGAGCCGGTGGAAAGCCCGATTGCAAACCTGATTGCCAAGCAGCAAAACAACCCTGTCATCCTCCGCCGGAAGGGAGCTTTTGATCGGGTTGCGCCAAGCGGAAGTGTTGAATATCCTTACGTGCTTACCACCTTCCGGTTAGTCGAACACTACCAGAGTGGTGCTGTGACGCGGAATTCACCCTGGTTGGTAGAGCTTATGCCCGAAGTGTTCGTGGAGATTTCACCACAGCTTGCGGCCAGGTTAGGTATCAAATCCGGTGACGCCGTTGTGGTCTCCACTATCCGGGGCACGATCAAGTGCAAGGCTTGCGTTACGCCGAGCCTGAAACCCTTAAAGGTCGGCGGGCGTGAAGTAGAGGTTGTTGGTCTTCCCTGGCACTGGGGCTACCAGGGTATAGGAGTGGGCGAATCTGCGAACGTGCTGACGCTCTCTCTTGGCGACGCCAACACGCAGATTCCCGAATACAAGGCGTGCCTCTGCAACATCCGCAAGGCTTAGCGTTAACGGCAAAGAAGCATGAGAGGGGATGATCGGGATGCCCAAAGCGGTACTCGTTGACCTTACGCGCTGCATCGGGTGTCGCAGTTGTCAGGTCGCTTGCAAGCAGTGGAATGACCTGCCGGCGGAGCGGACATCCTTCGGCGGCGGGCGGGACAACCCGGCGGCTTTAAGCAAGACGACCTGGACCAGAGTGGAACATAAATACGTTACGGACGGAGCAAAACTAAGTTACCGTTTCGTGAAACGGCAGTGTATGCACTGTCTTGAGCCCGCCTGTGTCGGGGCCTGTTTTATGGGGGTGCTGAAAAAGACGCCCCAGGGGCCGGTGGTCGTCGCTGCGGACAGGTGTATCGGCTGCTACTACTGTCAGGTGGCTTGTCCCTTCGAGGTGCCCCGCTACGAGTGGCAGAAAGGAAAAGCGCGGCCTCAGAAATGCCGCTTTTGCTTCGAACCGGGCGGGAAGTACGATCGCCTTGGTCAGGGACTTGCCCCGGCGTGCGTTCAAGCGTGCCCTACCGGGGCCCTGAAGTTTGGGGAACGGGATCAGCTTATTGCTGAAGCGTGGGAGCGAATCAACGCCCACCCACACTACGTGCGGTACGTGTACGGGGAAAAGGACCAGGGAGGCACTTCCTGGCTTTACCTCTCGGATGTACCGTTTGCGGAGCTTGGATTTGAGGTAGGTTCGGGAGCGGCTAGCTTCTTTAAACGGTTGCAGAGGCTGAGAACAGGCTCTTAACGCCAAAATTTCGGGTAGCGGAGGATGCAGGTGAAGAGGCTGGACGTGGCAGACCTTGCGGCGCAGATGGTGGCCCTCTGGGGAGCGTTGGGCTCCTGTGGGGTTACTGCTCCGCTCTTCTTTAAGCGATCACCTACCGTTCAAGAGCGGCAGGAGTGGGGGAAGGGTATTCCGTGGGTGATGCTTCTCCCGCCCCAGATTGAGACGGATTCTTTCGCCACAGTGGTTGCCTGTATCGCGGGTGCTATAAAGCAGGTTCTACCGGAACTGGAACCCGAAATTGCGGCGGTAGATAGGGCTTTAACGCAGGATGAGTCGTTGAAGGCGGTTCTCACAGATTACCTGCGCGAGAGAATCATACGTAAGGACGGCGTTGTGCGGGAAGTACCTCTGCCGTCCGGCCTTTCCCCCGAGGCGGTGGGGTTTGTAACCGGTACGGCGGCGAGGCTTCTGATGCGGGCTTACGCAAGGGAAGCAGCGGCCTGGTTTGCCGCCGGTGAGTGGCGGCGGGGCATCTGCCCTGTATGCGGGAATTACCCGGTTTTCGCCGTTTTGCAGGAAGAGGAGCGGGCGCGGCATTTGTATTGCGGCCTTTGTGGCACGAGCTGGCGGTTTGAGCGGCTGGCTTGCCCGTTTTGCGGCCGCCAGGACGGGCAGGGGGAATTGCTCATCTGGGAAGAGCAGCCAGCGTACAGGGTTTACCTCTGTCACGAATGCCGGGCCTATTTGAAGGCGTTTGACGCTAAGTGGGGGAAACCGGAAGACCTGCTTGTAGAATCTTTTCGCACGCTTTTTTTAGATCTGCTGGCGCTGCGCGAAGGTTACCAAAACCCAGCGCTGGAGTGGAGCAACTTGCTGGTGGAACCCCATTCCTTGCGGTCGGAAGGCTAAAGGTGCGGCTACATCTTTTATAGCGCCTTTGCTTACGGAGTCAGAAGAAGGAGGGTTCTCGGTAATGAAGAAATACGCTATACTGATGTTAGTGCTGGCCCTTTTACTTACCGGGTTGGCGAGTCTGGGTCCGAGTCCTGTTCAGGCTTACCCGAGTATGGGTGGTAATTGTGCTCTCTGTCACCCCGGCGGTGCGCCGGGAGGCAGCAAGCCGGCACCGGCACCGCAGAAAAAGACTACGCCTTCTAGCAAAACTGGGGTGACGCAGCAGAAACAGGCCGGAGCAACGCAGAAGCAGGCCGCACAGGCTAAGCAGGCGGCAAGCGCGGCCCTTTCCTGCAAGCAGTGTCACCCCCGGGCTACAACGCCCGTTGCGGGGATGAAGTGTGAGGCCTGTCATGAAGGTGGCGCGGCCCATATGAAGGCACCCACAAAGGTGAAAACCAAAATCGGCCGTCAGCCGGTGAAAGTTATGCTGGCCTACGAGGTTAATATAGGTTCTGGCAGGCATATCGGGTTGACCAAGCAGGGCGCTGAAGTTTGTGCTGCCTGCCACGCGCACGCGCATAGTAACGACTAAAAGAGGCGGGCTGTTTTGTGGGTAGAGAACGGCAAAGGGTTGATTACCTACGTATTTCCGTGACTGACCGCTGTAATCTTCGCTGCCGTTACTGCTTGCCTTCTGAGGGCGTGCCTACAGTTCCGCATGCAGAGGTCCTGCGGCACGAAGAGATTGTGGCTATAGTTCAGGCGGCGGTTGCGGTGGGGATTAAAAAGGTCCGGCTTACGGGAGGGGAACCGCTCGTCCGCAGGGGAATTGTGGAGTTAGTGGCGATGCTGGCGGCGGTTCCCGGAATCGACGATGTAGCGCTGACGACGAACGGCGTCCTCTTTCCGGAAATGGCTGCGGCGCTTAAAAGAGCGGGCTTGCGGCGGGTCAACATCAGCCTCGACACCTTACGGCCGGAACGTTACGCCTGGATCACGCGGGGCGGGGATTTGCAAAGGGTTTTAACGGCCGTGGAGACGGCTCTCGCGCTTGGACTGCACCCGGTCAAGCTCAACATGGTAGTGCTGAAGGGTTTCAATGACGACGAAATTATCGATATGGCGCGGCTTTCCCTGGAGCGGCCGTTACACGTCCGGTTCATCGAGCTAATGCCTTTCGGCCCGGCGGACGCGCTGCAGAACGAATGTTTTTTCCCCACCCGGGAGGTCCGGGCGCGCCTTGAGGCGCACTTTGGTCCTCTTGTCACCATCCGTAAACTGGCCGGCTGCGGCCCCGCCTGTTATTACCGGATACCGGGTGCGACCGGCACCATCGGCTTTATCAGCGGGGTTACCGGCCATTTCTGCTCTCGCTGCAACCGCCTGCGCCTGACCGCTACGGGAGAGCTCCGGACCTGCCTTTTTGGGGGGCCGGGGGTTGATCTCAAGGGGCCGCTCCGGGCTGGTGCTAATCAGGCGGCGGTCGCGGCGCTGCTCCGCGAGGCGATTGAGAAGAAGGCCGGAACCAGGGCTAAAACCGGGCGGCTTGGCGTGATGGCCCGTCTTGGCGGGTAAGGTGTAAAATTAGGTAGCGCTGCTGCTTTTCGCTGCGGGGCGGAGGGTGCATTTCTGCGACTCTGTCTTGATTTTTGGTGTGTTTCGCTTTAAAATGTGTATAGATTAAAGTTTTGAGCATAAGCTATAAATCCCCCGGCACCGGAAACGGGAGAGGGGGGTCTATCTTTTCTACGGGAGGGAATCCTATGGCCGGCGTGGTGGCCGAAATCGCGGTGGTCCCTCTTGGGACGGGCTCGCCAAGCGTCAGCCGCTACGTGGCGGAGTGTGTGCGGCTACTTGCGGCGAGCGGGCTCAAGTACGAAGTGACGGCGATGGGGACCATCGTCGAGGGTGAGCTCGAGAAGGTGCTGGCTGTGGCCCGGCAGATGCACGAGGCACCTTTCGCCGCCGGGGTTGCCCGCGTAGTAACGACCATCAAGATTGACGAGCGGCGGGATAAGGCACTTTCGATTCGGGGCAAAGTAGCGGCGGTAACCGGGCAACTAAAGAATTTTGGGGTTTAAGCGGAGGTGTTTTTTGCTTGGCCGGAGTGAAGGAAGAATGTGAAAAGGCTGGTAAGCAGTGTGGTGCGTGTGGCGAACGGGAAACCTGTCCGGCAGGGGAAACTTTTGCGCCGGCTCATAAGCTCTCTCAGGTGCGCCACCTGGTAGCGGTCATGAGCGGCAAAGGTGGGGTGGGGAAGTCCTCGGTGAGCGCGCTTTTAGCCACAACCCTATCCCGCCAGGGATGCCGGGTTGGTATCCTGGATGCGGACATTACCGGGCCGAGCATCCCCAAGCTTTTCGGGATTAAGGAGCGGGTGGAAGGGAGCGAGTTCGGCGTTTATATTCCCAAGAGCCCTAAGCTCGGGATCTACGTGATGTCGGCGAACCTCTTTTTAGAGCGGGAAGACGACCCGGTGATCTGGCGGGGGCCGATTATCAGCAACGTGATCAGGCAGTTCTGGACCGATGTGGCTTGGGGAAAACTCGACTACCTGATAGTCGACTTACCACCGGGAACAGGGGATGCGCCCCTCACCGTGATGCAGTCCCTGCCGCTTGACGGGGTAATCATCGTTTCTTCGCCTCAGGACCTGGCGGTGATGGTGGTGCGTAAGGCGATCAGGATGGTGGCGGAGATGAAGGTACCTATCCTGGGCCTGGTGGAGAATATGACTTACGTTACCTGCGGGAAGTGCGGCCAGAAGATATTTGCTTTCGGCGAACCGCAAGGGGAAAAGGTGGCGGCGGAAACCGGCGTGCCGCTTCTGTCAACGCTGCCGATAGACCCAGAGCTAAGCCGCCTCGGCGACGAGGGGCGGATAGAGGATTATACCCCCACCGGACTTGAGGAACTGGCCAGCACTCTTGAGGATCGGTTCAAATCTTCCTCTAAGACGGCCCGGCTTCTCTTCCAGCAGTAACAGAAGAAAAGCAACTCCCGCCGGCGTGCGCGTTTCCGGCGGGAGTTGCTTTTTTTTTCGCTGGCCTTTAATACTCTGGCGGGAGTTCCTTGAGCGCGGCGAGGTTAAAAACAGGGCCGTCCCGGCAGACAAACTTGGCGCCGATGTTGCAACGGCCGCACTTGCCGATGCCGCACTTCATCCGCATCTCCAGAGTGGTGTAGATCTGCTCCTCTTTAAAGCCCAACTTTTCAAGCTCTTTCAAAGTAAACTTAATCATGACCGGCGGACCGCAGATGGCCACAAACTTGTTTTCTGGCGCGGGCTTGATCTCTGCGACGTAGGCCGGAACGAAGCCGACGTGCCCCTCCCACCCTTCCTCAGGGGCGTCGATCGTCGTCCAGACTGTAACCCCCGGCGTTTCCGGCCAGGTCCGGAAGACCTCTTCCTTATAACAGAGGTCGCCGTACGAGCGGGCGCCGTAGATGATTTCGATATTGCCGTAGTCCTTCCGGTTTTCCGGGGCAATCATGAAGTTTACCAGGGGCCGCAGGGGTGCAAGCCCTATCCCCCCGCCGATGACTAATAAATCGTTACCCCGCATTGCCTCTACGGGAAAACTGTTGCCGTAGGGACCGCGGACGCCGATCTTGGCGCCCGGCTCCAGTTGGTGGATGGCGGTGGTCACTTTTCCCGCACGCCGGATGCTAAACTCGATCCAGTCCCGGGAAGTGGGTGAAGAAGCGAGGCAGAACATCGCCTCGCCTACCCCGAAGACGGAAACCATTGCCGTCTGACCCGGCCTGTGACGCCACGCCGCCATCGCGTCGGGGTCGTCGAGTACCACCCGGAAGGTTTTGACGTCCCCGGTTTCCTGGATGATATCGATGATGGTTGCCGGTTGCGGCAGAAGCGGATTGGCTACCTTCATACCTGGAGCCCCCTCACTGTGGCGATGACCTCCCGGATGTCAATGTTGACGGGGCAGAGGGCGACGCACCGGCCGCACCCAACGCAACCCTCAATCCCGTAACGGTCTAAATTGTACTTAAGCTTGTGGAAAAACCGGTTCCGGAGGCGCTGGTGGAGCGCGTGCCGGGGGTTATGCCCGCTGGTATGGAGCGTGTAATCCCGGAAAAGGCAAGCGTCCCAGCATCTAAGCCGCTTCCCTGTGTTTCCCCGGTTCTCGTCGGTAATGTCAAAGCAGTGACAGGTGGGGCAAACGTAGGTGCAGATACCGCACCCTAGACACCGCCGGCTGAGCTCCTCCCAGTACGGGTGGTTGAAGAGCGCCGCCATCTTTGCCGGAAGATCTGTTACCGCTACCTGCACCGCAAATTCCGCCGTGAGCGCTTGCTCTTTGGCGCGCAGGGCCTCGTCAATCCCGGCCACCTTTTCCTCGTAAAACTCGGGGTCCTGGAGCACGATCTCTTCCCCTTTCGGGGTGAGCGCCTCAACAAGGTAAGCCGTCCCGATATCGGTTAAATGAATGTCCGCCCCCGTTCCCTTGAGCGGCGAGATACCGTAAGCGGTGCAGAAGCATTCGGGGCAGGCTGTGTTGCAGCTCATGCCGATAAGGAGTGTGTTTTCGCGGCGGGCGGCATAGTAGCGGTCCGCCGGCTCCTGCAGGAATACCGCGTCCAGCACTTGGAAACTCCGGAGGTCGCAGGGACGAACCCCGAAGAGGACGGCGGGAGGCGCCAGAACGTTTTCTTCCAAGACAAGATTTTCTTTGCTGGTGGCGTAACGGTAAATCTCTTCCGTCTGCGGGAAGAACCATTCCTTCGGCGGCACGACGCTCTTAGGCGCGTCAACAGCCACTTCGGCTGCCGCCTTGACCGGCCGGTAAACGGTAAGGTTGCCTTCTCTTACCGGTGCCACTAAAAGGAATTTCTGCATTAGCCGCTCGAGAAAGGAAAGGAGACGCTCTTTTTTTAGGAGTTTCAGGACCATCTCTCAGACTCCCGCTTTTTTACTCAAATTCATCCGGATCGGCGAGCGAATAAACACACAGGGCGCCGCACGGATCTTCCTCTGTTTCACCGAAGAGGGACGCGATGTCCGCGGCGAGCTTCCGGTTGAGGAGCATCAGCGGGATGCCAACCGGGCAGACCCGCTCGCATTCAGCGCAGCCGGCGCACCGGCCGGCGACGTGAAAAGCCCGGATCAGGTGGTAATGGTAGTTATCCGGCAGGCTCTTGGCCTTGCTGATCCAGGTGGCTCCCTGCTGCCACCCGGGTACCGCTTGCTCAAAGGTGCACTCGGTGCAGCTGCAGGCGGGACAAACCTCCCGGCAGGCGTAACACCGCAGGCACCGGCCGAAAACCTTTTCCCAGAAGGCTGCCCTCTCCGCAGCCGGAAGCGCCTCAATCGCTCTGATTTCTTTTAACGGGTCATATTCGGGGTCGGCTACCGGCGGGGCCTCCTTCCCCACCATCACGTCAACGCCGGCGGGGTTGTTCCTGGTGCAGCCGAGGCACTTTTCCATCAGGAACTTCCTTTTTTCGAAGGTGCGTTCTTCGCCCCGGACGCGGAGCACGAAACTTGGACCCCGGTCCTCTACCGCTTCGATCCGGGGATTCGGGCCCAGTTCCGCCAGCACCCGCTCGCGGGCGAGCATGCCGCCGCAGGGAACCCCTACGAGCGTGATGCGGGCGCGATCGAGGTGGCGTTCGGCAACGAGACGGTCCACGGCAGCGCGGTCGCACCCCTTAACGACCACGGCTACCTTTTTATCTGCGTGCCGGAGGATGTATTTCACTAAGTTGGGGACGCAAAAAGGATCGAAAACGAGGCCGGTTACCTCTTCCGGCTTTGTAACGAAGAAGGGGCGCGCGCAGGCCGGCCGCGTGCCTGCGGCGTAACCGATGAAAAGCTCAACGCCTTCATTTAAGAGCCGTGCTGCTTCCCTGCGGAGGGATTCGGTTATTTCCTTCATTTTTCTTCCCTCATTACCCGGTTGGGACCGAGGTCCCTCAGTTCTTCAACCATTTCCTTGATCGTTTCGGCAAAACGGCCCCCTTCGGCCGCCGAAACCCAGCGTACCTTGAGCCTTTCCGGCGCAAAACCGGTGAACTCGAGCAGCCGCTTGAAGAGCATGAGCCGCCGCCGCGTGAAGTAGTTACCGGTGACGTAGTGACAGTCGCCCGGGTGGCACCCCGCCACCAAAACGCCGTCGGCGCCGCGCTGAAAAGCCCGCAGGATGAACTGCGGGTTAACCCGGCTGGAGCAGGGCACCCTGATAATGCGCACGTTGGCCGGGTACTTCAATCTGCTAACACCGGCCAGATCGGCGCCGGCGTAGCTGCACCAGTTACAGAGAAAGGCGACAATCTTCGGTTGCCAGGTGCTGTTTTCCCTTTCTGCTGCACCATTTTTATTTATAGACAAAGGGCGTCAACCTCCGCAAGTAGTTGATCATTGGTAAATCCTTTGAGGTCTATCGCTCCGGCCCGGCAGGTAACCGCACAGGCGCCGCATCCCTGACAGAGCCCCTCGTTGACCCGGGCCACGATCCGTTCCCGCGGGGGCTGGCCGGGAATGCGCTCCGTGATGACGGCTTCCTGGATCGCGCGGTAGGGGCAGACCTTCTGGCAGGCCAGACAACCGGTGCAGAGCGCCTCGTTTACGCGGGAAACCATCGGGTTGGTTTCCAGTTCATCCTTAAAGAGCAGGGCGCAAACCTTTGCCGCCGCGCCGCTTGCCTGGGCGACGGTGTCCGGGATGTCCTTCGGCCCCTGACAAGCGCCGGCTAAGAAGACGCCGCCGGTGTGCGTTTCCACCGGGCGCAGTTTCGGGTGGGCCTCCTGGAAGAAGCCGTCTTTATCCACGGGGATACCAATCATGCGGGCGAGGTCGTGGGCACCTTCGGCCGGCGTGACCCCGGTGGCGAGGACCACCATATCTGCCGCAATCTCGACCTGCTCGCCTAAAAGGGTATCGGCACCCTTAACGATGAGCTTGGAACCTTCCTGGAAGACTTTCGAAACCCGGCCACGGATATAGACCGCGCCTTCCTCCATAACCCGGCGGTAAAACTCTTCGTAGCCTTTGCCAAAGGTGCGGACGTCAATGTAGAAAACGTAAACCCTGGCCCCCGGTATCTTTTCTAACACCTGATGGGCGTGTTTAGCGGTGTACATGCAGCAGATGCGCGAGCAGTAGGCCTTGCCTTTGGCCTCATCCCGGGAGCCTACGCACTGGATAAAAACGACCGTTTTCGGCTCTTTCCCGTCTGAGGGCCGCTGGATCTTGCCGCCGGTGGGGCCAGCAGCGTTTACCAGCCGTTCGAAGGCCATACCGCTGATAACGTCTGGGTAGCGTCCGTAGCCGTACTCGCCGTAAACCTTTTCCCAGGGGAAGAGGCCGTAACCGGTGGCCACCACAATGGCGCCAACGTCCACTTCGATAATCTCGTCCTGCTGGTTGTAGTCCACTGCTTTGGCCGGGCAAACCTTGGCGCAGACACCGCACTTGCCTTTAGTAAGCTGCCGGCAGTGGGCGGCATCGATCACCGGCTTGTTCGGCACCGCTTGCGGGAAGGGTATGTAGATTGCCGACCGCTCGCCCAGTCCCAGGTTAAACTCGTCCTTCACACTTACCGGACACCTGGCCCAGCAGGTGCCGCAGCCCGTGCACTTGCTGTGGTCAACGTATTTCGCCTTCTGGCGAATGCGCACTTTGAAGTTCCCGATGTAACCGCTTACTTCCTCCACCTGCGCGTAGGTGTACAGCTTCACCCTGGGGTGCTGGGCCACCGCTACCATCTTGGGGGTGTTAATGCAGGCCGAGCAGTCGAGGGTGGGGAAGGTTTTGTCGAGTTTCACCATGTTGCCGCCGATGGTGGGTTCCCTTTCGACCAGAACCACCTCAAATCCGGCATCGGCAACGTCCAGGGCCGCCTGGATGCCCGCGATGCCACCGCCGATGATCAGGCACCGTTTGGTGACCGGGATGCGACCGGGTGAGAGGGGTGTGAGGCGCGCGGCTTTAGCCACAGCCCGCCGCACGATATCGACTGCTTTCCGTTGGGCTGCTTCCTGTTCGTGGGGGTGGACCCAGGAGCAGTGCTCCCGGAGGTTGGCCATCTCTAAGAAATAGGGGTTAAGACCGGCTCTTCGCAACACCTGGCGGAAGGTTTCCTCGTGCAGCCGGGGGGAGCAGGAAGCGACCACCACGCGATCGAGCCGGTGCTCCCTAATCGCCTCGATGATGAGGTTCTGGCCGGGGTCGGAACACATGTACTTATAGTCGGTGCTGAAAACAACCCCGGGGAAAGAAGCCGCCTCCTTCGCTATTGCCGGACAGTCAAGCACCCCACCAATATTCGAACCACACCAGCAGACAAAAACGCCGATTCGCGGCATAAAGCCTCCCTTTCTCTCGTCCGTTAGGCACCGAGCGCTTTCAGCGCCCGCTGCGGATCCACGAAGTGGCCTTCGAAACCGAGATCGCGGGGATTAAGCCCCATTGCCAGACCCAGGAGCTGTGGAAAGTAGAAGATGGGCAGCGCGAAGTTGGTGCCAAAGAGCTGGTTAACTTGCCCCTGCCGGAGGTCGAGGTTGCTCTGGCAGAGCGGACAGGCACAAGCAATCGCCTGGGCACCGGCGTTTACCGCGTTCCGCAAGATCCGGAGGATCATCCTAAGTGCTGCTTCCCGGGCCCCGAAAATGAGCGAGGCGCCGCAGCACTCGTTCTTATAACCCCAGTCTACCGTTTCTGCCTTGGTTACTTCGATGATCTTGTCCATCAGCTGCGGGTTTTCGGGGTCGTCACAGGCGACTCGGGGCGGCCGCACTAAAAGACACCCGTAGTAGCAGGCCACGCGCAGTCCCTTGAGGGGATTTACCACTTGAGCGGCCAGTGATTCGAGGCCCACCCCGGCGATCGTTTCGAGGAGGGAATAGACCCGCACCGTCCCCCGGTAGGGTCGCCCTATCACTTCGGTTACCTGCCGGGCAAGGTCCTCGTCCCGCACAAGCTCTTCGTGCGCCACCCGGAGGCGCTGGTAGCAAGCGGCGCACGGGACCGTAACGTCCAGCCCCATTTCCTCCGCGAGCAGGAGGTTACGCGCTGGCAGCGCCACGGCCAGAAAAGGGTCGGTGCTGTGGGCCGCGGTTGCGCCGCAGCAGTTCCAGTCGGGCAGGTCCACCAACTGGATGCCAAGGTGGCGTGCGACCAGGCGGGCCGAAAGATCGTATTCTTTAGCACTCTTTTCTAAAGAACATCCCGGGTAGTACCCGATTCTCATTTTACCCTTTCTCCCGTTCGCCAAAAATTCGGGCGACTTCCTGGATTTTCTTGATTCTTACGGGCGTGAGGCCTAACTTACCGTGCCGGAGCATGAACCGGCCTATTGCCGCGTCCCTTAAGGGGGCTTTCGTGCGGAGGTTGAAGGAAAGGGCTACGCCCGTCTCAAAAACCCTCCCGTTTCGCTTGACCGACTGCAGGAAAAGATCGTTAAAAAGAACCACCCTTCTGCCCTGCGCGGTTTTGCCTTCCTGCCGGGCGATGACCCGGAGGCTGTCCATTACCTGGGCGATATCAATGTTGCAGGGGCAGCGGGTGGTGCAGGTGGAGCATCCGGAGCAGACCCAGATTGCGCGCGCGCTCAAGACCTTGTCCTTCTGCCCTAACTGGAGCAACCGGATGACCTGGTTGGGTTTGTAGTCCATGGCAAAGGCTGCGGGACACCCCGCGGTACACTTGCCGCACTGGTAACAGTGGAAAAGCGTTTTCTGACCGCTTGCCCGGACTACCGCTGTGAGGAAACCGGGGTCGGTAGTATCTGTTTTTTCGAGGAACACGGCCAAGACTCCCTCTTAAATAAGGTTTAACGAGTTCCTGCGCCTGCTTAATTTTTAACTCCGAAGCGCGGGCGCCGTTATTAGTTGTTCGTTAAAAAAGCAAAAAATCCTCCTTGGCGGTAAAATTAAAACCCTGAACGGCACGCGTGAAGATACTATAGATACCAAAACTTTTCGTGCCTCAACGGGCAAAACGGGTAAGTAACGCCCGTAAAAATCCCGGCAGCCTAATGAAGAAGACGCGCACCTTTCTTCCCCCTTCGGTTTTGTCGCCTCCACCGTTATTTTATTCGGGAGCGCGCAGGAAAGATAACGGAAAATCATACCAGCCCGCTATCCGTGGCTGGCGGTGGTGTGGTTTTTAAAACGGGTCCGGAGCCAGGCGCTCGCTTCGGCGAGCGACATGGCCATCACGGGTATGGGTGGCAGGGAACGGATAAAGGAAGCGCCGTAACTTTTTGCGAGCAGCCGGCGGTCGAGCACTACCACTACTCCTTCATCCTGCTGGGAACGTATCAGGCGCCCGAAGCCCTGCTTGAAGCGTAGAACGGCGTGGGGGAGGCAGAGCGCCTGGAAGTCATCCTGTCCCTGCGCCGCCAGGAGGGCGCGCCGGGCTGCCAGAACCGGCGCTTCGTAGGGCGGAAAGGGCAGCTTGACGATGACCACCAGCCGCAGGATGCCGCCGGGGAGGTCTACCCCTTCCCAAAAGCTTGCCGTGCCGCAGAGAACGGCGCGCGGCATTTCCCGGAACTCTTCGGTGAGCCGTGTGCGTCCCCCGTCGATCCCCTGGGCGAGAACGACGATCTCTTCCGGCTCTAGGCGCGCTTTAAGGCGCACGGCCACTTCGCGCAGTATCCGGCTGGCGGTGAAAAGAACCAGCGTGCGACCGGCTGCCGCGCTGGCCAGGTCGGCCAGCGCTTCTGCTACCGCCGCGAGATACTCTGCGGCGGCTACTTCCTGCCACAGCGGCAGGTTCCGGACAATACAGAGAGCCGCTTTTTCCCGGTAGGCAAAGGGAGAGTCGATTTGCAGGAAACGGAGCTTTTCAGATGGCACCCGGTCGAGGCCGACACGCTGCAGGTAGTGGTCGAAACGCCTTTCCACGGTTAAAGTAGCCGAGGTGAGGACGATGCCCCGGGGGTGGGTGAAAAGAGCCTGGTGCAGCGCTGCCGCCACCGATACAGGAGCGGCCTTGAGCACGGCCCGGCGCGTGCCGATAGAATAACCTCCCTCCACCCAGGCGACCCGATCCGCAGACGTGCTGGCGACGATTTCCGTCAGGGTGTCAAGCAGGTTCTGCCCCTCCTGCAAGGCAAGCCCGAATTCTTCGACCCAGTCCGCCTCCCAGTTGGCCGTTTCCCGCAAGAGCTCCCGGCAGACGGCGAGCAAACCATTAAACGCCGCGGTCGCTTTTTGGTACCAGGTATTGGCTTCCGTGTCGCGGATGAGGTGGCTGCTGCCGGTATTAAGCAACCTGGCCGGTAGCCCCCCTCCCGGTCCCGGGAGCTCTTCGTGTCTTACTATCTCTTCCAGCAGAAGGAAAAGATTTGCGGCCGCGTCTTGCAGCGCCTCTACCGCCGTCTTTATCCTGCCGGCCGTTCTTTCCCCGGCCGGCAGGAGGAGAAGGGCCTTGCCGGCGCGCCGGAGAAGCGTATCGAGGCGCGCCAGCCATTCATCAATGGCGTGCCGGGAAATGCTCCGGGTGAGACATTCAGTGGCTACATCCTCGAGGTGGTGGGCTTCGTCAATAACCAGCGGGCCGTATTCGGGGAGGACCGCTTGGCCGCCAAAGGCGTCCGTTAGGAGGAGGGCGTGGTTAGTAATGAGCACCATTGCCTGTTCCGCCTGGCGGCGGGCCCGGTTTACAAAGCAGTGCGCCACCCACGGGCAGCGCCTGCCAAAGCAGCCTTCGGCCGTGGCGTTTATCCGTGGCAGCGCTTCTTTTTCCGCTTCGAGGAGGCTGAGTTCCCCGAAGTCGCCGGTAGTGGTCGCCGTAAGCCAAACGAGTACCCGGGCGTAAAACCGAGCCGCATCGGGGGAAAGCGCGCGCTCCTCCAGGACCTGCTCCCAGCGCCGGCGACAGAGGTAGTGCTGGCGGCCTTTGACCAGGGCCACCGGGAAGCTTGCACCAATGGCCTGCTGGACCACGGGGATGTCTTTGCGGAGCAGCTGCTCCTGGAGGTTGACGGTGTGGGTCGAGATGAGGGCGCGCTGGCCGTGAGCCAGGGCCGCGCGGGCCGCCGGGATAAGGTAGGCGAGCGACTTTCCGGTTCCGGTTCCCGCTTCCGCGAGGAGGTAGAAACCTTCGTTGAAGGCTTCGCTTACGGCCGCCGCCATCTCTTTCTGCTGGGGCCGCTCTTCGTAACCGGGAAAGACGGCGGCCAGCCTGCCGCCGGTTCCGAAGATATCAGCGTCGGTTGCCACTTCTGGGGGTAAAGCGCTGCTTTCGGTTTCTCCCGGAGGCGGCGGGGCGCAGGCTGCGGGGTGACGTCCAGCAAGACTTCCCTCCCGCAGCGCCTTTTTAAAGAAAGCGGTCCAGGCGGAGCCGGCCTGCTCCAGGAAGAAGATCAAGCGCGGGAAAATGGCGACGGGAAGTTCGGCTATTTTTCGGGTAAGCGCGAGAAAGATTTGCGCCGTGGTCTCGGCATCGGGAAGGGCGCGGTGGTGCACCGGGCACTCTATCGCGAGGGCGGCGGCGACCCTTTGCAGGCTAAAGGCCGGAAGCTGCGGCAGGAGAAGGCGCGCTAGTTCACAGGTATCGAGACGGTGTGCGAGCGGCTGGCCGAGGTAGCGTTCCAAAAAAGCAGCGTCGAAATCCACGCAGTGCCCCACCACGGGCAGATCGCCGATGAAGGCCGCGACTGACGGGGCGATCTCGCGCCAGGGGGGTGCCTCCCGGAGCGCTGCCGCGTCGATTCCGGTAAGACGCTTGACCCGGAGGGGGATGGGACCTTCTGGCCGCACTAAAGACGAAAACCGCGCGGTGATGGCGCCGTTCTCGATACGGCAGAGGCCTACTTCGACGATCTCGTCCCGGGTCCGGTCCAGACCCGTAGTTTCTACGTCAAGAGCTACGTAAAGCATGAGCAGAACCTCTGCTTTAATTCCCGTGTTTTGAGACCCGCAGCGTAACTCTAAGAGAGATTTTCTTCTTCGCGGCGCTGGTTTTTCTTCTCCCGCTCGGCTTCTAGCTTGGAGACGCGCTGGGAGAGCTTCAGGTTCTGGTGGGAGAGCTCGCGTACCCGCAGGGTGTGGCGGAGTTCGCGCCCCACGCCGAGGATGAAGACGATAAGGGCCCCGCCGGCCGCTGCGCCGAGAACCACTAACGCCAGGGAGATTCCCTTGAATTCCCAGAGGAGAAACCGGATGTCAACCTTGGTAGCGTTTTGCACCGCGAAAGCGGCGACGAGGAGCGCGAAGATGAGGCCTATAATTATGTAAAGTTGCATTTATTCACCCCCGAAGAAAACAGAGCCACTCACGCGCTACGCTGCTCAGAACCTACCGGTCTGGAGTTGCCGGTTGCGCCGCTGAAGATTGAAAGAAAAAGGGCCTAAGGTCGGGCCCTTTTTCGCGCCAATTTACAGTCGCGCCGGTTTTTCGTTAATTACGACGCGGATGCGGACGAGCTTGCCTTCGCGCCAGAGCAGGAGTTCGACCGTGGCGCCCACCTTCTGGTCCTTAATTGCCGCTACTAAGTCGTCAGGAGTCTTGATCTTCCGGCCGGCGATCTCCAAGACCACGTCCCCGCGCGTGATGCCCGCCCGCTCGGCAGGGCTTCCCGGCACCACGCCTACTACAAGCGCGCCTTCGGCCCGCGGCAGCTTGAGGTAATTAGCCCAGTTTTCGTCCACCTGCTGGACCTGAACGCCCAGCCAGGGCCGGACCACCTTTCCTTTCTTAATCAGTTCGCCAAGCACTCCTTTTACCGTGTCGGACGGGATGGCGAACCCGATGCCCTGGGCCTGAGCGTTTACGGCGGTGTTGATGCCGATGACCTCGCCTTTAAGGTTTAGGAGCGGGCCGCCGCTATTCCCGGGGTTGATCGAGGCGTCGGTCTGGAGAAGGTTTTTGTAATGGCGGTCTTCGATATCGATCGGGCGCCCTTTCGCGCTGATCACGCCCACCGTAACCGTATGGTCGAGGCCGTAGGGGTTGCCGATTGCGATCACCCACTCCCCAACGCGCGCCTGCTGCGCGTCACCAAGCTTGAGATAGGGGAGCTTGCGGGGCGCGTCGATCTTCAGCACCGCCAGGTCAAGGTCGTAGTCTGCGCCGACCACGCGGGCATTGAAGGGCTCGCTAAAACCGCTAACGGTTACCTTGATCTCGCTCGCGTTGTCGATCACGTGTTCGTTGGTGAGAATGTAGCCGTCATCCGAGATGAGGAACCCGGAACCGAGTCCCGGGCGGTACTCCTGCCCTTCCGGCATGACCCGGCCAAAGAAATCGCGGAAGAACGGGTCGTTGAAAAAGGGATCGAGGTGGGGGTTCCGAACCGGCGTAAGAGTATCAATCTTTACCACTGCCGGCCCGGTCCGATCTACAATGGCGGCGATAGTATCGGCGCCAAGGCCCGGAAGCTCTGGACCGGCTACCGCGGTAGTTCCCCCACCGTTGAATGCGGCTCCTTGGTGGAGGTCCTGGACGAGGTAGCAGCCCCCCGCAAAGCAGATGCCCGCGATAAAGGCTATCAGAGCTACCGGTACGAGCCAGCGTCTGAACATCTTTTCTCCTCCTTATACAGTCACTACCCTGACAGGTAAATTATAAAACTCCGTTAGCAGGCAGACAAGCCTTTTTAGAAGCGCTCATACCGGAAATTTGGATAAAAACGGGAAAACCTAACAATAATAGAACCTTGAAGATGAGATTGGCGAAAGCAAGAACGGGGTGCCGAACTAGCGCTTTGCAGAGGGGGCAGGATTATGCTTGATTTCCCTAACGGTCTGGCCGGGATCATTACGTTGGTACAGATTTTCTTCGGTATCGTCATCGGGCTCTACTTCTGGAACCTGCTGCGGGCCCAGCAGGGGGGCAGGACGGCGGTGCGGCGCGAATCGCACCGGGAGGTAGAGCGGCTCCGTCAGTTACGGCAGATATCCCTCACCGAGCCGTTAGCAGAGCGAACGCGTCCCCGTAGCCTGGGGGAGATCATTGGCCAGGAAGAGGCGGTAAAAGCGCTACGGGCGGCGCTCTGCGGCCCTTACCCGCAGCACGTGCTCCTCTACGGCCCGCCGGGGGTGGGGAAGACCGCCGCGGCGCGCCTTATTTTGGAGGAAGCGAAGCGAAGCGAGCATTCGCCCTTCGGTAAAAACGCGAACTTTGTGGAAATCGATGCGACAACCGCCCGCTTCGACGAGCGGGGGATTGCCGACCCCCTGATCGGTTCGGTACACGACCCGATTTACCAGGGGGCGGGTCCGCTCGGCGTGGCCGGGATACCCCAGCCGAAGCCGGGGGCGGTGACCCGGGCCCACGGGGGGATTCTTTTCCTCGACGAAATCGGGGAACTGCATCCGGTCCAGATGAACAAGCTGCTAAAAGTTCTTGAGGACCGGCGCGTGCTGTTAGAGAGCGCCTACTACAATCCCGAGGACCCCAACGTTCCGGCGCACATCCACGATATCTTCCAGAACGGCTTGCCGGCAGATTTCCGGCTGGTAGGGGCAACGACCAGATTGCCCGAGGAAATCCCGCCAGCGATCCGTTCCCGGTGCGTGGAGATCTTCTTCCGGCCGCTTTCTCCTGAAGAAATCGGCGTGATTGCGGCAAACGCGATCCGGCGCATCGGCCTGGAGGCGGAAGAGGGGGTGCTCGGCGTGGTGATGAAGTACGCTACCAACGGCAGGGAAGCGGTCAACATGGTTCAGCTTGCCGCCGGCATGGCCATCGCCGAAGGACGGTCGGCCGTCCGGGTGGTCGATATGGAGTGGGTGGTGACCTGTGGCCAGTATAACCTGCGCCCGGAGAACAGGATGCCTTTCCAGCCGGCGGTTGGTGTGGTCGCGGGGCTGGCGGTTTGCGGGCCCAATGTCGGCACGGTGCTGGAAATTGAAGCCTCGGCGCTTCCGGCCGAAAAGGGGCGGGGGCGACTTACCGTAACGGGGGTGGTGGAAGAAGAGGAACTCCAGGGAGCGGGACGCCGGGTGCGCCGGAAGAGTTCGGTGCGGAACGCGGTCGAAAACGTCATCACGGCGCTGCGCTTTGTAATGCGCGTCGAGCCCGGGAACTTCGACATTCATGTTAACTTCCCCGGCGGGGTGCCGGTGGACGGCCCTTCTGCGGGGGTGGCGATTGCCACGGCCATCTACTCGGCCCTGACCGGCATCCCGGTAGACAACCGGGTGGCCCTCACAGGTGAAGTCTCCATCGGTGGGAAGGTCCGTCCCGTCGGCGGGATAGTTCCGAAGGTGGCGGCCGCGGTCCGGGCCGGGGCGAAGCGGGTACTCATTCCCCGGGATAATTACCAGCAGCTTTTCAGCGAGTTTCGCGGGGTCGCGGTGGTTCCTGTGGACCGGTTGGAAGACGCCATCCGGGAAGCATTGGTTGGCGAGAACAAGGTTGCGGCCGGGGAGGTCTGCCTGCGGCCGGTGGTTTCCTGCGGCGCCGGCATGAGTTGCAACAACATCTGAGCCCAAATTTCCATTTTCGGGCTTTTATTACTCTGCAAGGCGTTTATTCCTGTAGCATGCCCCTATCTCCTGTGCTAAAATAAAAATTAACTAATCAGGTAACAGGAGCGGTTCGCCGCAACGGAGGTGCTACAGGTGGAAGCAAAGACGCGGGTTTTGCCGCTTTTACCGCTGCGCGGGGTGTTGGTCTTCCCCTACATGGTGATCCACCTCGACGTTGGCCGGGAAAAATCGGTTCGAGCGATAGACGAAACGATGCTGCGCGATCGTTTTATTTTTTTGGCCGCGCAGCGGGACGCCCAGATTGACGACCCGCAACCCGGGGATATTTACGAAGTCGGTACTGTTGCCGAAGTTAAGCAGCTCTTAAAGCTTCCTGGCGGGACGATCCGGGTGCTGGTGGAGGGTGTGGCGCGGGCGAAAGTTCTGCGCTACGTGGCGGAGGAGCCTTTTTTCCGGGTGGAGGTCGAGGAGTTCGCGGAGACCCAGACGGGAAACAGCCATGTGGAAGCACTGAAACGGAGCCTCATCAGCCAGTTTGAGCAGTACGTAAAGCTTTCCAAGCGCATCCCGCCCGAGACGGTCGTTTCGATCGTGAGCATCGAGGAGCCGGGCCGGTTGGCGGACATCATCGCGTCGCACCTGACCCTGAAGGTCGAGGATAAACAGGAGTTGCTTGAAGCGGTAGATGTGGCGGCGCGGCTGGAGAAGCTCTGCGCCATCATCTCCCGGGAACTCGAGATCGTGGAGCTTGAGCGGCGGATCAACATCCGGGTCCGGAAGCAGATGGAGAAGACCCAGAAGGAGTACTACTTGCGCGAGCAGATCAAGGCGATTCAAAAGGAGCTGGGCGAGAAAGACGAACGGCAGGCCGAGGGTGAGGAGTACCGGGCCAAAATCGCGCAGGCTAAACTTCCCAAGGAAGTTGAAGAGAAGGCGTTAAAAGAGGTCGAGCGCCTGGAAAAGATGCCGCCGATGGCGGCTGAGGCTACGGTGGTGCGAAACTATTTGGACTGGCTGCTGGCCCTGCCGTGGACTAAGACGACCAGGGACCGCCTCGACATCGCCGTAGCGGAGCAGATCTTAGAGGAAGACCACTACGCCTTGAAAGAGCCCAAAGAGCGCATCTTGGAATACCTGGCCATCCGAAAGCTGGCCAAAAGTATGAAGGGGCCGATTCTCTGTTTCGTAGGGCCGCCGGGCGTCGGCAAAACCTCACTCGGACGGTCGATTGCGCGGGCGCTCGAAAGGAAGTTCGTCCGGATCTCGCTCGGCGGCGTCCGGGACGAGGCGGAAATCCGGGGGCACCGGCGGACTTATGTGGGTGCTTTGCCGGGGCGGATCATCCAGGGTATGCGTCAGGCTGGTTCGAAGAACCCGGTTTTTTTGCTCGACGAGGTCGATAAGATGAGCACCGACTTCCGGGGGGACCCATCAGCGGCGCTTCTCGAGGTGTTGGATCCGGAGCAGAACAGTGCCTTTTCGGACCACTACATCGAGATTCCGTTTGATCTGTCGCAGGTGTTGTTCATCACGACGGCCAACTATCCGTACAACATCCCGCGGCCGCTTTGGGACCGGATGGAGATCATCCAGATCTCCGGCTACACCGAGGAGGAAAAGGTTCAGATCGCGGTGCGCCACCTGATCCCGAAGCAGCTCAAGGAGCACGGGATGACCAAGGAGCACCTGACTCTTTCGGAGAACGCGCTGCGGAAGATCATCCGTGAGTACACGCGGGAATCCGGGGTGCGGAACCTAGAGCGGCAGATAGCGGCTGTCTGCCGGAAGACGGCGAAGCAGATCGTTTCCGGGAAGGTGAAGCGGGCGCGGGTGACGGCCCAGAACATCGAGAAGTTCCTCGGTATCCCGAAGTACCGTTACGGGCTGGCGGAAAATGCTGATGAAGTAGGTGTGGCGACCGGCCTTGCCTGGACGGAAACCGGCGGCGATACCCTCTCCATCGAGGTCACCCTTTGCAAGGGTAAGGGGAACCTGATCCTGACGGGGAAGTTAGGCGACGTGATGAAGGAGTCCGCGCAGGCCGGTTATAGCTTCATTCGTTCGCGCGCGCGGCAGTTAGGGATCGACGAAGATTTTTACGAAAAGTTTGATGTCCACATCCATGTTCCGGAGGGCGCGACCCCAAAGGACGGTCCTTCTGCCGGTATCACCATGGCGACCGCCCTCGCTTCGGCGCTTACCGGGCGCAAGGTACGGCACGATGTGGCGATGACGGGGGAGATCACCCTGAGGGGTCGGGTCCTGCCCGTCGGCGGGATCAAGGAAAAGGTTCTGGCGGCGCACCGGGCAGGCATCAAGACGGTAATCCTGCCGGCAGACAACAAGAAGGAACTCGAAGAGGTCCCGCCGCACGTGCGGAATAAGCTTAAGGTGATCTTCGTCAGCCATATGGATGAAGTATTGGCGGCGGCGTTGGTTGACGAGCACCCACCGGCTTTCGCGCAGACGGAGAACATTCCGGTGGTGGCCTGGAGCCAGGCGTGAGCGGCCCCGGGGGTAAATGGGGGGCGCGTTTCCGCCGGAGGGAATTGGCGAAGGCGCTTTGATAAAGAAGATTGAAGGGGGCGGGCGGAGCCGCCCCTGATTTGTTTTAATTGCGCTGTTGGCGACAAAGAGGGACGGGATTGGGAGGTTTATTGTCCGGGGCGAGGTTGCTTTCGGCTTGGTGTGGGGCCGAGGAAAATTGTTTCGTAAGGGAGCGGGGCGGGGAGTTCGCCCGCCTGCTGTAACAACTCCTGGAGGGAATTCAGGCGGTCCGGACCGGGGTTAGCGGTAACGTACCAGAGACGCGTGCGCTGGCCCCGGGCGATCACCTTTTCTAAGGTCGGAAGGCTCAGGTGGGGGAAATAGGGGGCTACCAGCCATGCGATTTCGGCGGCCGGGTGGGCGTAAAGGTAGGCGGCGCCTGCGGCCGCGGCGCGCTGGAAAGCCGCGAGGGCCGCGCGGTTTGGCAACGCCCACTCCTCCGGTGCGGCTACAACCGTAAGGCAGAGGGGGCGCGAGAGTTGCAGCGGGGCGGCAAAGAAGGCGCGCTTCTGCTGCCAGAGAAGAGTAGCTGCGGGCTCCGGCGCGACAAGGTAGTCGCCTACTCCCGCCAGGAAAGCGGGTATCCTAAGCGGCGGCGGGAGGTTCATAAGCAGCACGGCTTCCCGGTGCGGGTAAACGCCGTTGCGGCGGAGCAGCGTTTCTACTAGCGCGGTGGTAGCGCTGGTAGGTTCGGGGCTGATGATGGTTTTTTGCTTGAGCCCGCTCCAGGAGAACGGGGGGCGGCGGCCGAGCAGGACGGCGTCCGCCTGCTGCGTCAGGGCGAGCACCGCCTTTTCGTGCTGCCCTGCGATGGCGCGGTAAATCACCTCTTCAAGCCCGCGGACGCGCAGCACGGCTCCCCGCGGTAGCGGCCGACCGGCACCGGCGTTGGTGAACCGAACTTCGATTCCCGCGGCCGCGAAGGTGCCACGGGCGGCAGCAAGGTAAAGCGGGATAAGTTCCACCTGCGGTTGAGATACGGCGATAAAAAAGACCGGGCGTTCCGGCGGTCGCTCTCTTTTCAGGAGCGCGAAAAGAAAGAGCGCCACGGCGGCGGCAAGGAGAAGAAGCAGACAAACCCGGGCGGGTGCGCGCAAAGGGATACCTCCACTAATGTATCTCCGGTGGATTTCTATGCCGGCGGGGCGCAAATATGCGGCCCGAGTTGACACCATCGGGCCGGGATGGATAAGATTATTGGTAATATTGAAGGATACCGGGCCGCCGGAGCTTGTTAATTAAAGGCGGCGAATCAGCGCTACCGGGAGGATGGAGCCAAATTGGAAAAGTCACTGCCTTCGGCTTATGACCCCAAGAACGTTGAAGGGAAATGGTACCGCTTCTGGGAAGAGGGTAAGTACTTCCGGGCGACGGTCGAGCCGCAGAAAAAACCTTTTTGCATCGTAATGCCGCCGCCGAACGTAACCGGAGAACTGCATATGGGCCATGCGCTCGATAACACCCTGCAGGACGTGCTCATCCGCTGGCGACGGATGCAGGGCTATGCGGCGCTCTGGCTTCCCGGCACGGACCACGCCGGAATTGCTACCCAGGCACGGGTGGAGGCAATGTTAGCGAAGGAGGGGCTCACGCGCTTTGATTTGGGGCGGGAGCGGTTCTTAGAGCGGGTCTGGGCGTGGAAGGAGAAGTACGGTAACGTTATCACCACCCAGCTCAGGCGTCTCGGCGCTTCCTGTGACTGGGACCGGGAGCGCTTCACGATGGACCAGGGCTGCTCCGAGGCGGTGAAAGAGGTCTTCCTGCGCCTTTACGAGCGGGGGCTTATCTACCGGGATTACTACATCGTCAACTGGTGTCCCCACTGCCGGACGGTGATTTCCGACATCGAAGTGGAGCATAAGGAAACGGCCGGCCATCTTTACTACATCAAGTACCCGGCAAAAGACGGTACGGGCTTTGTGGTCATCGCCACCACCCGGCCGGAGACGATGCTTGGCGACACGGCGGTAGCCGTGCACCCGGAGGATGAACGGTACCGGCACCTCATCGGGAAAACGCTCGTCCTTCCCCTCGTGGGCCGGGAGATACCGGTGATTGCCGACGATTACGTGGATATGGAGTTCGGGACGGGGGCGCTCAAAGTGACGCCGGCGCACGACCCGAACGATTTCGAGATCGGGCGGCGCCACAACCTGCCGTCGGTTAAGGTGATCGGCGCGGACGCGCGGATGACGGCGGAGGCGGGGGCGCGCTACCAGGGACTCGACCGGTGGGAATGCCGCAAATTAGTGGTGGAGGACCTCAAGCGCGAAGGACTGCTCCTGAAAGTGGAGGACTTAACCCACGCGGTCGGTCACTGCTACCGGTGCGATACGGTTATCGAACCGATGGTCTCGCGGCAGTGGTTCGTGCGCATGAAGCCGCTGGCCGAGCCGGCGATTGCTGCCGCGCGGGACGGCCGGGTGCGCTTCATTCCCGAGCGTTTCACGAAGATATACCTGAACTGGCTTGAAAACATCCGGGACTGGTGCATCTCGCGACAGCTCTGGTGGGGTCACCGGATCCCGGTTTGGCACTGCCCCGACTGTGGGGCGAGCACCGCCTCGCGCCAAGAGGTTAAGCGTTGTCCCCACTGCGGCTCTGCACGGGTGGAGCAAGATCCGGATGTGCTCGACACCTGGTTTTCCTCAGCCCTCTGGCCCTTTTCCACGCTTGGCTGGCCCCAAAAGACTGCCGACCTCGCCTATTTCTACCCCACTTCCGTTCTCGTCACCGGTCGGGATATCATCTTTTTCTGGGTGGCGCGGATGATCTTCATGGGGCTCGCCTTCATGGGCGAGGTGCCTTTCCGGGAGGTCTTCATCCACGGGCTGGTCCTGGACGCCCTCGGCCGGAAAATGTCCAAGTCGCTTGGCAACGGGGTCGATC
This sequence comes from Thermodesulfitimonas autotrophica, assembly GCF_003815015.1. Classification (NCBI taxonomy): domain Bacteria; kingdom Bacillati; phylum Bacillota; class Clostridia; order Thermoanaerobacterales; family Thermoanaerobacteraceae; genus Thermodesulfitimonas; species Thermodesulfitimonas autotrophica. Next base: position 398,298 of record NZ_RKRE01000003.1, read on the forward strand.
CGATCGAGGTGATCGATAGCCACGGCGCCGACAGCCTGCGCTTTATGCTGGTTACCGGTAATACACCAGGCAACGATCTCCGTTTCCACTTTGAAAAATTAGACGGGGCGCGGAACTTTATCAATAAACTTTGGAACGCTTCGCGCTTCGTACTGATGAACCTGGGCGACGGGGTGGCGCCGCCGGAGGAGCCGGCGGCTTACGAACTCGCCGACCGCTGGATCCTGAGTCGCTACCGGGAGGCCGTAGCAAAGAGCACGGCTTATCTGGAGGCCTACGAGGTGGGCGAGGCCGCGCGGGTGCTCTACGACTTTATTTGGGACGAATTCTGCGACTGGTACATCGAGTTGGTTAAATCCCGCCTTTACCGGGGGACGCCTGGGGAGCGGGCGGTTGCCCGTAGCGTCCTACGGAAAGTGCTGGGCGGCACCTTAAGACTCCTGCATCCTTTCATTCCTTTTGTCACCGAGGAGATCTGGCACCACCTGGAACCAGGGGCGAAGCCGCTCATCGCGCAGACCTGGCCGGCGGACGAGCCGGAGCTTGCCGACCCGGCGGCTGAGGCGGATATGGGCCGGCTCATCGAGATCATCCGGGCGGTGCGGCACATCCGGGCGGAAATGAATGTTCCGCCGGGGCGACGGGCGACAGTGATCCTGGTGGCGCCCGATGCGGGCAGTCGCTTGCTCGTCGAGCAGAACAGGAACTACATCGAAGAGCTGGTGTTAGGTACGGTTACGGTGGCGGTTGAACTGGCGGCGAAGCCCGAACAGGCGGCCCACGCGGTCGCGGCGGGGGTAGAGATATACCTCCCGCTCGGGGGGCTGATCGACTTTGAGAAGGAGCGGGCGCGGCTGGCGAAGGAGCTCGGCGCTGTAGCGAGGGAGCTGGCGCGGGTGGAAGGAAAGCTCGGCAACCCCGACTTTGTGGCTAAGGCGCCGCCGGAAGTGGTAGCCAAGGAGCGGGCGAAGCAGGCGGAGCTGTCCCGCAAGCAGGAGGTGCTGGCAGGGCGGCTGAAAATGCTGGGCTGAGGCCGGCGCGTAGTGGCGCTCGGGGGATCAGGCCAGAATAGGCGCGGTGTTTCGGGCGTTGGCATTGAAATGGCGATGATGGATTACGAAGAAGCGATCCGCTACATGCAAAACGCGGCGGCTGTGGGGATCAAGCCCGGGCTGGAGCGAATCGCGGCTCTGCTCGGGCGGCTGGGCAACCCCGAAAGGTGCCTGCGGGCGGTGCACGTCGGCGGAACCAACGGGAAGGGCTCGGTCTGCGCGTGTCTTACGGCAGTGCTGGTGGCCGCCGGGTACAGAGTAGGCACCTTCACCTCGCCGCACCTTCACTCCTATACCGAGCGGTTCCGGATAGACGGCCGCCCCGTGGCGCCGGCGCGACTAACTGAGCTCATCTGGGAAGTTAAGCCAGCGCTGGAATCTCTGCGGCGGGAAGGCGTCGTCCCTACGGAATTCGAGATTCATACGGCGCTCGCCTTTCTCTTTTTTGCCCGGGAAGCGGTGGATATTGCCGTGGTTGAAGTGGGTTTGGGCGGCCGTTTTGACGCCACCAACGTCATTTTCCCAGAGGTTGCCGTGATCACGAACGTGACGGTGGACCACACCGACTACCTCGGCGAAACAGTGGAAAAAATCGCCTGGGAAAAGGCAGGGATCATTAAATCCGGTGTTCCGGTGGTGACGGGCGCCACGGGCGCGGCGCTCGAGGTGATTGCGCGGGAATGCGACGTAAAGGGGGCGCCTCTTTTTGTTTTGGGACGTGATTTTTACCCGGTTGAACGGGAGAATGATCTTTCGGGGCAGGTGCTCGCGGTGTGTGGCTGGTGGGGTGCGTATGAAGGCCTGCGGTTGCGGCTCCCCGGACGCCACCAGCAGCGGAACGCGGCCTGTGCCGTTGCCGCGTCCCAACTGCTTGCCGAGCGGGGTTGGCGGGTGGACGCGGCAGCGATAACCAAGGGATTAGCGGCAGCGACTTGGCCGGGGCGGCTGGAAGTTGTGCGGGAAAAGCCGTTAGTCGTTCTCGACGGGGCGCACAACGCCGCAGGGGCGGAAGCGCTCAAAGAGGCCCTGACAGACTACTTTCCGGGCCGGCGCCTCGTGCTGGTCATCGGCATGTTCGCCGACAAGGAGCGGGCGGCAGTGGCGGCGACCCTCTGCCCTCTTGCCGGCGCGGTGGTAGTGACGCGCCCGCCAGGAACGCGCGCCGGCGATTGGCGGGAGCTGGCAGCGCTGGCACGGCGGCACGCCCCGGCGGTTTACGAGGTCGAGGAGATTGCGGCGGCGGTGGCGCAGGCACTCGGCTTTGCCGGGCCGGAAGACGTAGTGGTTATCACTGGCTCGCTTTACCTCATTGCCGCGGCGCGGGCCGCTTTATTAGGCTTGAGAAGACCGGACGTCTCTTAAAAACCCGGAGAATGGTACCCCCGCAAATGAGCAAATAATAGGTTCAGAGCGGGGAAAAACTATTTTTCGGGGTGGAAGTATGGAAATCGATCTTGGCTGGAACGAGTTTAAGGAGTGGCTCGGCAAGGGGTTGAAGGCGCTGCGGCTTTTAGGTGTATCTGATGAGAACGCGGAGGATATCAGCTACCGCTTTGGCGAGCTCTTGAACCGCTACGTTGATTCGGCCAACCGGGAGCAGCGGTTGATAAAAGAGCTGTGGGACCAGGGCAACGAGATCGAGCGCCGGGCACTCGCCTCGATGCTCGCCCGGCTTGTTGAGCGCGATACTATCGAACGCAAGAAACCCTCGCGGTTGAGTGATGTGGAAGGGCCCGACGAAACGACGGAGGGGCGGAAGAAGCCGTAAACAGAAGTTAGAAGCCGGAGGTCGGAAGTCAGAAAAAGAGGAGAGGATCCTGGCCTCTTTTTTTGTTCTGGGTTGAATTTTAGCTCCGGAATTCTGTTTTCCACGCCACGTTGACTGGTGACACATGATTTTTGTGACCGGCTTGTGGCTCTATTTTTTAGGGTGCTTACTATGTTCCCTGCTTGTAATATCCCGTAAATATAGATTTCAGTTTTCCTACGCTGTCGGTTAAGGCCAGGTAGATGTGGCCGGCCATGGTGGCGGCGGTTAGGAGGGTGAGGGAGTAGAGGAGCTGCCGGATGCGGGCAAGCCCTCCCAGCCACTTAACGGGCCGGGAAAAGGTGTGCGGCGCGTAGAGGAAGAACCCTAAGGGTAAAGCGAAGATGGCTTCGAGCGGCCAGAAGGTATAGAGGAACTTCTGGCCAATATTGTATTTGCGGAACTGCGGTTTTTTGTCCGTAAGGTAGAGGTGGTACCTGGCAAAAGACGGTAATTTCTTGAGGTCGTGCCGCTCGGGGAGGATCAACCGCCACTCCCGGCGCAGGGCAGCGTAATAGAGGCGGGCGACAAAGCCGCCGGTGAAGAGAAAGCCGGCGAGCGAATGAAGCTTCCGCGCGGTGCGGGGGCTACCGTGGTAGGGCGGATTGGTAAGGTAAAGGCCGGTAGCCACAAGGGTGATGGCCAGGGGGGCGAGCGTCCAGTGAAAGATTCTTGCGGGTAGCGGGTGGCGTAATTGCATCATCTTCCTCCTCCTGAGCAAGGCGAGATTTTTCGGTGCCTTTTTATCTTCACTCTCCAGTCTTTTCATCCTTCATCCTTCATCCTTCATCCTTCCTAATAAGGTGGGTGGCGCACGCGTAGCAGGGGTCGAAGGAACGGATGATCCGCCCGATTTCGACCGGTTCTGCCGGGTCGGCCACCGGGGTCCCTATAAGCGCCTCCTCCACCGGCCCGGGCTTGCCTTTGTCATCCCGCGGGGAGAAGTTCCACGCCGACGGGGTGATGATTTCGTAACGGCTGAGGCGCCCTCCTTCCACCCGGAGGTAGTGCAAAAGAGGCCCTCGCATGGCGTCGGTGAGGCCGAGGCCCTCTCCTGCCCGCGGGATTTCGTAAGGGGTGAAGATGGGTCTGCCCGGTTCAAGCTCCTCTATCCACTGCGCCATTAATTGGCAGAGTATTTCCGTTTCTTTCACGCGGGCCAGAAGCCGGTCGAGAACGCTAACCCCCCGGCGGTAACGCCCTGTTACCCAGAGACGGGCGAGGGGACCGCCCTCGAACGCCTTTCCCGCGTAGCGCGGCGCCTTAATCCAGGAGTAGGCGCCGGGTTTGTCCGGCTGCGGCCGGGTTGCAGCCCGGCCGGGCGCCTCCGGGGCCGCTGCCGCTTCAAAATAGGCGTGGCGGAGGTGCTCGGCGACGGCGTTTATGTCTACTGCTTGGGCACCGTTATCATCTTCGACCACGCCGCCAGGGAAGTGGAAGTGCGTTCTTTCCGGGTTTACCGGATACATGCCGAAAGTCAAGAGGCGCAGGGGGCGCTGGCCACGTTCGAAGTAGTCCTTGTAGGCGGCCGCGAGCGTTTCGGCATCGGGGAGCATCTTCGCGGCGATAAACCGACCGAGGCGGTCGAGCTTGGCTTTTAAGTCTAGGATCAGGGCGCCATCCGGTGGAAAAGAGGCGCCGCCGGCAAGAATACCGTGCTGGTGGGGCGCCTTCCCGCCAAGCGCGGCGACGATTTCGTGGGTGACGCGGGCGATGCCGACAGCTTCAGAGTAATGGGCCATCAGGCGGGCCTCAACCTCCGGCGGCAAGCGGTAATCATACCGGTAGCGAGGGGTGAACGGCGGTTTCGCGGGCCCCCGGACGTAATCGGGCAGGGCAAGCAAGTAGAAGTGCCGGATGTGGTTCTGGAGGGTTTCGGCCGCTAGGATGAGGTTCCGGATGAGGTGGCCGTTTTGCGGCGGCACCACACCCGCCAGGTTTTCGAGCGCGTAGGCAGCGGCGGTGGCGTGGGCTGCGGCGCAGATGCCGCAGATGCGCTGGGCAAGATAGGGAGCGTCGCGCGGGTCGCGGCCGCGGAGCAGCAGCTCAAAGCCGCGAAAAAAAAGGGCCCCGACGCGGCAGTCCGCAACCCTGCCGTCAGCAACGGTTATCTCTACGTGGCCGCAGTTGTTAGCGCGGGTGATGGGGCTTAGCACAATCTGCTTTCGCACGGGCTCACCTCTCTGTTAAGGAGTTATTCATAATATTTACTGCTTTTATTGCCGTGAGAACGCCAGACCTATCTTTGCACCTCCCCGGTCTTAAGCCGCGCGGCCACGGTGAAGAGGACAAGGCCAAAGACGAGGTGGCCGACCAGCAAGGTGGCGCTCGTCCCAACGTCCGGGCGGAGTAGCCGCTCGGGGACTACCATCTGAGCGAGAAAGCCGTAGCCCACAAGCCATAAAAGACCGCCGAAAACTATCCCCTTGAGGTAGAGGAAATCCCACCCCGTAGCCCTGAGGAAATAAACGCCGGCAAGTCCCCCCAGAACGGCCGTCAGCCAGTCCACGGCGAAGCCCACCAGCAGTGCGGGCAGGGTATTGAGGGGAACGTTTGGCGGCAGGAGGGCGGCGGCGGCGAAATGGAGGCTCGTTGTTTTGGCTGCCCCGGCCCAGTAGAGTAGGAGGTTGACCGCGAGCTTGCTAAGCCCTCCCGCTGTCCCTGCGACAACGCCGGTATAAACCGTATCGCGCATGAGATTCTCTCCTTGAACTGTTTTGGCGTTTAAGGTTGAAGTGCGCCGTTAGTCCAGGCGCCGCGGCAGGAGCTTGCGTAACGCCCGCGCGGTGCGGGTTTTCCCCTTACGCGCTTTCTTCAGCGTTTGGGCCAGCCTGCCGGTAGCAATGTTGGCGGTTAGGTGCGCGCCGATGCCGAGTGCCGTCAGCGCCCCCGTAAACAGACCCGCGCGGTCGGCGCTAAGGCGCAGGGGCGGCGCTTTGAAGTCCGGCAGGTGTTCAAAGAAGGGGGAAAGGCCGTCGGGGAACTCGGGGCTCGCGCAGCCGATGCAGGGGGTGTTGGCTCCGACCGGCCAATTGGTGTGCTCGCCGCACCACTGGCGCACCGGGCAGTCGGCGTGGGTCACCGGCCCCTTGCAGCCGAGCCGGTACAGGCACCCGGGTTCGCCCGGCTGCGAGGCGAAGTTGCCGTTTTCGAAGTCCGCGCGCCGCGGACAGCGATCGTGCACCGTTTCGCCGAAGTAAATGAGGGGCCGATTATAGGCATCGAGTTCTGGCTCGCCGTGGGCCACTAAGTGATAAAGGGTGCCGGCGAGCCAGTCCGGGTGAACCGGGCAACCGGGGACGTTGATTACCTTTTGCGGGACCACAGCGCTTACCGGCTTGGCTCCGGTGGGATTGGGGTGGGCGGCGTAAGGGCCGCCGAAGGCGGCGCAGGTGCCGGCGGCTACCACATACCGTGCTTTTGCCGCCAGCTCTTGCACCGCTTCGAGGGCCGTCCAAGGCTGGCCGGCGCGGTACGCGATGACGCAATAACGGCCTTGTGCTGCCGTCGGGATGTTCCCTTCGACCACCAGGATGTACTCCCCTGCCGCGCCATTCAAAGCTGCTGCGAGCGGCTCAAGCGCGAGGTCCCCTTCGGCTGCCATGGTGAAGGGTTCGAAGCGGAAGTCAAAATAGTCTTCTGCCATCTGGCAGAAGTTAGGGTGACGTGCGTTGAGGAGCGAAAGGATATCTCCGGCACAGCTGTTGGTGGTGAGCCAAATTATTTTTGGCCGCATCCAGCGCCTCCGATCCGTTTTTTCTATTATTAGCTTTCTGGCGGCAGGGGATGCGTTATGAGGGGAGCGAGAGGCGGGACGCAGGCGGGGCTATTATTTTTTGCTGGCAGAGAAAAAATATAGAGCGGGTGGTAAAGCGGTGCGCGAGGAAGGAAGGATTTCCGCCTTCACGGCGATGGTTTACCAGGTGGCCATTGTGCTGGCGACGGCCGTTTTTTTTGTCCCTTCAATCATGGTGACCAAAGCGCGGCAGGACGCGTGGCTTTCCGGGTTTCTCGCCTGTCTTTTCGGCTTCCTGGTGGTTTTTATCGCCACCAGATTGGCCCTGCGTTTTCCGGAAGAAACGGTGGTGGAGTATGCACCCCGGCTTCTCGGAAAGTTTGGCGGCAAGTTGGTCGGCTTTATCTACACCTTTTACTTTTTCTACGGGGGCTATTACGTTATGCGCCAGTTCGGGGAGCTCATGGCCACGGCTTATTACCCCCATACCCCGATTATCGTTTTTATCGTGGTTCTCGGTTTGTTGGCGTGTTACGTGACTTATTTGGGACTGGAGGTTTTATGCCGGGTTATTTTGGTTTGGGGGGTCTTTGCCCCGGTCTTCCTCCTGCTTTTACTTTTGCTGGTCAAGGATATTCAGGTAACCCGCTTTCTCCCCCTGATGGAGTTTGGGATTGGTCCGGTAATATGCGGGACGATTGCGCCGGCCGGGTGGCTGGCGCAGATGGCAGTGGTCTTTATGCTGGTCCCTTTTATAAGCGACCGGTGGCGGGTGCTCCGCACGAGTTTAACCGCGGTACTAAGCGTGTTTTTTCTGGGCGAAGTGGTACTGGTGACCGCTATCGGCGCGATGGGAGCGGAGACGGTAAGCCGTCTTTTGTTCCCTGCCTTTACCCTCTTCCGGCGGGTTCACGTGGCCAGCTTGCCGGTCTTGGACCGGTTGGACGCCATCTTCATGATGCTCTGGATGGGCGGGATGTTCCTTAACTTAGCAACTTTTTTCCACGCCGGGATGCTGGGCTTAGGGCAATGGTTAGGGTTAAAAAGCTACCGCCCCCTCATCTTCCCGGTAGGGGCGCTTTTGGCGGCCCTTTCAATTCAGTCTTGGGATAGCGTTACGGAGCTTGCGGACTTTTCGGTACATATTTTTCCGTATATGGCGATTTTGGTCAATTTCCTCCTAACGGTTTTGCTCCTTTTCGTGGCCCTGGTTCGTAAGGAGGCGCAGGGACAAAACAAGGTGGGTGAGCGGCGTGCGCCGGCGGCTGATAAGAAAGCTTAGCGATCTTTTAATCCAGTCCAAGAGACCCGGGTGGGTGGAAGAGACGCCGCCGCCGTCCCCACCACCGCCGCAGGGCGGTTCGGGACGGGTCTGGGAACCGGCGGAGCTGAAGGAGATGCCGGTTGTGCCGGATCTGGCAGCAAATCTCCGGGTGCTCCGCGGGTTGTTAGGGGGCAATACCGATTTTGTTATCCGGGAATTCAAGGCAGCAGGTAAGGTGCCCGCGGCGCTCGCCTACCTTTCGGGGATGGTGGAGCGGGCGCAGCTCAACTACCACATCCTTGAGCGACTGATGCTCGATTACCCCGCAGGAACGGCGGTGAACATGGTGGCCGTTAGGGAGCGGGTGATTACCGTTGCCGAGCTCGAAGACTGCCAAAACTTCTGGCAGGTAGCGGAAGTGGTTTTAGCCGGGAAAGCGGTTCTTTTCTTAGCGGGCGAACCGCAGGCGTTAGGGCTGGATACTCGGGGCTACGAGACGCGGCCTATTGGTGATCCCGAGATCGAGAGTGTGGTCCGCGGTCCCCGGGACGCCTTCGTAGAGGATATTGAGCGGAACATTATGCTCGTTAGGCGGCGACTAAAGACCCCAAACTTAGTGGTGGAAAGGTTTAACCTTGGGCGACTGACCCAGTCGGTAGTGGTTCTCCTTTATATTAAAGGGCTGGCGATGCCGGAGTTGGTCGCGGAGGTCCGGTCGCGCGTCAAGAGGATAGATGTGGATGCCGTTTTCGGCTGCCATTACGTGGAGGAGATGGTAGCTGACAGCCCGCATTCTCTTTTCCCGCAGACCATCGCCACCGAGCGTCCCGACCGGGTAGCGGCGGCCCTGTGCGAGGGGAAAGTGGTTTGCCTGATAGATACTGCGCCGATGGCGTTGATTTTGCCAGCCACCCTTGCCGCCCTTTTGCAATCGCCGGAAGATTACTACCATCCCTACGTCATCAGCACTGCCATCCGCTGGCTGCGCTACCTGGCCTTCTTTATTTCGGTGACGGCTTCGCCGCTCTACGTGGCGATCACCACCTTCCACCAGGAGATGATTCCCTTCCGGCTCCTCCTTTCCGTGGCGGCGGCCCGGGAGGGGGTGCCACTGCCGGCGGTCCTCGAGGCGCTCGTGATGGAGCTAACCTTTGAGCTTTTGCGGGAAGCAGGGATAAGGTTCCCGCGGCCCGTCGGTCAGGCGGTGAGCATCGTCGGGGCCCTGGTTATCGGGGAGGCGGCGGTTACGGCGGGGGTGGTCTCGCCGCTAATGGTGATTATAGTGGCGCTGGCCGGCATTGCGTCTTTCGCCACGCCTTCTTACGAACTGGCGATCCCGATGCGCCTCCTGCGCTTCCCGTTGATGGTTTTGGCCGGAAGCTTCGGCCTTTTTGGGCTCACGGCCGGGCTGTTAGCAATGCTTGTCCACCTAGCGGGGCTGCGCTCTTTCGGGGTGCCGTACCTTTCTCCCGTGGCGCCGCTCAAGTTCGCCGATCTGAAGGATGTCTTGGTGCGGGCGCCCCTCTGGATGATGCGCACCCGTCCCGAGACGGCCAAACGCAACTGGTACCGGATGCCCCCGGGGCTCAAACCCGGGCCACCGCCGGAGGAATAGAGGTCGGAGAGGGGGTGGTTGGTTTGCGGCGGTTCGCGGCGCTGATTTTACTGGTGCTCGCGCTTTTTACCGCCGGTTGCTGGGACCTGAAGGAGATTGAGGATCTGGGTTTGGTAGCCGGCGTCGGGGTGGATGCTGCGCCGCGGGGAGAGGTTAAGCTTTTGGTGCAGATACTGAACCCCCGCGTGGTAGGCGGCGGCGTTCGGGGGGCGATAACGCCCGGCACCAGCATTTCGGCCAAGTGATACCGGAACTATATGGTGGTCGGTCGGACCATCTGCGACGCGGTACGGGAGCTTTCCCTAATTGTGCCCAAGAGGCTTTTTTTTGCCCAGAACCGCGAGATTCTCTTTGGTGAAAAACTGGCGCGGAAGGGGCTCAGGGAAGTGATTGACTATTTCGACCGGAGCGTCGACATCAGAAAGCTCGCCTACGTTATGGTGGTGCGGGGAAAGATGATTGATGCTCTGGATGTCCCCAACCCCCACGAGACCTGCCCGGCCCTCCGGATCGACGCGTTGATGCGCGAGCAATGGCAGGCCAACCACTTCCCGCCGGTGAATTTAGGCGATTTCCTGGGCTTAATGGCTACGGAGGGACAGGAGGCCTACTGCGCAGTGGTGCGGGTGGAGCGAAACCCCACCTTTACTCTGGTCCCGCGAAAGCCTTTCAACCCGGCGCCGGAGCCCTACCTCGATGTTAAGATTGGAGGGGCGGCCCTCTTCCGGGATGATAAATTGGCCGGGTATTTAAACGAACACGAGACGCGGGGACTCCTCTGGACGCAGGGTAAAGTCCAGGGGGGGCACCTTGAGGTGCCCTGCCCGCATAAAAAGGGAACTTACGTATCGCTCAACATCCTCCGGTCGAAGGCCCAGATCATGCCGGAAATCACCCGCGACGGGCGGCTGAGGGTTACAGTAAAGATTCAGGAGGAGGCGAATCTTGCCGAGACGGACTGCCCCATCGATATTGGGAAGGTAGAGACAATAAAAAGGATCGAAGCGCTTCAAGCGAAGGCGATCGAACAAGAGGTAAGGAGCGCTGTGGAACGTGCCCAGGAGTACAGGAGCGACGCCTTCGGCTTCGGGGCCGCTTTTCACCGGCGCTACCCCCGCGAGTGGCGGGCGATGCGGGACCTCTGGGCAGAGGAGTACTTCCCTGCGGTGGAGGTGAAAGTGATAGCCGACGCTAAAATCAGGCGCACGGGCCTCCGCATGGGCCCCGTACTCCGGAAGGAAGTACGCTGAAGGCGGGTCCGGACAGAAAAGTTAGCCGGGATTAGCCCCGCACGTGGCCGGCGGGGGCGTTCTTTAGTCTTGGGACGGTGAGCAGGATTTGCTTTATGTTTTGCTCTTGCTCCTTTTCTACGTTACCGTCACCTACTTCGAGGTGCCCCGAATGCTCAAAAACGGGATGCGCCGGGAGCTTTACGCCTTCATCATCATTTCCCTCCTCGGCTTTATCTTAGCCGTGGGGCAGATTTTTCACTGGCCGCTGCCGAACGTCACCAAGGGGATCGAAGCGCTGGTGCGCCCGGTTTCCGAGGCGGTTGAAGGGTGGCTTTTACCCCCGGAACTACGCGGCTGAAAGCGGATTTTATGGTAGAATGAGAGGAGACGATGATGTTAAGCGAGGATTAGGCTTTGGGATGGCGGCGATAGAAGGAAAAGCCGGAGGATAAAGGATTAAGACGGGCAGAGGAGGCTTGGGATGAGCATTGAGAAACGTCTTGCGACGCTGGGGATCATGCTGCCGGAGGCGCCGCGGCCGGTGGCGGCCTACGTTCCTTACGTCATAGTAGACGGTCTGGTCTTTACCGCGGGGCAGCTTCCGGTCGTAGCAGGGAAGATCTGCTACACCGGGCGGGTAGGGGCAGAGCTGACGGTAGAGGAAGGGCGGGAGGCGGCACGCCTCTGCGCGCTCAACGCCTTGGCGGTGGTGCGGGCGGCGGCGGGGAGCCTCGACAACGTCGTGCAGGTGGTCCAACTGACTGGTTATGTGGCGAGCGCTCCCGATTTTTTCGGCCAGCCACAGGTCCTAAACGGCGCATCACAGCTAATGGAGGAGATCTTCGGAGAGGCTGGGCGGCACGCCCGGGTAGCGGTGGGGGCAAGCGCCTTGCCGCTTGGCGCGGCGGTAGAGCTCGCGCTGGTAGTAAAGGTAAATACCCGTTAAGTGAACGCCGGCATTTTACGGGTGCGGTATATTCTGGTGTCCGGCCTTCCCCGCTTGTCAAGTTAACCGGTTTAAGATAAACTGTCTTCGGACAAATTGCGTGTTCTTTTTCAAGGGGGCTAAATTTTGGCAAAGGGATTTAAGTCTTCGGCCGCGAGCCCCTGGCTGCTGGTCACCCTGCTCCTAATCGGCGGGCTGGCGGGCAGCGCCCTCGGCGAGTGGCTCGCCGCGTATGTTCCGGCGCTCAAAGCGGTTTCCCGGGTTGCTTTCGGGCCGGCAACGCTCAACCTCCGCTTCCTGACGCTCACCTTTGGTTTTTCGCTGGTGGTCGGACCGCTGACCGCTTTGGGGTTCATCATCGGCTACCTTGCCTACCGCCGGCTGTGAGGAAGTTATACCTTGCTTCTACTTCGCCCAGGCGGCGGGTGCTCTTGGCGAGCCTGGGCCTCGAGTTTACGGTGTTAGCGGTCCCGGTGGACGAAACGCTGCCACCTCTGCCGCCGGGGAAGGCGGTCGAAGAGGTAGCGCTCCGGAAGGCGCAGGCGGTAGCCGCCAAGCTTGCGGAGGCAGCATTGGTTATCGGTGCCGATACGGTGGTGGTGCACCGGGGGCGGGTGTTAGGGAAGCCGCGCGACGCGACGGAGGCCTGCAGGATGCTCCGGGAGCTTCAAGGGGAGTGCCACACGGTCTTTACCGGCGTGGCGGTAGTGGCGGTGCCGGAAGGCAGGGCGGTGGCGGCCCACGCGGCGACGCGGGTTTGTTTCGCCCCGCTTAGCGATGCGGAGGTTGCCGCCTACGTCGCTACCGGGGAGCCGCTAGATAAGGCGGGAGGGTACGCGGCGCAAGGTCTCGGGGCGCTTTTTATCCGGCGGCTTGAAGGCTGCTATTTCAACGTGGTGGGACTACCTCTTCATCTTTTAGGGGAAATGTTAAAGGGGTTCGGCGTCAACTTGCTGCTGCGCGAAGATAGTGGTTCCTAAACGCGCACGACACGGGGGTTTTAAAGGGATGGGGCGGGTTGATTTAGGCGGGGAGGCGCGGCCGGCCTACCGGGTGGCGATGCGGGAGCTGCCCCAGAGCGCCCGACCACGGGAGCGGCTCTGGCGGGATGGCCCGGGGGCCCTCGCCGAAGCAGAGCTTTTGGCGATCATCTTGCGGACCGGTTCGCAGGAAGGATCGGCCCTTGATCTGGCCCGCTACCTCCTGGGGCGCTTCGGCGGGCTGGTGGGGCTGGGAAAGGCGTCGCCGGAAGAACTGAGCGTGGTTAAGGGCGTTGGTCCGGCGAAGGCGGCGCAGGTGGCGGCGGCGCTGGAGCTAGGGCGGCGGCTTGGCGCGGCCGTCCGGTTCCGGGTGGCGGTGAACACCCCCGAGGACGCCGCGGCGCTGGTAATGCCTGAAATGCGCCATCTTGAGCGGGAGGAGTTCCGGGTTATCCTGCTGGATACGAAAAACCGGGTAATCGGGGTAGAGACGGTGGCGGTAGGGAGCCTCAACAGCGCGGGGGTCCAGCCGCGGGAGGTTTTCAAGGGCGCGGTGCGGCGGAGCGCCGCCACGGTGATCCTGGTGCACAACCACCCGAGCGGCGACCCGACCCCGAGCCGCGAGGACGTGGCGCTAACGAAGCGGCTCGCGCAGGCGGGGGAACTTTTAGGGATCGAAATCTTAGACCATATCATCGTCGGGGATAATAAGTATATCAGTCTCAAAGCGGAAAAACTGCTCTGATTTGCCTAAAAAAAGGCCTTAATGGAGAAGGGAGCTTCAAGGTGCTGCGTTTCGGCATTTTTTCCAGAGATTTAGGGATTGACCTGGGTACGGCTAACAGCCTCGTCTACGTGAAAGGGCGCGGCGTGGTGCTGCGCGAGCCATCGGTGGTGGCCATCCAGAAGGATACCGGACAGATACTCGCGGTGGGCGAAGAGGCGAAACAGATGATCGGGCGGACGCCCGGGAACATCGTGGCCATCAGACCGCTTAAGGACGGCGTCATTGCCGATTTCGATACCACGCAGGCGATGATCAGGTATTTTATCAACAAGGCGCTGCGGGGGCGGCGCTTTTTCCTCCGGCCGCGGGTGGTTATCGGTGTGCCGTCCGGCGTGACGACGGTGGAAGAGAGGGCGGTACGGGAAGCGGCGCTTCAGGCTGGCGCACGGGAGGTTTACCTCATCGAGGAGCCGCTCGCGGCGGCGATCGGCGCCGGGCTTCCGGTGCATGAACCGACCGGCAACATGATCGTGGACATCGGCGGGGGAACGACTGAGGTGGCGGTCATCTCTTTGGGGGGCATCGTGACCAGCCGCTCCATTCGCGTTGCCGGCGACGAAATGGACGAGGCGATTATCCAGTACGTGAAAAAGCAGTATAGCCTCATGATCGGTGAGCGCACCGCGGAAGAGATCAAGATCAAAATCGGTTCGGCTTATAAGCCGGAAGGGCTCGGCAGCGAGGATGTGCGCGGCCGGGATCTGGTGACCGGCCTGCCGAAGACCGTCAGGGTTTCGGCGGAACAGATTTACGAAGCGTTATCGGAACCTGTGGCCGCAATCCTGGAGGCGATCAAGGCAACTCTCGAGCGGACGCCGCCGGAGTTAGCGGCCGACATTATGGACCGCGGGATCATCATGGCCGGGGGCGGCGCGCTTTTGAAAGGGCTTGACCGGCTGGTGAGCGAGCAAACCGGGATGCCAGTCAGCCTGGCGGATGATCCACTGTTGGCGGTGGTTCGGGGGACGGGTTACGTGTTGGACAACATCGAGATTCTGCGGCGGGTGGTCCTGCAACCGCGGAAGGTGGGGTAAATGGCGCCTTCCTGGCGCACGGCGAAGAAATTTTTTCTAACATTCATTTTAGTTGGCTTGACAGTGGGCACGATTCACCTGACCCGGGCCGACCGACCGGTGGACCTTAACCCAATAGCGGCGTGGACGCGGGACGTGGCGGCGCCGGTCCAGCAGGCAGTCTGGCGGGCTGCACAGGCGGTGGAAGCCGGGACGGCCTTCGTTTTTTCGCTGGGCCGGGAGAACGGCCGAACCCGGGCCCTGGAGAAGCGGGTAGCAGCGCTGGAGGGCGAGGTGCGGCGGCTCCGGGCGGTTGAAGCGGAGAACGCGCGCCTAAAAGCGCTGCTTAACTACCGGACGGCCCGTTTCGAGGCTTCGTTAGCGGCGGCGGTGATCGGCCGGAACCCGGATAACTGGTTCGGTACGGTTACCATCAACTGCGGCCGGGCCGAGGGCGTAATGCCGGGCGCGCCGGTGCTCACTCCTGCTGGGCTTGTCGGGCGGGTGCTGGCGGCGAGCCAGCATACGGCCGAGGTGCTCCTCATCACTGATCCCCGGAGCGCGGTGGGGGCTGTTGTTTACGAGACGCAGACGCCCGGCATTATCCACGGGAACCTGAGTGAAGCCGGCGGCCTCAAGATGTGGTACGTGTCGAAGGATGCGCCGGTACGGCGGGGCTTCCTCGTGCTCACCTCCAACCTGAGCGGGGTTTTCCCGCCGGGGATACCTGTAGGTACGGTAACCAGGGTGGAAGAGGAAAAGAGCGGTCTTTTTAAAACCCTCTACCTGCACCCTGCGGCGGACCTCAACCGGCTGGAAGAGGTGCTGGTGTTACTAAAAAAGCAATGATTGCGGGTTAACTGCGGGTTTCTTCTTCCCGCCCAAATGCTGGGTTTTGATTGGGGTTGGACGAAGCGTGCGGACGGTTGCGTTTCTGATCCTGATCGGGACGGCGCTGCTTTTAGAGAAGACGGTGCTGCACTTCCTCCGGGTGGCCGGAGTAAAACCCGATCTGGTGCTGCTGCTGGTCATCTTCAACGGCATCCTGAAAGGCCCCCGTGAAGGGGCCTTTTGGGGTTTTATCGGCGGGCTGATAGAAGACTTTGCCTGCGGCCACTACATCGGGCTGCACGCGCTGAGCAAGCTTTGCGCCGGCTACGTAGCTGGTCTGGTGGAGGTGCGGGTTTACAAGGAAAGCCTATTCGTAGCGGCGGTGGTGGTCTGGGGGACAAGTATTGTCGCCGGCGCCGTGGTCTACCTCCTGCTTGCGACCCTGGGCATCTTTGTTGCCCCTGTAGAAGCCTTTATCCGGGTGATCTTTCCGGTCGCGGTTTATAACGGACTGGTAAGCCTTCTTTTTTATCGCCTTTTCCACCGGGCGACTTTTTACGGAATCTTGAAGGAGGAACGCTTCTAACTTTGGAACGAAAAGTGGTGGAGAAAAAAGTCAGGGTTTTCATCATGCTGGCCGTGGTTGTTTTCGCGGTCCTTTTTTTCCGTCTCGCTGAGCTCCAGATTTTCCGGACGGAACAGTTCGCGGTCCTGGCACGGGAAAACCGCCTCCGCTTAATGACCATTCGTGCCCCGCGCGGTGAGATTTATGACCGGCACGGGCAGAAAATCGTCGGCAACCGGCCCGTCTATACGCTTTCAATCGCCAACTTAGGGAAACCAGTGCCCCCGGCCGTGATTAAGCGGTTGGCGCGCCTTTTAGGTAAGGACGAGGCGGAGCTGCGCGAAAAAATGAAGGCGCAGGTGCTTCCCTATGAGCCGGTCAGGGTTGCAACTGACGTGCCGCTGTCGGTGGTCACCTTTATCGAAGAGCACCAGGAGGATTTCCCTGGGGTGCTGGTGGATATAACGCCTGTGCGTGCTTATCCTTACGGGACGACGCTGGCCCACGTTATCGGGTACGTGCAGGAGATCAAGCCCGAGCAGCTTGAGAAGTATAAGGACGAAGGCTACAAGTTAGGGGACCCCTTCGGGCAGGACGGCATCGAGTACGTCTGCGAGCGCTACCTCCGGGGCGAGGATGGCGCCCGCTACTTAGAGGTTGACGCTACGGGACGGCCGGTGCGCGACCTCGGCGTAAAACCACCGGTGTCGGGGGCGAACGTTACCCTGACCATTGACCTTAAGCTCCAGCGGGTCGCGGAGGAGGCGCTCAAACGGGCGGTTGAGGCCGCGCGGCGCGAGGGCTACCCGGCGCCCGGTGGCGCTGCGGTGGCGGAGGACGTGCGGACGGGTGAGATCCTGGCGCTCGCGAGTTTTCCGGCCTACGACCCGGCAGCCTTTACCCGGGACCTAAAACCACAGGAGGTAGCCCAGCTCTTCGGCGCGCCCGATAAGCCGTTTCTTAACCGGGCGCTCAGGGCCTACCCACCAGGTTCGACCTTTAAGATGGTCACGGCGATGGCGGCGCTCGAATCCGGGAAGATCACGCCCAAATTTACCATCTATGATACCGGCGTTTACGTCCTCGGGCGGGTCTTTCACGACTGGCTTCCCGGGGGCCATGGCCGCGTCGACCTCGTTAAGGCTATCCAGGTTTCCTGCGACGTCTATTTCTGGACCATCGGCAACCTGACCGGCATTAACGAGATTGCGCGGATCGCGCGGGAGTTCGGGCTGGGGGAAACGACGGGCCTCGGTCTTCCCGGTGAGGTCGCCGGTGTGGTTCCGACACCCGAATACAAATACAGGACGGTCAAAGCTTATCTCGACGCCGTTTTCGACCCGCGGTTTGAAGCGGTCCGGAAAAAATACGCAGCGCTTATCAATCAGGCGCCGGATGGCGAATCGCGCGCGCGGTTAGAGCGGGAGCGGGACAGAAAACTCGCCGCGATCCAGGCGGAGTACGAACGCTACGCCTGGGATCTGCAGTGGCGGGCTTACGATACGCTCAACACCGCCATTGGGCAGGGTTACAACCTCTATACCCCTTTGCAACTCGTCAACTATGCCGCGACCATTGCGAACAACGGCGTCCGGTACCGGCCGTACTTAGTGAAAAAAGTTGTGGGGCCGGGAGGCGAGCTCATCGCGGCATTCGGGCCAGAGGTTGCCGGGAGGGCGAAGGTGAAGCCGGAAACTCTGAAAGTGATCCAGGAGGGAATGGCGCTGGTGACGAAACCGGGCGGCACGGCGTACGGTGCCTTTTATGACCTGCCCGTGAATGTGGCCGCAAAGACAGGTTCGGCCGAGGTTTCCGGCCGGAAGGGAACCCACGCGCTTTTTATCGCCTACGCCCCGGTGGAGAAGCCGGAGGTGGCCGTAGCGGTTGTGGTGGAGAACGCGGGGCACGGCGGTTCGGTAGCGGCGCCGGTGGCGCGGGACATTTTTGCTGCTTATTTCGGGTTGCCGTTAAAAATGGGGCAGGAGATACAGAAAACGGGTGCCGGGGATTGATATTGCTTGTAATTTTTGTCAAAAAAAGAAAGAAAAAAGCCTAAAAACCAACGGTTTTTTCAGGTGCGTTTAGCAGGATTTGGTTTAAAGGCGGCGAATAGGGAGTAGGAAAGGGGGAGGGATCAGGTATGGCGTTGGAATCCGGGGCCGGTTCCTGGACGGTGGGCCAGCAGGAAAAGCAAACGATCCTGATTTCGCGGACCCTGCGTTCGGGGCAAAGCGTCTTTTATCCCGGAAATGTGGTTATTATCGGCGACGTTAACCCCGGGGCTCAGGTGACAGCCACAGGGGACGTAATTGTGGTTGGTGCGCTACGCGGGATGGTCCATGCCGGTGCTGGCGGCGACGAGGGCGCGATGGTGGTTGCCTTCCGGCTCGAGCCGACACAACTGCGGATTGCCAACCACATCTCGCGGCCACCGGAGGGGATGATACCGGCGAAGCAACCGGAGGTGGCGCGGATAAAGAACGGGGTTGTGACCATTGAGGCCTACGTTCCGGGAGGGGAACGCGCTGGAAACGCTCCGCGGTTTGCGCTGTCACCGAAGGGCGGGCAGCCGGAAAGGGAAGAGTGGCGCGGGGCTTCCGGAGAGGGCCAGGAGGATGTTTTACCGGGGAAATTTAATGGTGGGGAGGACAAAGAATGGGTGAAGTCATTGTCATAACTTCCGGCAAGGGAGGCGTGGGCAAGACCACGGCTACGGCGAACATCGGTGCGGGCCTGGCCATGCGGGGCTATAAGGTGGCCCTCGTTGACGCCGATATCGGCCTGCGAAACCTGGATGTCGTCCTGGGTCTGGAGAACCGGATCGTTTACGACCTGGTCGATGTGGCTCACGGCCACTGCCGTCTGAAGCAGGCACTCATCAAGGATAAACGCTTCGACGGCCTCTACCTTTTGCCGGCCGCCCAGACCAAAGATAAAACGGCGGTCAAGCCCGAGCAAATGAAAGAAATCTGCCACCAGCTCAAAGAGGAGTTTGATTACGTGATTATCGACTGTCCGGCCGGCATCGAGCAGGGGTTTAAAAACGCGATCGCCGGTGCGGAGAAGGCGATTGTGGTGACGACCCCGGAGGTTTCCGCTGTCCGCGATGCCGACCGGGTAATCGGGCTGCTTGAAGCGGCGGACCTGCGGGAGCCGAAGCTCATCATCAACCGGTTACGCCCGCGGATGGTGAAACAGGGAGAGATGATGAATATCGACGATATTCTCGATATTCTGGCGGTGGACCTGTTAGGGGTAATCCCGGAGGACGAACAGATCATCGTCACCACCAACAAAGGGGAGCCGGTGGTGCAAGACCAGCGCTCGCGCTCCGGGGAAGCCTTCCGTAACGTCGCCCGGCGGATTTTAGGGGAGGAAGTGCCCCTCATGGACCTGGAGCGTAACGGGAACCTTTTTGCCCGGCTGCGGAAGATCATCGGGCTGGGGTAGCGGGTAGAGAGGAGGAAGGGTTTTGCTGGATTTCTTGATGCGCCTTTTCCGGCAGTCGCCGGCGAGCAAAGAGATTGCTAAAGAGCGATTGCGCCTGGTTTTAGTGCACGACCGGGCAAATGTCTCTCCGGAACTCCTGAAGCTGCTCAAAGATGAGCTTGTCCAGGTGATCTCGCGCTACATGGAAATCGACGAGAAAGGGTTAGAGGTTACGCTCGACACGTCAGAGAACATGGTGGCTCTGGTGGCGAGTATCCCGGTGCGACGGATAAAACGGGCGGTTAAGGCGGCTTCAGTATAAGGTTGTATCCGTTTGTAAGGTGGTGCCGGCTATAAGAGGAGCCCGCGTGGTAGGCGCGGGTTTTTTGTCGCCCGCTGACGGCGTCGGTTGCGCGATAAAATTTAACGCGCCGGTCGGGATGGGCGTATTATATGGTGGGGGGAGGTGCGGGCCGTGGCGGAATGGATTCTGATCGGCGCACCGGTACGGCAAAAGCCCCTGATTTTGGCGTGCTTTTTGCAGAGCCTCCGCGCGCTGCGGCGGGAGGGGCTGGAGGTCGACTATTTCTTCATCGACGATAACGAGGAGCAAAGCGCCTCGCAACTCCTCGCGACGTTTGCTACAGAAAACCCGCGGGTCTTTGTAGAAAGGGTGGAACCGGCGGGGGAATACGTTTGCGACGGGGTGACCCACCGCTGGTCACGGGAGCTTGTCTGGCGTGTGGCTGCGCATAAAAACCGGCTCATCGCCGCCGCGCTGGAGCAGGGCTACGACCGCCTCTTCCTGGTGGATTCCGATCTGGTGCTTCATCCCGCGACGCTCCTCCAGCTTTGCGCTACGGGTAAAGAGATTGTGGCGGAGATCTTCTGGACGGAGTGGCAGCCCGGCTGTGGGAAACTCCCGCAGGTGTGGGGCTGCGATCACTACACCCTTTACGAGGTCCTTCCCGGCGAGCGGGTGGCGCCGGAGGAGGCGCTGCTGCGCCAGCAGCGGTGGCTGGAGCGCCTGGCGGAGCCGGGGCTTTACAGGGTCGGGGGGCTCGGGGCCTGCACGCTCATCGCGCGCGGCGTCCTCGAAAAGGGTATCGATTTTTCGCCCCTCTACAACCTTTCTTTTTGGGGGAGGACCGCCACTTCTGTCTGCGCGCCGTAGCCCACGGTTACGAACTTTTTGTTGATACCTGCTGCCCCGCCTTCCATT
The DNA here is from genome assembly GCF_003815015.1 of Thermodesulfitimonas autotrophica. NCBI lineage: Bacteria > Bacillati > Bacillota > Clostridia > Thermoanaerobacterales > Thermoanaerobacteraceae > Thermodesulfitimonas > Thermodesulfitimonas autotrophica. Next base: position 418,777 of record NZ_RKRE01000003.1, read on the forward strand.
TTTACCGGGAAACCGACCTGCCGGAAGCCCTAGATTACATGCACCAAAACGGGATCGTTACCGGTGACGACCGGTTCGGCGAATGGCACCGGGTACTCGACTGTGCGCGGCGGGCACTCATTTTCCGGGGAAGTACCGGTTGCTACGCAGCGGACCCGGAAGTTGGGCTCGGCTGTTTCGACGGGGCGCTGCAGGAGTTGGTTCGCGAGGAGCGGGCAGGGCTTCTTGAAGAGGTGCGCCGCGGGAAGTACGTGGCCTTCACGGAAGTCCCGGAGATGAGCCTCGGCGCAGCGGACGGTACCACGGCGACCGTTCGGGCGAAGGTGAAAAGCTTCGGGATTCTCGGGGAGCGTAATTTCATTACGGAGCAGGCTGCAACGGTGAAACTGGCGAAGAAGGGCGGCGAATGGCGGGTCACCGATTTGGACTTTAAGCCGGCACCGCGGCGAGAAGCGCCCCGGTGTTTCCCCTGGGGACAAAGGGTGGCGAAGGCCACGGGCAACCGGATCACTTTAGCGATGGTGGTGCGCAACGAGGCCGACCGCTTCCTCCGGCTGGTACTGGAGCAGGCGCGGGAGATTGTGGATGACGCTGTGGTGATCGATGATGGCAGTACCGACACGACGCCGGAAGTGGTGCGCGAGGTGCTGCAAGGTCTGCCACTCAAGTTAATTCGCAGCGAGGGGTCCCTCTTTGCGCGCAACGAAGCGGCCCTCAGACGGATGTTGTGGGAAGAGACGGTAAAAACCGGGCCCGACTGGATCTTGTGCCTCGACGCCGATGAACTTTTTGAGGCGGAGGCGGCACCGGTGCTCAGGCGGATGGTCAACCAGGCGGATTTCGATTATTACGCCTTCCGCCTCTATGACTTCTGGACGCCGGAGGACTACCGGGAGGAGCCGCTCTGGTCGGCGCACTTTCGCTACTTCGTTCTTCTGGTGCGCTACCAGCCCTTTTTCCCGTATACCTGGTCGCAGAATCCGCTTCATTGCGGCCGTTTTCCCGCGAACGTGACGCTCTTGCCTGGGATCCAGAGCGCGCTGCGGGTGAAGCACCTCGGCTGGATGAGGCCTGCGGACCGTCTATCCAAGTACCTGCGCTACCGGCAGCTTGATCCTGAGGGGGTGTGGGGGATAAAGGAACAGTACGAGACGATCCTGGATGCTTTCCCCCGGCTTGTTCGCTGGCGGGAGTAGCGGCGGGAGGAGGCGGGATGCGTGAGCGATAAGGAACTCTGGGACGCGCTGTGGGCGCGGGGGGAGCATCTGGAATGGGACCCGCTCTCCCAGGAGATCTACGACACTCTGATGAGGGAGTGGGGCGGTGTTACCGGCAAAAGGGTGCTGGAGGCGGGAGCCGGTTCTGGCCGGATTTCCCTGCGCTTGGCCGCTGCGGGAGCGGCGGTAGTGCTGGTCGATTTTTCAGTAGAGGCTTTGTTTCTCGCCCGCAAGAACTTCCAGTGCCGGAACCTTGAGGCGGAGTACCTGCTTGCTGACATCACGGAGCTACCGCTTCCGGACCATTATGTTGATTTTGCGTGGAATGCGGGGGTTTTGGAACACCTTGATTACCGCGGGCAGGTCCAGGCGCTTAAGGAGATGAAGCGGGTTACGCGGCCGGGAGGGCTGGTGGTGAGCTTCAACCCGAACGCGCGGTGCCTGCCCTACCGGGTAGGCAAGTGGGCGGCAGAATGTACCGGTATGTGGCCGTACGGGGCGGAAAACCCGGTGGTCAGCTTGGCGCCGGTGTGCCAGGAGGCGGGGCTAACCCTGAAAAAAGAGTACACCATCGGTCTTCTGGCGGGGCTTGCCTTCTTGGATTATGTTCCCAACGGCCGGGTGGTGAGGGCGGCGGCGGAGGCGTTTTTAGGGCAGCTTCCGGTGGAGGAAAGGGGCCTTTTCCCGGGGTACCTGCTGGTTTCGGTAATGTCTTCCGAAGGGTAGGTCGGTGGAAAGGTGACAGAAATTGCCCACACGCTCCTCTTTTTGGTGCGGGATAAGGACGACCTGGCGATGGCGGACCTCTGCCTCGGAAGCCTGGCTCGCAGCGCGCCCGGGGCGCTGGTGGTCTTCTACAACCAGGGCTTGCTCACGAACGAGGCGCTGCGCTCGTTCGCCAACCGGTACAACCTTCGTGCGGAAATCCTGGGCCGGGGGGAGAACGTGGGGATTGCGGCGGGCCGGACGGCCTGTTTTGAACATGTTTGGGCCAATTTTCCGGAAGTCGCCTTTATTTCGGAGCTTCACGTGGATATGGCCTTCCCTATGGGGTGGGTTTCCCCGCTGCTCGCTTTTCTGAAACGCACCGGGGAACCGATGGTCTGTCCCGGCATCCTCACGCGGGAAGGAGAACTCCACCCCGAAGGTAAAGGGAAAAAGGTGGTACCGGTCGTACCCCTGTACGACCTGGCGGCGCTTTGCCGGCTGCTGGCCACGCTGACGGAGGAGCGGGTGGTGGCTGGTTTCGTTCACCCCGTGGTGCACCGGTCGGTGGCGCTGAGGGAAGTCGGCGGGTACGACCTGCGCTTCCTGAAAGGAAAGCAGGGGTTTGAGGATGACGCGCTATTGCTCGGCTACCGGTACTACATGGGCACTAAAAGCGGCTGGCGGCCGAAGTGCCTCCTATCGGTTCGGGTCTTTCACGCGACGCTCTTTCAGCGGATGTTTCTCCCCGACAAGGAGTTAGAGTTCAACCGGAACCTCTCGGGGCTGATCACCCAGTACGGGATAAAAGGTCTTCTCGAACTTGGCCGCATTCACGGGGAGGAAAGCAGCTTCGGCGCTCTGGCGGCGGAAATGATGCGCCGGCTATCCGGAGGGCAGAGTGGCAGGTAACGGTAGAAGTGCAGTAAAACGGTTGCGGCAACGGCTATGTTTCCGGAAGTGGCAGGACCAAAACTTCACCTGAGAAGCAGGTCTTTTATCGGCGGTGGCGCAAAGCCCCGCTTTTTATTTGCCAGAGGCGTTATTTTTAGGTTAAAATAAGACTATTGGGCGGGGATGGTAACGGAGGACTACGCCGTGGCGCTGAATCCGGAAGAGAACATGTGTTTTGCTTGTAGCCCGCGAAATCCGATCGGGCTTAAGCTTTCCTTCGAAGAGGAAGACGGGGTGGTGCGCGCCGTCTTTGTGGTGCGGCCGGAGCATCAGGGTTGGCCCGGGCACCTGCACGGGGGGCTTATAGCTACGCTTTGCGATGAGGCGATGGCGCAGTGGCTTTGGCGCCGTGGGGTTGAGGCCTATACCGGCGAGCTCGCGGTACGCTTCAAGAAAGGGGTTCCTGTAGGTGCGGTGCTCGAGGTGCGGGCGGAACTGGTAGAGGTCCGGAGGAAGATGGCTATTTTAGGAGCGACGGTTCTTTTCCTTGACGGGGCGGTGGCGGCGACGGCTACCGGAAAGTTTATCTGCGCTACTACCCCTGACGTGGCGACACAGAAAGAAACGGTGAAAGTTAAGTAATGACGAGGGACGAAATTCTCGAATACATGCGCCGGAAGGCCTACCGCCCGCTTACGGTGGCGGAGTTGGCGCGGGTTTTCCTCCCTGACGGGAAGAATCTCACCGCTTTTAAGAAGCTCCTCCGGGAGATGGAAGCGGAGGGGCTTATCTACCAGACGCGGGCCGCGCGCTACGGCCTACCGGAGCAGTTTAACTTGCTGGTCGGGCGGATTGAGGGGCACCCGAAGGGCTTTGCCTTCCTTATCCCCGACCGGGAAGGGACGGCGGACGTTTTTATCCCCCCGGGGAGCCTTAACGGGGCAATGCACAACGACCGGGTGGCGGTGCGGCTGGTGCCCGGCGGCAGGGGAAAGACGCGGGAGGGAGAGGTTGTCCGGGTCCTAAAGCGCGCCAACCAGCGCGTGGTGGGGACGCTTCATAAGAAACGGCGCTTTGCAGTGGTGGTGCCGGACGACCAGCGCCTCGGAGCGGACATCATCGTGCCGCGGGGGCGGCTGGCGGGGGCAAAGAGCGGCGACAAGGTAGTGCTCGAGCTCACCGCCTATCCGGCGCCGCGGACGCCGGCTGAGGGGCGGGTGGTCGAGGTTTTGGGTCCGGCGGACGCGCCGGGCATGGATATCATGGTTCTTTGCCGGCGCTACGACCTGCCGGACGATTTTCCCGCCAGGGTGCTCCGGGAAGCCGAGGCGGTACCGGAAACCATTCCCGCCACGGAACTTAACGCCCGCCGCGACCTGCGGGAGGAGCTTATCATTACCATTGACGGGGAGGACGCCAAAGATTTTGACGACGCGGTGAGCCTCACTCTTCTGCCTGATGGCTTTTACCGGCTGGGGGTCCATATTGCGGATGTGGGGTTCTACGTGCGGGAAGGCAGCGCCCTCGACCGGGAAGCGCTGAAACGGGGGACGAGCGTTTACCTCCCGGGGCGGGTGGTGCCGATGCTCCCGCCCCGGCTTTCCAACGATATCTGCAGTCTAAATCCCGGCGCGGACCGGTTGACATTCTCGGTCGAAATGACGCTTGATCCTGCGGGGCGCGTGCTGGCCTACGACATCTTTCCGTCGGTTATTAGGTCGCGGGAGCGGATGACCTATACGGCGGTGCGCGCCATCCTGGAGGGAGAACCGGAACTGCGGGCGCTGTATGCCCATGTGGTGCCGATGCTCGAAAGGATGCGCGATCTCTGCCTTGTCTTGCGCCGCCGCCGCCTCGCGGCGGGGGCAATCGACTTCAACCTTCCGGAGACGAAGGTGGAGCTTGACGCGGCGGGGCGCCCGGTGGCGGTTCACCGGGTGCAGCGGAGCATTGCCGAACAGATCATTGAGGAGTTCATGCTCTTGGCAAACGAAACGGTGGCGCGCCATGCGGCCCGGCTTGGCCTGCCTTTTATCTACCGGATTCACCCGAAGCCGGACCCGGAAAAGGTTGCGGCGCTGGAGGAGCTTCTATCCGGTCTCGGTTACAGCGCGCAGGGACTTAGCCGCCTCGAACCGGCGAGTTTTCAGGCGGTGCTCGAGGCGGTTGCCGGGAAGCCGGAAGAACGGCTGGTAAACGGCGTCATGCTCCGCTCTATGAAGCAGGCGCGTTACGCTCCGGAGCGGACGGAGCACTTCGGGCTGGCCTCGGAGTACTACACCCACTTTACTTCGCCCATCCGGCGGTATCCCGACCTTTTCATCCACCGGGTGCTGCGGGAAGCGCTTGCGAGTGGGACCCTGCCCGACGAGCGGGCGGCGGCACTACGGGCGAAGGCGGCCTTGGCGGCGGCGCTATCCTCCGAACGCGAGCGGGTGGCGATGGAGGCGGAGCGCGAGGCGACCGAGCTTAAAAAGGTGGCCTTCATGGAGGATAAAATCGGGAACGTTTACGCCGGTTTCATCAGCGGGGTGACCGCCTGGGGTTTCTACGTGGAGCTTGAGAATACCGTCGAAGGTCTGGTCCACGTTCGGACGCTCACCGATGATTTTTACGTTTACGACGAACGCCGCTACACCCTTACGGGCCAGAACACCGGTCGCCGTTTTCGGCTAGGCGACCCTGTCCGGGTACAGGTGGTACGCGTTTCCGTTGCCGAGCGAATGGTCGAATTCGCACTCTTGACATCTGGAAACGGGGTATATTAAACTTTTCCTTGTATGATTTCACATCCTTTTCCGGAGCACCGCAGAGTTTACGGCGCAATTTGGTTCGCGAACGATCGTGAGCAGCAGAGGAGGTTAAGTAAAATGCGCAGCTATATGGCAAAGCCCGAAGAGGTCGAGCGGCGCTGGTACGTACTCGACGCTGCGGGGAAATCCCTCGGGCGGCTGGCGAGCAAAGCGGCGCACATCCTGCGCGGGAAGCATAAGCCGATCTTCACGCCGCATGTCGATACGGGTGATCACGTGATTATCGTGAATGCGGATAAGGTCCTCCTTACGGGGAACAAGTTAGAGAAGAAGCTCTACATCCGGCATTCCGGTTATCCGGGCGGCTTGAAGGTGATGAAGTACGCCACGCTCATGAAAACGCGTCCGGAACTGGCTGTGCGCAAGGCGGTAGAGGGCATGTTGCCGAAGACCAGACTTGGCGCGCGCATGGCCAGGAGACTGCGGGTTTATGCCGGTCCGGAACACCCGCACCAAGCGCAGAAGCCGGAAGCGATGGAGCTTTAAAAAAGGGGGGTAGAGCTTTGGCCAAGGTTCATTTTTACGGCACGGGAAGGCGGAAAAACGCGATTGCCCGGGTGTTTCTCACGCCCGGTGAAGGCAATATGGTTGTTAACGAGCGCCCGCTGGATGCTTACTTTGGGCGGAAAACCTTAGAGGTGCTGGTAAAACAGCCGCTGGAAGTCACCGGGATGCTCGGGCGCTTTGACGTTAAGGCCAGGGTGGTCGGCGGCGGCATTAGCGGGCAGGCGGGTGCGGTGCGGCTCGGTATCGCCCGGGCGCTGGTCGAGGCGGATCCGAACCTGCGTCCGGTTCTGAAAAAGGCCGGCTTTCTGACGCGTGACCCGCGGATGAAAGAGCGCCGCAAGTACGGGCTCAAGAAGGCGCGGCGGGCACCGCAGTTCTCGAAGCGTTAAAACGTTTGCCGTTCAACGTTCAAGGTTCGCGGTTCGAAGTTCAAATGCCGGAATAAGGCTGCCAGGCCGTTTCCGGCATTTTGTTTTTAGAGCTTTGGTAATAACCCCTTGGCGAACAACGTAGCTTTATTTCGTAGGGGAGCCGGCGGTTTCGCGAGAACGGCCGATAGGAGGATCTTTTTCTGAAAAGACGCAGGGAAAAGTTCGGCCACGCACTAAAATTGTTAGTTTTAGGCGCTGGGGCCTATCTTTTTCTTTTGCTCGCAGTCCGGATTTACGATTCTGCGACGTTGCGGGCCGGGGAACAGGAAATCGCTGTCCTATCCCCCGTACTGTTGGACCGGCTGGTGGTGGTCGATCCGGGCCACGGCGGCCCTGATCCGGGGGTAGTGCGGGAAGGAGTCAGAGAGAAGGACCTGACGTTGGCAGTAGCGCTCAGACTCGCCGGTTTTCTCCGGCAGGGAGGCGCGCGGGTAATGCTTACGCGCGAAGAGGACCGGGACCTGGCCGACCCGGAAACGGCGGTTGGTAAGGGGAGGAAGCGGGAGGATCTCCAGCGCAGGGTGGATATGGCTAACGCGAACCGGGCCGACATTTTTGTAAGCATTCACGTCAACAGTTTTGAGGAGGATAACGAATACGGTGCCCAGACCTTCTACCAGCCGGGCGCGGCGGCGGGACGGGAACTGGCCTGCGCCATCCAGAGCGCTCTGCGGGAGTTTTTGGGGAACACGACGCGGTTACCGAAAGCGGTCGATTACTTCACCGGCCGGACGGCGCAGATGCCGGCAGTGGTGGTGGAGGTGGGCTTTATCACTAACCCGCAGGAATTCAAGCTCCTGCAGGACCCTGCTTACCAGAGCAAGGTCGCCTTTGCGATCTACGCCGGGATAGTCCGCTACTTTGCGGCCAAGGCTGGCGCGCTGACGTTGCCCGGGCCACCTTAGTCAGCGTTTGCCGTCGCGGTCGGGGCGGCCATACGGGAGCGGGATGTACTGCACCGAAGGGCGGCGCTGGCTCGGCTGCGGGTAAAGCTCCATCAGGGAGTATATCTCTTTGGGCAGGTCGGTGCGGACCGGAAGGCCCAGCAACTTCAACTGCTCGGAGGTGATCGGGTAGTCGTGGGTGAAGCGGCCGCTGGTGAGGAAGTGGGCAATAGCCCGGGCCTTCTCACTCCCCATTTTCCCGCGCAGGAGATAGTGGACGAATTCCTCGACCTGGTTGATCGCTTTGCGGGAGATGTCTGCCAGGATGACGGTGGTATCGTCGACCTTTTCGATTCCTTTCAGCCGGACGGTTTCCAGGATTGAGGCGGCCGGGTAGTTGCCGAGCTGCGGGTCGACGGGGCCGAGCACCGCGTTTTCGTCCATCACGATCTCGTCGGCGGCAAGCGCAATCATCGTTCCACCGGACATCGCGTAGTGGGGGATAAAAACCGTCACCTTCGCCGGGTGTTTCTCGAGCGCCCGCGCGATCTGCTCGGCGGCAAGCACAAGGCCGCCCGGTGTGTGGAGCAGAAGGTCGATCGGCATGTCGGGCGGGGTATAACGGATGGCCCGGAGGATATGTTCGGAGTCCTCAATGTTGATGTAGCGGGTTAGAGGAAGGCCTAAAAGGCTTAAGAGTTCCTGCCGGTGGATCATGGTGATCAGGCGCGAGCGGCGCTTCTGCTCGATTGCCCGGATGAGACGCATCCGCTGCATCTCTAAGTGCTGCTGTTTCAGCATGGGCAGGAAGGCCGAAATGATAAAGATAGTCCAAATGATGTCGAAAAACGAAAACTGTGCCGCCATTTGTTAACTCCCTTAGAAACGGGGTTGGACTATTCAACGGGTAGAGACTTTGTTATACTTATTTTGTCCGCGCGGAGAGGAATATGAATTTCGGAACCGAATCCTATTACAATAATTTTACCAGGTTTTTGCTAAGGTGACAAGCCTGGATGAGGAAGGGTAGGGGTAATGTTAGGGGTCAACGAACTTTATTCAAGCCTGATTTACGCCGAGAATAACGGACTCTTGAGAGACTTAGAGCGGATTTACCTTGATATGCCCGACAGGGAGTGCCGGGATTGTGAGCTTTGTTGCCAGAATCCGCCTGCCGCTTCTTTGCTCGAGTACCTGAACGTCTACCGCTACATCCGCGATAAACTTCCCGAAAAGCAGGAGGCAATCCTCCGGGGGGCGGCGGAATTTTTCTTTCTCGAGCTTGCCGACCCGGAGCTCAAATGTCCTTTCCGTGCGGCGGAGGGCTGCCTCATTGCGCCGGTTCGCCCGTTCGGCTGCCGGCTTTTCGGCCTTCTCAGCGAAGAGGACTACGCCAAAAGAGAGCAGGAGCGCGTGCGCCACGTTAACGCCCTGGCGGACTTCTTACAGGCGGAATACGGGATCGGGCTGCCAGAGGCGGTGCTCCAGTCTCGCCCCTATTGCGGGCGAAACAGAGACGGGGGCCGGGAGATTACTGCCGACGAACTTACGGACCTCGAGATGCGCCTGCTGGCCCTTGATACCAGCATTGTGGTGCCGGAACGGGTTTTTCGCGGCGGGACGCTGGCGCCGCTTCCGGTGCACTTGGCGATGACGGTGCTCAATGCCGGCGTGCGGGGTAAGCGGTTAGAGGTTGTTCGCCAGTTTCTGTCCGGCTCGCGGGAGTTGCTCGAAAAATATGCGGGGCGGGCCGCGGGTTACCGCTTTTAGGCCGTGGGTCTACCGGAACTTTTTCTAACGGCGTTTTTAGTTGCCCTGACAGGAGCAATGATGCCCGGACCGCTCCTGACGGTAACGGTTGCCGAAAGCGCCCGGCAGGGCGCGAAGGCGGGGCCGCTCCTTGTGGTTGGCCACGGCCTCTTAGAGGCGGCGCTGGTGGCGGCAATAGCTCTGGGGATAGGGCCTTTTATCGCGCGCCAGGGGGTGGTCGCGGGGATTTCGCTGGTGGGCGGCGGTTTCTTGCTCTGGATGGGAGCGACGATCTTGCGTGACGTCGTTAAGGGGCGGGTTTCGCTGGACCTTACCGCTGGTACAAAGGGGAGTAATTCTGCGGCGAGCGCCGGTGTGGGACGTCTGATCGGGCTGGGGGCGGGAGTGAGCCTTTCGAATCCTTACTGGAGCCTCTGGTGGGCTACCATCGGCCTTTCGTACGTGAACGTTGCTCTGCGGTGGGGCTGGGGCGGCGTGGCGGTTTTCTTCACCGGGCATATCCTGGCCGACCTGGTCTGGTACGCGGCTGTGGCCGGTGTCGTGGGCGGCGGGCGTCGGTTTCTGGGTCCCGCGCTTTACCGGGCGGTGCTGACGGTGGCGGCGCTGTTTCTAATCGGGCTGGCGGGGTATTTTATCCTTAAAGGCCTGGAATACTGGCATTTTTGACGGGCCTTAAGGTTTAGGGCTGCGGGAGGGTTCGGCATGACGGCGGCTGATAGGCAGGAAGCACCTGGCGGGTTTATCCGCATCGGCGGGATAGTCCCTCACCCACCGATTATGGTGCCCGAAGTCGGGGGTACCGAGGCCCGGAAGGTACGGCGAACCCAGGAAGCGCTCGTGGCGCTTGGCCGCAGAATTGCGGCGAGCGGTGCAGAAACCATGGTGGTGATTTCGCCCCACGGGCCGGTACTCTGGGACGCCATTAGTGTGGTAACGGTGTCCAGACTGGCGGGGAACTTAAGCCGCTTCGGAGCACCGGAAGTAAGCTTTTCGTTGACGACGGATGGTCCGCTGGCAGACGCGCTGCGCCAGGAATTGGCGGCGCTTGGGCTTCCCGAGACGGCGATCGACGCGGGGTACGGATACCATCTGGACCACGGGATCACGGCGCCTCTTTACTGGTTGCAAAAAGGCGGCATCGCCCTTCCCGTGGTCGTCTGCGGGATGGCCATTATTCCCCTGTGGAAGCTTTACGGCTTTGGCGTTGCCGTGCAGCGGGCCGCGGTGCGGCTCGGCCGGCGGGTGGCCGTAGTGGCCAGCGGGGACCTCTCCCACCGCCTGCTCCCAGAAGCGCCCAACGGATACGACCCGATGGGCGCAGTCTTCGACCGGCGGGTGCAGGAAATCATAGCGGCGGGGGATCCGGTGGCGCTGATCCGGCTGGATCCGTTGCTGGTCGAGCGGGCCGGCGAGTGCGGGCTCCGGCCCATGGTGATGCTCTTCGGTGCCTTCGACGGCTTGGCGGTAGCGGCGGAGGTGCTTTCTTACGAGGGACCTTTCGGCGTTGGGTACATGGTGGCGTGCATCACACCGCGCGGGCGCGACGACCGGCGGCGTTTCTGGGAGGAGTTAAACGCGGCGGCAGCCAAGCGGTTGCGGACGGAGAGCTTTCTGGTGCGGGTGGCCCGAGAGGCTATAAAGGCTTACATAGAAAGGGGCGAGCGCCTCCAGGCGAAAGAGGTGCCGCCGGAATTTGACCGGCCGGCCGGGGTTTTCGTCTCTTTAAAGAAGGACGGGGTTTTGCGCGGCTGCATCGGCACGGTGGAGGCGACGCAACGCAACATTGTCGAAGAGGTGATCGAGAACGCCATCAGTGCGGCGACCCGGGATCCCCGCTTTGACCCGGTGAGCACGGCGGAGGTTGACGATCTTACCATCTCGGTTGACATCCTCGGCGCGCCAGAACCGGTTGAGGGGCTGGCGGATCTCGACCCGAAGCGCTACGGCGTAATCGTTTCTTCCGGCCGGCGCCGGGGTCTTCTGCTGCCGGATATTCAGGGAGTTGATACTCCGGAGGAACAGGTCGCCATCGCCCGGCGGAAGGCGGGTATCGGGCCGCACGAGCCGGTGAAGCTTGAGCGGTTCGAGGTCGTCCGGTACCATTAGGTTTGCGACGGAGGAGGTTGGGGATGCGCGAGGCGCTTTTTTACGAAAAGCAGGAAGATAACGCGGTTTTGTGCCGGCTCTGCCCGAAAGGATGTCTTATTAAGGAGGGGCGTACGGGATTTTGCCGCGTGCGGGAAAACCGTGGCGGGACGCTTTACGCCTTAAATTACGGCCAGTGCTCCTCGTGCAATGCGGACCCGGTGGAGAAAAAGCCGCTCTACCACTTTTACCCGGCCCACACCATCCTTTCTTTGGGGACTTTCGGCTGTAATCTCCGCTGCGGTTTCTGCCAAAACTGGGAGATTGCGCACGGTTCGCCGCCGACTATACCGCTTACACCCGAGCAGGTGGTGGCGATGGCACAGGCCCAGGGACCCCGCTGCGTTGGCGTTGCTTATACCTATTCGGAGCCGGTGGTATGGTACGAATTCGTCCGCGATACCGCCCGGCAGGTGCGGGAAGCAGGACTTAAAAACGTCCTGGTTACCAACGGGTTTATCGCGGAAGAACCGTTACGCGAGCTGCTCCCCTACATCGACGCGATGAATATCGACGTTAAGTCCTTCCGGGATGATTATTACCAGCACGTTTGTGCTGGGCGGCTTGAGCCCGTTCTCCGGACGGTGGAAGTGGCGAAGGACCACTGTCACGTAGAAGTGACGAACCTGATCGTTACCGGATTGAATGATGCGGCAGAAGAGATCGGCGCGCTGGTGGACTGGCTTGCCGCCGTTGACCCGCGTATCCCGCTTCACTTCTCCCGGTATTTCCCGAATTTCGAAATGGAGCGGCCCCCGACGCCGCTCGAGGTGCTTTATGCCGCCCGCGAGACGGCCAGGAAGAAGCTGCGGTATGTTTATCTTGGAAATGTCTGGGATGAGGAGGCCGACACCACCTACTGTCCGGGTTGCGGTGCCGCGGTCGTCCGCCGGGAGGGCTACAAGGTGCGCAACGTCTTCCTCAAAGATGGGAAATGCGGCGCCTGCGGCGCGCCGGTGGATATCGTGGGCTCCGTCTGGGAGGCGAAGCGCTGAGTTCGGAATAACGCCGGTTTACGGGGCTGGGGCGGCGCACTGGAAAAATATTTTGCCCGCCCCATTGTATTTTTATACAACGTCCTGTATAATTATCAACATTAAACTTGGATGGCGGGTGGGAATTTGATCAGGGTCGGTATTGTCGGGGCCTCGGGTTATACGGGTGCGGAGTTGGTGCGGATACTCCTGCGCCATCCGGAGGCGGAGCTTGCCGTTTTAACGTCGCGCAGTTACGCCGGCCAGCAACTATCGGCCGTTTTCCCGCACCTTTCCGGATGCACCGATCGCGTGCTGGAGGTTTTCGATGCGGCGAAAATGGCGGCCGCTTGCGACGTGGTTTTCACGGCGCTCCCCCACGGGCACGCAGTACCTGTCGCCAGGGCGGTTTTGGAACGGGGCAAGAAACTGATCGATTTAGGGGCTGATTTTCGCTTCCGGGACGCTGCCGTTTACGAGGCGTGGTACAAGGTAAAGCACGAGGCGCCGGAGTTAGCGCGGGAGGCGGTTTACGGCCTGCCGGAGCTTTACCGGGACAGGGTGCGAGGCGCCGCCCTGGTCGCCAATCCGGGATGCTACCCGACGGCATCGCTTCTCGCAACGGTGCCGCTTCTTAAGGCGGGGGTTATCGATCCTGCCACCATCATTATCGATGCCAAATCTGGCCTTTCGGGGGCCGGGCGAAAGCTCGACCTTCGGAGCCACTATGCCGAGGTCAACGAAAACGTTACGGCTTATAACGTGGGCATTCACCGGCACACCCCGGAAATTGAGCAGGAGCTGACAGCGGCTGCAGGAACGGAAGTGCGGGTCTCCTTTACCCCGCACCTGGTCCCGCAGACCCGTGGCATCCTAACGACGGTTTACGCTACCCTGAGGAAAGAGCTGACGACCGGGGCGCTTCTCGATATCTACCGCGAGTTTTACCGGGATGAGCCTTTCATCCGGGTGCTGCCGGAAGGGGTGCTCCCCCGGACGAAGAGCGTGACGGGTTCGAACATAGTGCATTTGGGCGCCGTGGCCGACCCCCGCACCGGGCGGGCGGTGCTGTTAGCGGCAATTGATAATCTGGTTAAGGGCGCCTCGGGACAGGCGGTGCAAAATATGAACCTGCTATTTGGTCTTCCTGAGACCACCGGTCTCGATTTCGTCGGGCTCTACCCGTAGGGCGGCAAGTGCTGGGCCGGTAACCGGGGCGAGACTGGCGCGGCTATTAAATAACGAGGAAGGTTTCCCCTCAGAAGGAAAAGGTGCGCTTTCCATAGCGAGTTCGGGAGGCAGATCGATAGTGGAGTGGTTCGCGGGCGGCGTTACCCTGCCCAAGGGGTTCCTGGCAAGCGGGGTGGCCGCGGGGATTAAGAAAGTGAAAAAAGACCTGGCGCTTATTTACAGCGAGGTGCCGGCAGCGGCGGCGGGTGTTTTCACTACCAACCGGGTGAAGGCCGCCCCGCTCTTAGTAACGGCTGCGCGGCTGGCGCGGGGTGTGGCCCAGGCGGTGGTGGTTAACAGCGGTAATGCCAATGCCTGCACCGGGGAGGAAGGCTACGCGGACGCGGTAGCGATGGCCCGGCTTGCGGCTGCCGTTATGGAACTGCCGGAGGAACTGGTGCTGGTGAGTTCTACCGGCGTGATCGGGCAGCGCCTGCCACTCGGGAAAATCGCGGCGGCGCTGCCGGCGGCGGCGGCGGCGCTGGGCGTGGCGGGCCACGCCGCCGCTGCGGAGGCCATCCTGACCACCGATACCGTCACTAAGGAGGCAGCGGTCCGCTTTTCCGTAGGCGGCTGCACCTGCGCGGTCGGCGGGATGGCGAAGGGATCGGGGATGATTCACCCGAATATGGCGACGATGCTCGCCTTTATCACCACTGACGTGGCCATAGAGGCCGAGCTTCTGCGTCGGGCGCTGAAAGAAGCGGTCGACGCCTCCTTCAACATGATTACGGTTGACGGGGATACGAGCACCAACGACATGGTGGTGGTCTTAGCCAACGGCATGGCGGGGAACCCGAAGCTCACCGCCGCGGGGCCAGCATACGCCGACTTTGTGGCGGCGCTCACCGCGGTTTGCACCGAACTGGCGAAAAAAATCGCCCGGGACGGCGAGGGGGCCACGCGGCTTATCGAGGTCCGGGTTACAGGCGCTAGGACGCTTGCGGACGCGCGCCTGGCGGCTCGGGCGATTGCCGGTTCCAATTTAGTGAAGGCGGCGGTTTTCGGGCGGGACGCTAACTGGGGCCGCATCCTTTGCGCTGCCGGTTATTCCGGCGCGGCCTTCGACCCGGCGAAAGTCGCCATCTTTATAGGTGCAGAACAGGTGGCCGCAGGTGGGGCGGGACTTCCCTTTTCTGAGGAGAGGGCGAGCCGGGAGTTGGAACAAGACCCGGTGGTGATAACGGTTGATTTCAACGAGGGCGCGGCCGCTGCGGTAGCGTGGGGCTGCGATCTGACGTATGATTACGTAAGAATCAACGCCAGCTACAGAACGTAGAAGAATCATCGGTGCGTCTTGCGCGACAGAGGCAAAATTTTTAAGACAGCGGGGCGAGGCAATGGTTTTAACGGCACAGGAGAAGGCGGGGATTCTGGTTGAGGCCCTGCCCTACATAAAAAAGTTTTACGGCAAGATTATCGTCGTGAAGTACGGCGGTCACGCGATGCTCAACTGCGAGCTGAAGCGGGCGGTGATGACCGACCTCGTGCTGATGAAGTATGTCGGGATGCATCCGGTAGTAGTCCACGGCGGCGGACCGGATATCTCGAAGATGCTGAAGCGTCTTGGAAAAGAGACCTCCTTCGTCAACGGCCTCCGGGTAACGGACGCCGAAACGATGGAGGTTGTAGAAATGGTTCTCGGCCGGCTTAACAAAGAAATTACCGCGCTTATCAACCGCCTCGGCGGACGGGCAGTGGGGCTTTGCGGGAAGGATGCCAACTTGGTCATGGCGGCGAAGAAACCGGGGAAGGTGCGGCTAGCCGACGGCAGTGAGGTCGAGCAGGACCTCGGTTTTGTGGGCCGGGTGACGCAGGTGAATCCCGACCTGCTGCTGAGCGTCATCCAACAGGGGTACATTCCCGTAGTGGCCCCGATTGGCCTGGGACCCGACGGCGAGGGATACAACATCAACGCCGATACGGTAGCGGGGAAAATTGCTGAGGCTCTTGGGGCCGACAAGCTCATCATCCTCACGGATGTGGAGGGGATCTTGAGTGATCCGGCGGATAAAGGTTCGGTCATTTCGGTGTTAAGGGTGGACGACATTCCGGAGTTGGTGGCTTCCGGGAAGATTTCCGGGGGAATGATCCCCAAGCTCGAATGCTGTGCGGCGGCGATCAAGGGCGGTGTGAAGCGGGCCCACATCCTCGATGGCCGGGTTTTGCACGCCATTCTCCTCGAGGTTTTCACGGACGAGGGCATCGGCACGATGGTGCTTCCTTGAACGGTAACTTTTTTAAAATAAGGAGGGAGCCGGTTGGCAGCGGAAAATTCTGCGGGGTTCTCGCCGCGAGAGGTTGTGGCGCTGGCCGATAAATATATAATGAAAACTTACGGGCGCCTTCCGCTGGTCCTGGTGCGCGGCGCTGGGGTTAGGGTCTGGGATGCGGCTGGTAGGGAGTACCTTGACTTCGTTGCCGGTCTGGCGGTGAATTCTTTAGGCCACTGCCACCCCCGGGTTGTGGCGGCTATTAGGGAGCAGGCCGGGGTACTCATGCACTGCTCCAACCTTTACTACTCGGTGCCCCAGACCATGCTCGCCCGGTGGCTGGTGGAGCACACACCTTACGACCGGGTCTTCTTTTGTAACAGCGGGGCCGAGGCAGTGGAGGGGGCTTTAAAGCTCGCCCGGAAATACGCGAAGAAGAGGTGGGGCGAAGGGCGCTTTGAGATCGTGACGGCGCTCAATTCCTTCCACGGCCGCACCTACGGTGCCGTGACCGCGACCGGGCAGCCCAAGTACCACCAGGGTTTTGAGCCGTTAGTGCCCGGGTTCCGGTACGTTCCTTTTAACGACGTGGCGGCGCTTGAAGCCGCGGTTACCGATAAAACGGCGGCGGTTCTCTTGGAGCCGGTTCAGGGTGAAGGCGGGGTTTATCCGGCAACAGACGAATTTATCCGGGTTGCGTGGGAGATTTGTCAGCAGCGGGGGGCACTCCTAATTTTTGACGAGGTGCAGTGTGGTTTAGGGCGGACCGGACGGTTTTTGGCGCAGGAGCACTACGGGGTTACGGCGGACATCACCTGTCTGGCGAAGGCCCTTGGTGGTGGCTTTCCGATCGGGGCGCTCCTGGCGACGGAAGAGGTTGCTTCTGCCTTTGCGCCGGGGGACCACGCTTCGACCTTTGGGGGGAACCCGCTGGCGGCGGCGGCGGCGCTGGCGGCGCTGCGGGCGATAGAAGAGGAGGGGCTAGTCGCCAACGCCGTGCGGGTGGGAAGCTATTTCCGGGAGGCCCTGGAAAGGCTCCGCGCGCAAAGCGGCCTGATAACCGAGGTGCGGGGCCTCGGACTCATGCTCGGCGTGGTAGTAAAGGTGCCGGCGAAGCAGCTGGTTTCTCTGTGCCAGGAGCGCGGCCTGATTGTGAACGCGGTGAAAGAGGATACCTTGCGTTTTGTGCCGCCGCTGACTATCAGCCGGGAGGATGTCGACCGCGCCGTGGCGATTTTGCAGGCGGCTCTAACCGCGGCGGTACGGGAGATAGAATTAAATCCTTAGGGGGTTAAGACAATGTTTGCCTCGTTGCGTAAGCGCTTCCACGGCCGGGATTTCCTTTCGATTGGTGACGTTACAGGCGAAGAGATCAGAGCGATGATCGATATCGCCCGGGAGCTGAAGGAGGCTAGGTACAGAGGAGACCGGCATACCCTCTGTGAAGGCAAGACGTTAGCCATGATTTTTCAAAAGCCCTCCACGCGCACCCGGGTATCCTTTGAGGTGGCGATGTACCAGTTAGGGGGGTACGCGCTGTATCTCAACGCGCAGGACCTGCAGCTTGGCCGCGGGGAGACAATCGCTGATACCGCGCGGGTTCTCTCCCGTTACGTAGACGGGATCATGATCCGGACCTTCAGCCAGGAAGACGTGGTTGCGCTGGCCGAAGCGGCGACCATTCCGGTGATCAACGGGCTCACCGACTGGGAGCATCCGTGTCAGATCCTGGCCGACCTGATGACCATTCTCGAGGCCAAGGGCAGGTTTGAGGGGTTAAAGGTCGCCTGGGTTGGGGACGGCAACAATGTTTGTCATTCGTTGCTTTTAGCGGCGCCGCGGGTGCGGATGGATATCGCGGTGGCTACACCGCCGGGCTACGAGCCTCACCCGGAGATTGTGGCGGCGGCGAAGGAGGCGGCTGCGGGGAGCAAGGTCGAGGTGCTCAATGACCCGGTGGAAGCGGTGCGGGAAGCAGATGTTGTCGTGACGGATGTCTGGGCGAGCATGGGCCAGGAGGCGGAGCACACTGAGAGGGTCCGCATCTTTAGGCCCTACCAGGTGAACGCTTCCCTGCTCCGTCACGCGCGGCCGGACTGCATCTTCCTCCACTGCCTCCCGGCGCACCGGGGCGAGGAGGTCGCCGACGAGGTGATCGACGGACCGGCGAGCCGGGTCTGGGACGAGGCGGAAAACAGGCTCCACGTCCAGAAGGCGCTGCTGGCGCTGGTGCTTTAGGTTTTGACGTTCAACGTTTAATATTTTGTGGCCGTAAGTTTTGCTTCTATCTGCTGTATTTGGGGCCGTTATTTTTAAGGAGGATCTTTCGGATGAGCAAAAAGGTGGTTTTAGCTTACTCGGGCGGGCTCGATACGTCGATCATCATTCCGTGGCTCAAGGAGAATTTCGGCTACGAGGTCGTGGCGATGGCCTGTGACCTTGGCCAGGGCGAGGAGCTCCAACCCCTTGAAGCCAAGGCTTTAAAAAGCGGTGCCAGCAAGGTTTACATCGTCGACGTGCGGGAGGAATTTCTGACCGACTACGTCTTCCCCTGTCTGCGGGCGGGAGCGGTCTACGAGGGTAAGTACCTTCTCGGCACTTCGATGGCCCGGCCGCTCATCGCCAAGAAGTTAGTGGAGATTGCGCACCGTGAGGGGGCCGAGGCGGTGGCCCACGGGGCTACGGGGAAGGGTAACGACCAGGTCCGCTTTGAAGTCAGTGTGGCGGCGCTCGACCCCAACCTGAAGGTGATCGCCCCCTGGCGGTTGTGGGACATCCGCTCGCGGGAAGAGGCGATCGCTTACGCGGCGGCCCGGGGTATCCCGGTCCCGGTAACTAAGGAGCGTCCCTACAGCATGGACCGGAATATCTGGCACCTGAGCCACGAGGGCGGGGATCTTGAAGACCCGGGGAACGAGCCGCCCGCGGACCTTTATCTTTTAACGCTCCCCCCAGAGAAAGCAGCAGCGGCGCCCGTCTACGTGACCATCGACTTTGAAGCCGGCACGCCGGTTGGGCTCGACGGGACGCGGCTGGACCCGGTGACGCTGGTAGAGCGCTTAAACGAAATCGGTGGCAAGCACGGCATCGGCATCGTGGATATGGTGGAGAACAGGCTGGTGGGGATTAAGTCCCGGGGCGTCTACGAAACGCCTGGCGGAACGGTGCTCTTTTACGCTTTGCGGGAACTCGAACGATTGACCCTCGACCGGGCCACCTTGCACTTCAAGGAGATGGTAGCCCTCAAGTACGCGGAACTCGTCTATGACGGGCTCTGGTTTTCGCCACTCCGGGAGGCTCTCGATGCCTTTGTGACCTCCGTTTGCCGGACGGTGACCGGGCGGGTGCGTCTGAAGCTTTACCGGGGGACGATCTCTCCGGCGGGCATCTGGTCGCCCCATTCGCTTTATCTTAAGGACCTGGCTACCTTCGAGCGGGACGAGATGTACGACCATAAGGACGCCACCGGTTTCATCAATCTCTTCGGCCTACCGCTGAAAGTGCGAGCGTTGGTGAAAAAGTAACGGGAGGGGAAAGCGTGGGCACGCTGTGGGGTGGTCGGTTTCAGAAAGAAACGGACCGGCGGGTGCGGGAGTTTCAAGATTCCCTTTCCTTTGATTTCCGCCTGTGGCCCTACGACATTAAAGGGAGCCAGGCACACGCGCAGATGCTGGTGAAGGTCGGGGTGCTGGCGCCGGACGAGGGTGAGGCAATTATAAAGGGGCTCGCGAAGATTTACGCGGAATTTGCGGCCGGGAAGGTGCAGCCCGAAGGGGAAGAGGATATCCACTCTTTAGTGGAAGCCCTGCTGGTCAGGTGGGTGGGGGAAGTAGGGAAAAAGCTCCATACCGGCCGCAGCCGGAACGACCAGGTTGCCACGGACCTGCGCCTTTACCTGCGCGACGAGATTGATGCGGTGCGGCAGCTCCTAAAAGAGCTACGGCGTGCTCTGGTCGACGTGGCGGCGGAGCACGTGGAGACGCTGATGCCGGGCTTCACGCACCTCCAGCCGGCACAGCCCGTGACTTTCGCCCACCACCTGCTTGCCTACTACGAGATGTTCACCCGTGATGACGCTCGCCTAGCAGATTGTTACCGGCGGACCAATGTTCTGCCCTTAGGTGCTGGGGCCCTGGCGGGCACGACCTTCCCTCTTGACCGGGCCTACGTGGCGGAGCTCTTGGGTTTTGAAGCCGTGGCCGCAAACAGTATGGACGCGGTAAGCGACAGGGATTTCGTGGTGGAGTTCTGTGCGGCCGCTGCGCTGACGATGGTTCACCTGAGCCGTCTGGCAGAGGAGATCATCCTCTGGAGCACCCCGCAGTTCGGCTTCGTCGAACTTGACGATGCTTTCGCCACCGGGTCGAGCATGATGCCCCAGAAAAAGAACCCGGACGTGGCGGAGCTCTGCCGGGGCAAGACGGGCCGGGTGGTGGGGAACCTCACGGGGATGTTGCTGTTGCTCAAGGGTCTGCCTCTCACTTATAATAAGGACCTTCAGGAGGACAAGCCGCTGCTCTTCGATACCGTGGACACCTTAAAGGCGTGCCTTACGGTTTTCGGGCCGCTCTTACGCACCATGAAGGTAAACCGGGAGCGACTGGCTGCGGCGGCGCGTGCCGGCTTTATTGCGGCTACCGACCTGGCGGAGTACCTCGTGCGCAAGGGGCTGCCGTTTCGTGACGCCCACGCGGTTGTCGGTCGGGTGGTCCTTTACTGCCTGGAGCGCGGGAAAACCCTCGAGGAACTGACCCTCGAAGAGTACCGGCAGTTTGCTGCGGTGATCGACGCCGACGTGTTTGCCGCAGTCGGCCTGGAGGCGTCGCTCAAAGCGCGCCGGGTGCCCGGCGGACCGGCGCCGGACCTTACAAGGGAAAGAATCGAAACTTTAAAAAATTTGTTGCGGTAAGGATTGACACCCCGCCGCGTTTCGTTTATACTAAAAAGTGCAAGTAATCATTTTCACAAACTCACCGAAGGGGGGTGCCTCCGGTGAGTCGCCTGGCCAGGGTTTTTGATGTGTTTCAGACGGCGGGTCTCCGGCTGCTTCCGGTGCCGGGGACAAAGTGGTACAAGATCTCCGATGCCCAGGGTCGCGAGCTTTTTCTTAAGGAAAAAGAGATAATCGAGCATTTTGGGGATCTTGAGGAGGAAGAGGTGCGGGAGCGGTTCCTGAACTTTGAGCTGCAGGAACGTTCCGGTGAGGGTTAAGCGGTTTTCGGAATTTAAATTGCGGACGACATCCTAAATTTTGCTAAATCAGAATATATCCTTGACCCCCATCCCTTGAAGGCCTACTGCTGGCCTTCTTTTTCTTCCCGGTGGCGTATGCTTTTTGCCGCGCCGGCGCGTTGAAACCATCTTTTGCCGGCGCTTACTTGACAGAATATCCGGCAGGAGGTAAAATTTCACCCAATTTAAAAAGTCTATCCGCGGGAGGTAAGGGTTTGGTGTATAAGATCGCGGTTATTCCCGGCGACGGTACCGGTCCGGAGCAGATAAGGGAAGGAATGAAGGTGCTGACGGCGGTTGCGGAACTGGAAGGTTTTAAGTTCGAGGCCGTGACCTACGATTTCGGTGGGGAGCGTTACCTACGGACGGGCGAGACGCTTCCCGATACGGCTCTGGCCGAGCTGCGCCAGTTTGACGCTATCTACCTGGGCGCAATCGGTCACCCGGACGTGAAGCCCGGCATCCTGGAGAAAGGGATTCTGCTGCGGCTGCGCTTTGAGCTCGACCAGTACATTAACCTGCGTCCGGTAAAGCTCTACGAAGGTGTGGAGACGCCGCTTAAGGATAAGGGCCCGGCCGATATTGACTTTGTGGTGGTGCGGGAGAATACCGAGGGCCTTTACTGCGGTGCGGGCGGCTTTTTGAAGCGGGGTACGCAGGACGAGGTGGCGATCCAAACCTCGATCAACACCTACAAAGGGGTTGAGCGGTGCATTCGCTACGCCTTCGAATACTGCCGCCGGCGCAACAAAAAGAAAAAGGTTACCCTCTGCGGCAAGACGAATGTGCTTACCTATGCTTTCGACCTGTGGGAGCGGGTTTTTCACCAGGTAGGTGCGGAATTTCCCGATATCCAGCGCGATTACGCCCACGTGGACGCGACCTGTATGTGGATGGTCAAAAACCCGGACTGGTTCGACGTTATCGTTACGGATAACATGTTCGGCGATATCATCACCGACCTGGGCGCGATCATCCAGGGCGGGATGGGCATCGCCGCCGGCGGTAACATCAATCCGGAAGGCGTTTCGATGTTCGAGCCGATCGGCGGGTCGGCGCCGAAGTACGCGGGCCAGAACGTTATCAACCCCCTTGCGGCCATCTGCGCGGGGGCGATGATGTTGGAGGAACTCGGCGAGAGGAAAGCGGCGGCGCGGATTGAACAGGCGGTCCAAACGGTTTGTGCCAAGCATTTGAAGAGTCTGGCTGCGGGCCGGATGGGCTACTCGACGAGCGAGGTGGGCGACCTGGTGGTGCGGTACCTGTAGGGCGGCGAATACCGGTTTTGCCTACTTGACACGCCGCTGTTGTTTTTTGTATACTTTGGGGAAATTATAGCGGTCAAAGGCAAGGAAGGGGACCGGAGCCGCAGGGCTTTGCGACAGCGAGCCGGGCAGGGTGAAAGCCGGTGCAAAGTGGCGGTTTTCCTATCACCCCGGAGCCGGAAGGCGAAAGGTTTTGCCCGAGTAGTCTTTGCCGGGTTGGTTTCCCGTTACCAAAACCGTGTGCTCTTAAGCACACACAAAGGGGCCGTTTCACTGCGAGGTGGCGGCAATCGGGGTGGTACCGCGGAGGTTAGCCTCTCGTCCCTGGCCAGCGTTACGTCCGGGCTGGACAAGGGGCGGGAGGCTTTGGTTTAAATTTTTGGCGTGGAGGCGGTAAGATGGGGCTTACGATCTATCTGGATGGGGAGTATCTCCCGGAGGAAAAGGCGGTGGTTTCGGTTTTCGATCACGGTCTCCTTTACGGGGACGGCGTTTTTGAGGGCATCAGGGCTTACCACGGCCGGGTTTTCAAGCTCAAGGAGCATATCGACAGGCTTTACGAATCGGCCAAGTCGATCCTTCTCGAGATTCCCCTTTCGCGGGAAGAGATGCAGGAAGTGGTTCTCGAAACCTGCCGCCGGAACAACATCCGGGACGGGTATATTCGCCTCGTGGTCACCCGGGGGCGGGGGGACCTGGGGCTCGACCCCAAGAAGTGCCCGCGCCCGACGGTTTTCTGCATCGCGGCCACCATTCAGCTCTACCCGCCGGAGTTTTACGAGAAAGGGCTGGAAGTGATCACGGTGCCGACGCGGCGGAACGTGCCGGAGGCGCTGAACCCGCGCATCAAATCACTGAACTACTTGAATAACATCCTGGCCAAGATCGAGGCAGGGCTTTACGGTGTTCAGGAGGCAATCATGCTTACCAGTGACGGCTATGTGGCCGAGGCTACCGGGGATAACATTTTCATTGTAAAAAATGGTAAGCTCATCACGCCGCCGCCCCACCTCGGCATCCTCGAGGGGATAACGCGCAACACCGTAATGGCGCTGGCACGGGAAAAAGGGATGGCGGTTTTTGAGAAGACCTTTACCCGCCACGATATTTTCATTGCCGACGAGTGCTTCCTTACCGGAACGGCGGCGGAGATCATCCCGGTGGTCAAGGTTGACGGCCGCCCCATCGGCGACGGGCGGCCCGGGGCGGTGACCTGGGAGCTGATTCACGCCTTCCGGGAATTGACGAAGGTTGACGGGCCGGCGATTTACCCCGAATAAGTTCCGGTGGCCCCGGGCGCTTATAGCCTGCGGGTGATGCCGGAAGAGCAACGGACGTGAGGAGGTATGATTTTGCGGAGCGATATCGTCAGGGAAGGGCTGGAAAAAGCGCCGCACCGCTCGCTTTTCAAGGCCCTCGGTTTCACTGACCGGGAGCTTAGCGGGCCGCTCATCGGGGTGGTAAACTCCTTCAACGAAATCATCCCGGGCCATATCCACCTGCGGGATATTACCGAGGCGGTGAAGGCGGGGGTGCGCATGGCCGGCGGGGTACCGGTCGAGTTCCCGACCATCGGTATTTGCGACGGCATTGCGATGAACCACAGGGGAATGAAGTACTCCCTGGCCTCCCGGGAGCTTATTGCCGACAGCATCGAGGCCATGGTGGAGGCCCACGCCTTTGACGGGCTGGTGTTAGTGACGGCGTGCGACAAGATCGTGCCCGGGATGCTGATGGCCGCCGCCCGGCTCAATATACCGGCAATCGTGGTAAGTGGCGGACCGATGCAGGCCGGGCGCTTCCGGGGCCGGGACGTATCTTTGAGCAATGTTTTTGAGGCCGTAGGGCAGGTGAAAGCGGGACGGATGGCGCCGGAAGAATTGGCGGAACTCGAAGAAGCTGCCTGCCCGGGCTGCGGTTCCTGCGCGGGCATGTTTACCGCCAACTCCATGAACTGCCTGACGGAGGCACTCGGGATGGCGTTGCCGGGTAACGGGACGATCCTCGCGGTGACCGCGGCCCGGCGGCGACTGGCGAAGCTTTCCGGGATGCAGGTGGTGGAGCTTGTCCGGGAGAACCTGACTCCCGACCGGATCCTGACGCCGGCGGCCTTCCAGAATGCGTTGACGGTGGATATGGCGCTCGGCTGCTCCACCAACACCATCCTCCACCTTACGGCGATAGCGCACGAGGCCGGGGTAAAGCTCGATTTGCGGGCGATCAACGAACTGAGTGATAGAACCCCGAACCTCTGCCGTTTGAGCCCGGCGGGCCCCTTCCACCTCCAGGATCTGGACGAGGCGGGGGGCATCCCGGCGGTGATGAATCTCCTGCTTGCGGCGGGGCTGATTGACGGCGAAACCCTGACGGTTACGGGGAAGCCGCTTAAAGAGAATATAAAAGACCGCGCGGTGCGGCGCCCGGAGGTGATCCGCCCTGTAGACGACCCTTACAGCGCTACCGGGGGGCTGGCAATCCTTTTTGGCAACCTGGCGCCGGAAGGTGCGGTGGTAAAACAATCAGCGGTTGCCCCGGAAATGTTGCGCCACCGGGGGCCGGCGCGCGTCTTCGATAGCGAGGAAGAAGCGGTTAGCGCGATCATGAACGGAAACTTCCAAAGCGGCGACGTTATTGTGATCCGTTACGAGGGGCCGCGCGGCGGGCCCGGGATGCGCGAGATGCTCACCCCGACCGCAACCCTGGCGGGGTTGGGAAGGGACAAGGACGTGGCGCTGGTGACGGACGGGCGCTTTTCGGGGGCTACCCGCGGGGCCTCGATCGGCCATGTTTCTCCCGAGGCGGCGGCCCGCGGTCCGATTGCCGCTTTGCGGGATGGGGATATGATTGAGATTGACATCCCGGCCCGGCGGCTCACGGTACTGCTTGAGGAAAGGGAGATAGCAGCGCGGCTGGCGGCCCTGCCGCCCTTCGCGCCGAAAATCACGCACGGGTACCTGGGGCGTTACGCCAGACAGGTTTCGTCGGCGAGCAGTGGTGCGGTTTTCGCCCCGGGTTGCGGGCGGTCGTAAAGTTCAGGCTTATTTGACGGACGGAGGTGGACTTTTTGAGGCTAACCGGCGGAGAGATTTTGGTTGAGTCGCTGAAAAAAGAGGGCGTAGATACGATCTTCGGTTACCCTGGGGGGGCGGTGCTGCCGATTTACGACGCCCTTTACGACGCAGATATCCAACACATCCTGACCCGTCACGAGCAGGCGGCGGCACACGCTGCCGATGGTTACGCCAGGGCCACCGGCCGTCCCGGAGTTTGCATCGCCACCTCGGGACCGGGAGCAACAAACCTGGTGACCGGGATCGCCACGGCGTTTATGGATTCGAGCCCGTTAGTGGCTTTCACCGGACAGGTGCCTACGCCGCTTATCGGGCGCGACTCCTTTCAGGAGGCGGACATTACCGGAATAACCCTACCGATTACCAAGCATAACTACCTGGTGAAAGATGTCCGGGAGCTTGCCCGCACAGTCAAGGAGGCCTTTTATATCGCCACTACCGGTCGTCCGGGACCGGTACTCGTCGATATCCCGCGCGACGTCTCCGGCGCCCAGTGCGAGTACGTCGAACCGGGTCCGGTAGAGCTGCCAGGCTACCGGCCGGTGGTCGACCCGGATCCAGAGCAGGTGCTCGCGGCAGCGCGCCTCATCGCGACCGCCGAGCGCCCCGTGATCTACGCGGGCGGTGGGGTGGTGAGTTCCGGGGCGAGCGAAGAGCTGCGCCGGTTAGCGGAACTGATAATGGCGCCGGTAACGACGACGCTGATGGGTATCGGTGGTTTTCCTGGCAACCACCCGCTTTCGCTCGGAATGCTTGGGATGCACGGCACGCGCTACGCGAACTACGCCGTTTGCGAATGCGACCTGCTCATCGCTATCGGTGCGCGCTTTGACGACCGGGTTACGGGAAAGGTGGAGACCTTTGCGCCGGAAGCGAAGATTATCCACATCGACGTTGACCCGGCGGAGATGGGAAAAAATGTCCGGGTGGACGTGGCGGTGATCGGCGACGTGCGGCGGGTGCTCCAGGCGCTCCTGAAGGTGCTTGAAGTCGCTTCCCATCCGGCCTGGCTCGAAAAGATCGACCGGTGGCGGAAGGAATACCCGCTCTCCTACGAGGAGGACGGCTTAAAACCCCAGTTTATCATCCGGGAACTCTATCACCTAACCCAAGGTGAGGCCCGCATTACCACCGAGGTGGGGCAGAACCAGATGTGGGCGGCCCAGTTTTATACCTTTACCAGGCCCCGTTCCTTTATCTCCTCGGGCGGCCTTGGGACGATGGGCTTTGGTTTCCCGGCGGCTATCGGGGTGCAGGTGGCCTGTCCGGAAGAGGTTGTTTTCGATATCGCCGGGGACGGCTCGATCCAGATGAACATTCAGGAGCTGGCGACGGCGGTGAGTTACGACCTGCCGGTTAACGTGGCGATTATGAATAACGGTTTCCTCGGGATGGTGCGCCAGTGGCAGGAGCTCTTTTTCCGGCGGCGCTACTCCTACACCGAGCTTTACAACCCCGACTTTGTACGGGTGGCGGAGGCATACGGCGCCGAGGGCATCCGGGTCACCAAGCCCGCGGAAGTGAGACCGGCACTCGAGCAGGCCATCGCTTCGCCGAAGCCGGTCTTCATTGACTTCATCATCGACCGCGAGGAAAACGTGATGCCGATGGTGCCGCCCGGCGAGTCGCTCAGGAAGATGCTCGGTTAAAAAGGGGGAGTCTTATGCGCCACACCCTTGCGGTGCTCGTGGAAAATAATCCCGGCGTGCTGGCCCGGGTAGCCGGCCTTTTCGGCAGGCGGGGTTTTAACATCGAGAGCCTGGCGGTTGGCGAGACGGAGAACCCGGCAATCTCCCGGATGACCATTGTGGTGGCGGGGGATGACCGGGTGCTCGAGCAGGTCACGAAGCAGTTGCGCAAATTGGTCGAGGTCATCAAGGTCCAGGACGTGACCAGGATGGAGTACGTGGACCGGGAATTAGCGCTCATCAAGGTGAACGCCGAGCCATCGAAAAGGGCGGAGATTATTCAGATCGTGGAAATTTTCCGGGCGCACATCGTGGATATCGGTCGCAAGACCCTGGTAGTGGAAGTTACGGGGGACGAGGGGAAGATTAACGCCTTGGTCAACGCCCTCAAGCCCTTCGGAATCCGCGAGATGGTGCGGACGGGGAAAGTAGCCATGCTTCGGGGAACAAAGGATATCATTACTAACGGCAGGGAGGCGGAAGCGTGATCCGGATTTACTATGATCAGGATGCGGACCTGAGTATCTTGCAGGAGCGAACGGTAGCGGTTATCGGTTACGGGAGCCAGGGGAGGGCCCAGGCGCGAAACCTCAAGGACAGCGGGGTAAAGGTCATCGTGGGGCTGCGGCCGGGGAGTTCCTCGGCAGAGCTGGCGCGGGAGGATGGGCTGGCGACGGCGCCTATTGGCGAAGCGGCCAGAGAAGCCGACATCATCCAGATGCTCATACCCGACGAGCAGCAGGCCGAGGTCTACGCAGGGGAAATAGCGCCTCATCTTAAGGCGGGCAAGGCCCTGATGTTTTCCCACGGCTTCAACATCCATTTCGGCCAGATCGTGCCGCCGCAAGAGGTGGACGTCTTTATGGTGGCGCCGAAAAGCCCGGGCCCGATGCTGCGTCGCCTTTATACCGAAGGAGCCGGCGTTCCGGGACTTATCGCCGTCTACCAGGATTATTCCGGCCGGGCGCGGGACCTTGCGCTAGCCTACGCGAAGGCCATTGGGTTAACAAGGGCGGGAGTTTTCGAAACTACCTTTCGCGAAGAGACGGAGACCGACCTTTTCGGCGAGCAGTGCGTTCTCTGCGGCGGGGTGGCGGAGCTCATCAAGGCGGGCTTCGAAACCCTTGTGGAGGCTGGTTACGCGCCGGAGATTGCCTATTTTGAATGCCTTCACGAGCTGAAGCTTATTGTGGACCTCATTTACGAAGGGGGTCTCACGGAAATGCGTTGCCGGGTCAGCAATACCGCGGAGTACGGCGATTACCGGACCGGGCCGCGGATCATTGACCAGCGGGTACGGGAAGAGATGAAGCGGGTGCTGGCCGAGATCCAGAGTGGCCAGTTTGCCCGCGAGTGGATCCTGGAAAATAAGGCCAACCAGCCGGTGCTCAAGGCGATGCGCCGGCGCGAGCGTGAACACCAGATCGAGCGCGTAGGTAAAGAACTCCGGAAGATGATGTCCTGGCTGAAGAAATAGAGGTTGGCGGCAGGAGGTCGGAAGTCGGCTTCTTTTTGAGGGAATTCGCGCCGCGAATTCCAGGTAAGGATGTTCTGGATTCTTTTAAAAGCCAGACGAAGTTTTTCGGCGGCTCAGAGGGAGTGTTATCAGTGATCACGGTCGGCGAAGCGGTCATCCGGTGCCTGGAAAAAGAAGGGGTGGACCTTGTTTTCGGATATCCGGGTGGCGCCATCCTCCCCGTTTACGACGCGCTCTACAGCGCCAAAGGGATCAAGCACGTCCTGGTCCGGCAGGAACAGGGCGCGGTCCACGCGGCGAACGGTTATGCCCGCGCCACGGGGCGCGTGGGGGTATGTTTTGCGACTTCTGGTCCCGGGGCCACAAACCTGGTTACGGGGATTGCCACCGCCTACATGGATTCGGTCCCCGTGGTCCTTTTTACAGGACAGGTGCCGACGAGTCAGGTCGGCACCGACGCCTTCCAGGAAGTTGATATTTTCGGGGTTACTATGCCCATCACTAAGCATAACTTTTTAGTTAAAGATCCGGCTGCCGTTCCCGGCGTTATTAAGAAGGCTTTTCACCTCGCCCGCACGGGAAGGCCGGGACCGGTGCTGGTTGACCTCCCCCGGGATGTCACGGGCGCCAGGATCAGGTTTGATTACCCGGACAAGGTGGAGTTGAAGGGCTACCGGCCAACCTACAAGGGACACCCGACGCAGATCGCTCAGGCGGCGCGGCTGATTTCCGAGGCCACCCGGCCGGTGCTTCTCATCGGCGGTGGCGTGATTAGCGCGGAAGCAGCGGCGCAGGTGCGCCGGCTTGCCGAAACAATTCAGGCGCCCGTTGCCGCAACACTGATGGGCCTTGGCGGTTTTCCGGGCGACCACCCGCTCTTTTTAGGGATGGCGGGGCTACACGGGACGCGCTGTGCGAACTTAGCGATCACCAACGCCGATTTGCTCATTGCGCTTGGCACCAGGTTTGCGGACCGGGTTACCGGCGCGGTGGAAAAGTTCGCGCCCAACGCCCGCGTGATCCATATCGACATCGACCCGGCGGAGATAGGGAAGAATGTTCGGCCGCACCTGCCGATAGTCGGCGACGTGAAACAGGTTCTCGAGGCCCTGCTGCTGCTTTTATCACCCCGGAAGAACGAGGAGTGGCTGGCTACGGTGGCCGGTTACCGGCGGGATTACCCGCTGAGCTACGACCGCACCGGCGGTTTTAAACCCCAGTACGTGATTGAAAGGCTGAGCGCGCTGACGGCGGGTGAGAGCATTGTCGTTACCGATGTGGGCCAGCACCAGATGTGGGTGGCGCAGTACTATACTTTCAAGCACCCGCGGACGCTCATTACCTCAGGCGGACTCGGCTGTATGGGTTACGGGCTGCCGGCGGCGATCGGTGCCAAACTCGGCCGTCCCGAGAAGCAGGTAATCTTGGTCTGCGGCGACGGCGGCTTTCAGATGACGATGAGTGAACTCGGCACCCTGGCGGAGCAGGGAGCCGGCGTCAAGATTTTCATTATCAACAACCGGCGGCTCGGCATGGTCCGGCAGCTTCAAGAGTTCTACTGCAACCGGCGGTATTCCGCGGTGGACTTTGCTTTCTGCCCCGATTTTGCCGCTCTTGCCGGTGTCTACGGCATTCCCGCCCATACCGTAGAGACGGCGGCGGCCTTCGATGCCGTCGTGGGGGAGGTTTTAGGGCGGGAGGGGCCGGTTCTGGTCAACTGCCTGGTTGACCCGGAGGAGAACGTGCTGCCGATGGTTCTATCGGGTCACGGCCTGGATGAAGCGGTCGACTCTTAGGTTCTTTTGGAGGAGAGCAGGATGGAGAGAGTTTACATCTTCGATACCACGCTCCGGGACGGCGAGCAGTCTCCGGGCGTGAGCCTCAACGTGAAGGAAAAATTGCAGATCGCCAGGCAGCTCGTCAAGTTAGGGGTGGACGTGATCGAGGCCGGTTTCCCGGTGGCCTCTCCGGGCGACTTCGCGGCGGTGGCGGAGATTGCCAAGAACGTGAGGGGCGCGCGCATCTGCGCGCTGGCGCGGGCTAACTTCGGGGATATCGACCGGGCCTGGGAGGCCTTGCGGGAGGCGGAAGCGCCCCGCATCCACACCTTCATCGCCACTTCCGACATCCACCTCCGGCACAAGCTCCGGATGAGCAGGGAACAGGTGCTGGAGGCGGCGCGGGAAGCGGTACGGCGGGCCAGACGGTACACCGACGACGTAGAGTTTTCGGCGGAGGACGCGTCCCGCTCCGACACTGACTTCCTTTGCCAGGTTCTGGCGGTGGCCATCGAGGCGGGAGCTACCGTGCTGAACATTCCGGATACGGTCGGTTACGCGGTGCCGGAGGAGTTCGGGGAGCTCATCAGGACGATCCGGGAAAAAACGCCGGGGATTGAGAAGGTAACGATAAGCGTCCACTGCCATAACGATCTCGGCCTGGCGGTAGCCAACACCCTGGCGGCGATTAAAAACGGCGCCCGGCAGGCGGAGGTAACGATAAACGGGATCGGCGAGCGAGCCGGGAACGCCGCCCTCGAAGAGTTGGTGATGGGGCTCTACGCCCGGCGGCCGCTCTACGGGATGATTACCGGCATCAGAACCGAAGAAATCTACCGGACTTCGAAGCTCGTTGCCGCTCTGACCGGCATGACGGTGCAGCCCAACAAAGCAATCGTGGGCAAAAACGCCTTTGCCCACGAATCAGGTATCCACCAGGACGGGGTTTTGAAGGAGCGGACGACTTACGAGATCATCGACCCTACGGTCATTGGCATCCCGAAGTCGACGCTGGTTCTCGGGAAGCATTCGGGCCGCCACGCCTTCAAAACGCGCCTGGCCGAGCTTGGCTACAGCCTATCCGAAGAGGAGCTCAATACGGCCTTTGCGCGCTTCAAGGAGCTTTGCGACCGGAAGAAAACGATTACCGATGACGATCTGTTAGCTCTTGTGGAGGAAGAAATGGGGCGCGTCGCCCCGACCTACGAGCTTCATTACCTGCACATCTCGAGCGGCACTACGATAGTGCCGACGGCGACGGTCGGACTGAAAGTGGGCGAGAGTCTGGTGGAGGAGGCGGCCTGTGGTAACGGGCCGGTGGATGCGATTTACAAGGCGATCGATAAGATTACCGGCATTAAGTGCACCCTCGAATCGTACGGGATCGATGCCGTTACCGGGGGCAAGGACGCGGTAGGCAGCGTCACCGTGAGGGTGAAAAATGAAAAAGGGAAAACCTTCCTGGGGCGGGGCTTAAGTACCGACGTCCTTGAGGCGAGTGCCCGGGCGTACATCGATGCCCTGAACAAGATGGCGGTGGACGTAAACGGCCCCCGGATAGAGCCATAACGCTAGACGCTAAACGTTGAACGAATTTGCGGGGTGAAAAAAGTGCAGCGTGTTGCCCAGACCATTACCGAAAAGATCCTGTCAGCGCATGCGGGCAAGGAATTTGTTGAGCCTGGGGAGCTTATCAGTGCCAAGGTCGACGTGCTGTTGGCGAACGATATTACGGCCCCCTTGGCGATAAAAGAATTCGAAAAGATTGGGGTACCGGTTTTCGATCCGGCGGCAGTGGTCCTGGTTCCCGACCACTTTACCCCGAACAAAGATATCAAATCGGCGGAGCAGGCCAAAGTGGTCCGCGACTTTGCCCGGGAGCACGCGCTGCCCCACTATTTCGAGGTAGGGCGGATGGGGATCGAGCACTGTCTCTTGCCGGAACAGGGGTTGGTGGGGCCCGGGGACGTGATCATCGGTGCCGATTCCCACACCTGCACCTACGGGGCGCTCGGGGCCTTCGCTACCGGGGTCGGCTCTACGGACCTGGCGGCGGCAATGGCCTTGGGAGAGACCTGGTTCAAGGTGCCGGAATCCCTTAAGTTTGTTTACAACGGTGAGCTGGGGCCGTGGGTCGGGGGCAAAGACCTGATCCTCCACACGATCGGTGACATTGGGGTGGAAGGGGCGCTTTACTGCGCGATGGAGTTCACCGGCCCGGTGATCGAAAATCTGTCAATGGACGGTCGGTTTACAATGTGCAACATGGCGGTCGAGGCGGGCGCCAAGAACGGCATCATTGCTCCCGACGCGAAGACCGAAGCCTACGTAGCGGCGCGGGCGCGCCGTCCTTACCGGGTCTATACGAGTGATCCGGACGCCAAGTACAAGGAGATTTACGAGTACGACGTCACGGGGTTGGAGCCTCTGGTAGCCTTCCCGCACTCGCCCGATAACGTCCGGCCGGTAAGCGAGGCTACCCACATCACCATCGACCAGGTGGTGATCGGCTCCTGCACCAACGGCCGGCTCGACGACTTGCGGCTGGCGGCCCAGGTACTAAGCGGCAAGGAGGTTCACGAGAACGTCCGGCTGATCGTTATTCCCGGAACGCAGGAAATTTACCGCCAGGCGCTCCGGGAGGGGCTTATTGAAACCTTCATCGCCGCCGGGGCGGCGGTTTCCACTCCCACCTGCGGGCCGTGTCTGGGAGGGCACATGGGCATTTTGGCAAAGGGGGAGCGGGCAGTGGCGACGACCAACCGCAACTTTGTCGGGCGGATGGGGCACCCGGAAAGCGAAGTGTACCTGGCGAATCCGGCAGTGGCGGCGGCAAGTGCGATTGCGGGGCGGATCGCGAGCCCGGAAGAGGTGAGATAGGTGTTTGAGGGAATGGTTCACCGGTTTGGCGACAATGTCGATACCGACCTGATTATTCCGGCGCGCTACCTTAACACGAGCGACCCGGCGGAACTGGCGCGTCACTGCATGGAGGACGCTGATCCTGCTTTTGCCGGACGCGTCCGGCCCGGGGACATCATCGTTGCCGGAGCTAACTTTGGCTGCGGCTCTTCCCGGGAGCATGCCCCGGTGGCGATCAAGGCGGCAGGCGTCGCCTGCGTGGTGGCGAAGAGCTTCGCCCGGATCTTCTACCGGAACGCCTTCAACATCGGGCTGCCCATTCTCGAGTGCCCGGAGGCAGACGAGATTCCGGCGGGAAGCCGTCTCCAGGTGGATCTCGCGACGGGCCGGATTAGGGTGGTGGAAACCGGGAAGGAGTACCAGGCGCGACCGGTACCGGCGTTCATGCAGGAGATAATCGCTGCGGGGGGGCTGATCCCCTATGTCAGGCACCGGCTGCGCGACGGCAGGTAACGGGAGCGATGACGATGCGTGCGGTAACGGTTTACGATACCACGCTTCGCGACGGGGCGCAGACGGAGGGTATCTCCTTCTCGGCCGAAGATAAGCTGAAAATTACGCTCAAGCTCGACCGGATGGGGTTTCACTACGTCGAAGGCGGCTGGCCGGGCTCCAACCCGAAGGATATGGAGTATTTTGTGCGTGTTCGGGAGCTGGGGCTGCAGCACGCTACGGTAACGGCCTTCGGATCAACGCGGCGGAAAAACACCCGGCCGGCCGATGACGAAAACCTTGCCGCGATCCTGAAGTCGGGGGTAAAGGCGGCTACTCTTTTCGGGAAGAGCTGGGACTTCCACGTCACGCGGGCCCTCGGTACCTCCCTGGAGGAAAACCTATCGATGATCCGGGAGTCAGTAGCGTACCTCCGGGACCAGGGGCTGGAGGTTGTTTATGACGCGGAGCATTTCTTCGACGGCTACAAAGCGAACCCTGCTTATGCCCTGGCGACCCTTGAAGCGGCGGTTGCCGGCGGGGCGGCGGTACTCGTCCTTTGCGATACGAATGGCGGTGCTCTGCCCTGGGAGCTCCAGGCAGTGGTAGAGTTGGTCTGCAAACGCTTCAGTGTTCCCGTGGGTATCCATGCTCATAACGACGGCGGCATGGCGGTAGCGAACACCCTGATGGCGGTTCAGGCCGGCGCCACGCACGTTCAGGGGACGATCAACGGCTACGGCGAGCGCTGCGGGAATGCTGATCTCTGTGCGGTGCTGCCAAACCTTAGCTTGAAGTGTGGGGTGAACACCATTCCGGAGGAGAAACTCCGGCACCTGGTGGAGCTTTCCCGCTACGTGAGCGAAATCGCCAACATGCACCCTAATCCCCAGCAGCCGTACGTGGGAATGAGCGCCTTTTCCCATAAGGGCGGGGTGCACGTGAGCGCCCTGATGAAGGATCCGCTCACTTACGAACACATTAATCCGGAAGCGGTCGGCAACCGGCGGCGGGTACTCGTTTCGGAGCTTTCGGGGCTTTCCAACCTGCTTTACAAGATCCGCGAGCTCAACCTTGATCTGCCCAACGAAGGGGAGGTGGCCCGCCAGGTTCTGGGGCAGCTTAAGGAGCTTGAGCACCAGGGATTCCAGTTTGAAAGCGCCGAGGGCTCTTTCGAGCTCCTGGTGCGGCGGGCTGCGAATGGTTACGAGAAACCCTTCATTTTAGAGAGCCTCCGGATTCTGACGGAGCTCAAAGAGAACCGGGCTGTCCACTCGGAGGCCACCATCAAGCTCCGGGTAGGGGAAAAGATTGTCCATACCGCGGCCGAGGGCAACGGGCCGGTGAACGCCCTCGATAACGCGCTCCGTAAGGCCTTGGAACAGTTTTACCCGGCGATCAAGGGAATGCGCCTGATCGACTATAAGGTGCGCGTAATCAACGAGGCGGCCGGAACGGGTGCGGTGGTGCGGGTATTGATCGAGACGAGCGACGGCCACCGTTCCTGGGTTACCCTTGGCGTTTCTCCCAACATCATCGAGGCGAGCTGGCAGGCGCTGGCGGATAGCTTCGCTTACGGTTTACTCAAGAAAAACGCTGCTGCCGGAGCTTCTGCGGCAGGGAATCCGGCTCCAGACTAACCAGTTATTGAAGACCCGCGTAAGATAGAATAAGGTTGACAGCGACCGTTTTTCATAATAAAGTTTAGGCCGGGAGGAGGCTTGGACCCGGTGGGTCTTCTTTTTGGTACCGACGGCGTGCGCGGTGTGGCCAACCGCGAGCTCAGTCCCGATCTCGCCTTCAAGTTGGGGCGGGCGGGCGCCTATGTGCTGGCCCGGCGTGCGGGTAAGGGTATTGTGGTGGGGCGCGACACCCGCTTGTCGGGAGAGATGTTAGAGGCAGCCGTGGTGGCCGGGATCCTCTCGGCGGGGGTCAATGCTTTGCTTTTAGGTGTCCTGCCGACTCCGGCGGTGGCGTATCTTACGCGGACCCTGGGTGCCGCTGGCGGCGTGGTCATTTCGGCTTCCCATAACCCTGCGCCCGACAACGGGATAAAATTTTTCGGGGCTGACGGTTATAAATTGCCTGATCCGGTCGAAGAAGAGATTGAGGGGCTTGTGCTGGGGGATATGGCGGCTGTTCCTTCGCCAGTGGGGGCCGGTATCGGCCGGGTGGTTCCGGTGAAGGACGCTGCGGACCGGTATATGGCCCACGTCTTGACTGTGGGCCCCCGCACGCTCGAAGGTTTGCGGGTTGCGGTCGATTGCGCGCACGGCGCGGCCTACGAGATTGCCCCGCGGCTTTTACGGGTGCTGGGGGCAGAGATCATCCCGGTAGGGGTTGAGCCCGACGGCCTTAACATTAACAGCGGCTGCGGCGCGACAAAACCACACGTCCTCCAGGAGCTGGTTTTCGCTACCGGTGCGGACCTGGGCCTGGCCTTCGACGGCGATGCCGACCGGCTTATTGCCGTCGATGAAAAAGGAAATATCGTTGACGGGGACGCCATCATCCTCGCGGCGGCGCGTTACCTCAAAGCGAAAGAGAAGCTCCCTGGGAATACCGTTGTGGTCACCGTAATGTCGAACTTAGGACTCCACCGGACTCTGGCGTCGTCCGGGATCAACGTGGTGGTGACCAAAGTAGGCGACCGGTACGTCCTCGAGGAGATGCTTCGTGTAGGGGCCGCTTTGGGCGGAGAGCAGTCCGGGCACGTAATCTTTCTCGACCATAACACAACCGGGGACGGCATTATCACGGCGCTCATGCTCCTGAAAATAATGCAGGAGTCGGGCAAGACGTTAGGCGCTTTAGCGGCGGAACTCCGCCGCTACCCACAGTTACTTAAAAACGTCCGCGTCCGCGACAAGGAGCTGGTTTTAAAGAGCCCGCTTTTGGCTAGAGCGGTGCGGGAGCAGGAGGCGCGGCTTGCCGGTGACGGCCGCATTCTGGTGCGCGCGTCGGGCACGGAGCCGGTCATTCGGATTATGGTTGAAGCCCGCGATCCCGATACCACCTTGCGGATGGTAGATGAACTTGCTGCTGTCGTCCGGGCCATCGAAGGGGGTGAGGCAGAAGAGCGGCAGGAAGCAGGCGTGCAAATTTAAGGCCAAAAGTGAATAACAAGCGCCAGAACCGTTGTCGGGGTGAGCGCAGCTCACCGCGCAACGGTTGACGAGGGGGAGGTTAATCGAGGTTTTTCGGCGGGTGCCTCCCGGCTGCCCACGGCCGTAAGCGGTGTCACAAAACTGGCGGGCGACCGCCAGGACAAAAGCACCAGGTGGGAAAGGGCGAAGGATGGCTATTTTGCCCCTAAAAGATCTTTTGTTTTTGCGGGCGCCGTGCTTTCAGCCGGCGTTTGTCATTTGGTTAGCAACCTCACGGGAGGTTTTAGTTATGTGCGGTATCATCGGTTACACGGGAAAACAGGAGGCGCTGCCTCTCTTAATTGCCGGGCTCAAACGGTTAGAGTACAGGGGTTATGATTCCGCTGGCGTTGCGGTAATCGGCGAAGGCCGGGTGGCGGTTTGTAAGAAGGAGGGTAAAATTGCGGTCCTCGAAGGGGCCCTGAACGGCAACTTCCCTCCGGGACGCACCGGTATCGGGCATACCCGGTGGGCGACCCACGGTGCCCCGACTGATGCTAACGCGCACCCGCACCTTGATTGCACGGGCCGCCTGGCGGTGGTCCATAACGGCATCATTGAAAACTACCTGGCGCTCCGGGAGCAGCTTGTAGCCCAGGGGCACAGGTTTGTTTCGGAAACGGATACTGAGGTCATCCCGCACCTGTTAGAAGAGTTTTACGAGGGTGATCTCCTATCAGCGGTAAAACGGGTTATCCCGCTTCTGCGCGGCTCCTTTGCCTTAGCGGCAGTAGCGGTTGATGAACCCACACGTGTGGTTGCCGCAAGATTTGACAGCCCGTTGATCGTGGGCCTCGGCGAAGATGAGAACTTTGTCGCGTCAGACATCCCGGCCATTCTGGCGGCCACCCGCCGGACCTACGTCCTGGATGACGGTGAAATAGCGGATGTGCGGCCGGAAGGGGTTACCGTCTACGACCGGAACGGCTCCTCCCGGACAAAAGAAGTTTTTGTGGTAAACTGGGACGCGGCCCAGGCGGAAAAAGCGCCTTACCCGCATTTCATGCTGAAGGAAATCCACGAGCAGCCGCAGGTCATCCGGGAAACGTTGCGCGGGCGGATTGAGGGGACGGAAATCGCCTTCCCTGGGTTGAAACTCGATCCGGGGTTTCTCAAGTCGCTTCGCCGGCTCTACATCACCGCTTGCGGCACGGCCTACCACGCCGGCCTCATCGGGAAGATGCTTATCGAGAGGCTGGTACGCATTCCGGTGGAGGCCGATATCGCCTCCGAGTTCCGGTACCGTGACCCGCTGCTCGGGCCGGGCGACCTTTTGGTGGTGGTGAGCCAGTCGGGAGAAACGGCGGATACCCTTGCGGCCCTCCGGGAGGCCAAGGCGAAGGGAGCGACGGTGCTGGCGATCACCAATGTCGTCGGCAGTTCGGTGGCCCGGGAGGCGCACGAAGTTCTTTATACCTGGGCCGGCCCCGAGATCGCCGTTGCTTCCACGAAGGCTTACGTGGCCCAGGTCGTTCTTTTCACCCTGTTAGCCGTATATTTGGCCAGGTTGCGGGAGAGCGCACCGCCGGAACTCCTGCGGGAACTCGCTGCCGGGCTGCCGGGGTTATCAGAAACCGTGCAGGCTGTGCTTGCCCGGGAAGAAGAGATCGCGGCGTTAGCTGGGGCCCGCAAAGGTTGGGAGCATACCTTCTTCATCGGGCGGGGCTTGGACTGGGCGGTGGCCTGTGAAGGAGCGCTGAAACTCAAAGAGATTTCTTACATCCACGCCGAGGCCTACGCCGCTGGTGAGCTAAAGCACGGCACTCTGGCGCTCGTAACCGAGGGTGTGCCGGTAATCGCTCTGGCCACGCAACCGGCCCTTTGGGAAAAGATGCAGAGCAACATTCGGGAAGTCAAGGCCCGGGGCGCCGACGTCCTCGCCGTTACCGGTGCGAAGGCGGCCGAGATCGTTGCGGTGGCGGACGAGGCAATTTGCTTGCCCCCGGTTCATCCGCTGTTGGCTCCGGTGGTAGCGGTAGTACCGCTGCAGCTCTTTGCCTACTACGCGGCGGTGGCCCGCGGCTGCGATGTCGACCGGCCGCGCAACCTGGCCAAGAGTGTTACGGTAGAGTGAACGTGCTTTGCCCAGCC
Organism: Thermodesulfitimonas autotrophica; assembly: GCF_003815015.1. NCBI lineage: Bacteria > Bacillati > Bacillota > Clostridia > Thermoanaerobacterales > Thermoanaerobacteraceae > Thermodesulfitimonas > Thermodesulfitimonas autotrophica. Next base: position 457,662 of record NZ_RKRE01000003.1, read on the forward strand.
ATTTAAAAGGTGTTACCGGTGTAAAATTATTTGCTTTAAGCAAACAGAGTTTGTTTCACCGCAGGGCTCTACGAGAACGAGCCCTTTTTTATTTTTTAATCCCGTTGTTTTCTGGTTATGGATGTGCTACAATGATAATTGTTAGTGTCCAAAATGTTCGCAGAAAGAATATTTAGTGTATAAAGTTACCGCCATATACCGCGGGAGGTAGGAAGGATGACCGGGTTTACGAAGGGGGCTAAAGTAGCGGCCCTGCTACGGGAGGTTAACCACCTTTTGCGGCAAGAAATGCGGCACCTGTTCCGGGATGCCGGACTTACCTTTCCCCAACTCAGCGTTATTCACGTGCTGCGCAAAAGAGGCAGGGCCACGGTCCACGAAATCAGTGCGGAGCTTAGACTTAAGGATAGTACCGTTTCCGGCATTCTGGACCGGCTTGAGGGCCGGGGTTTTGTTACCAGGACGAGGAGTGAGAAAGACCGGCGGGTGGTTCACGTTGAACTTACCGAAAAGTTCGCGGCCCTGCACGATGATTTACACGCGAGAGTGAACGAATATATGGATGCGATCTTGAGCCGCGCCGGCGAAGAGGAACTGTACAAGATAATAGAAGGGCTTACGACGCTGAAGCGGGTTCTCGAGAATAACGCTGTGGCCAGGGGTGACACGGATGGGCAAAATGATTGAGGCCGAAAGCCTGACCAAAATCTTCCCCGGCGGGATAACCGCGGTGGACGGGGTTAGCTTTACGGTGGCGGAGGGGGAGATCTTTGGCTTCCTCGGCCCGAACGGTGCCGGGAAATCGACTACCATCGCCATGCTGACCACCCTCTTGCGCCCTACCGGCGGTACCGCCCGGGTGGCGGGGATGGATATAACCAGGCAAGCTTACCAGGTGCGCCTGGCGATAGGCTATGTTTCCCAGGACCTGGCCGTGGACGACGCCCTGACCGGCTACGAAAACCTGCGGCTCCAGGCGGGTTTCTACCGCATCCCGCGCGACGAGGTGGCGCAAAGGATCACGGCGGTTCTGGAAATGGTCGGGCTTAAGGAGAGGGCCCAGAACCTGGTGGAGACATATTCGGGCGGGATGCGGAAGCGGCTGGACATCGCCTGCGGGCTCATCCACCGGCCCCGGCTGCTCTTCCTTGACGAGCCTACCCTGGGGCTGGATATCCAGACCCGCAGGGAGATCTGGCGTTACATCAACGACTTGCGGGAAAAGGAAGGAATGACCATTTTCGTTACCACCCACTACATGGAGGAAGCGGACGTTCTGTGTGACCGGATTGCCATCATCGACCAGGGTAAGATTAAGGTGATTGATACGCCGGCCAATTTGAAAAGCTCTTTGGGGAGCGGGGTGGTAACCTTCAAGTTTGCCGGCGGCGAGCCCGGGGCGGTAAATGCGGCGCTCGGTCGCATCCGCGGCTTGGACTTTGTGAGCAATGTGACCAGTAATGGGGAAAAGGGCTACGTGGCTACCGTGACTAACGGCGAAGCGGCAATTCCATCACTTTTTGAGGCGCTGAGCGGTTTCCCGGTGAAGATCGCCGCCATTTCTTTTAAGCAGCCTTCGCTCGACGATGTCTTCCTGCACTATACCGGCCGGGAGATGCGGGAGAGCGGCGGCGGCAGGGAAGAGGCGCTGCGGGCGCGGCTGATAATGAGGAGGGTCAGGCGGTAATGCAGAGGCTTATCGCAGATGTTTACTGGGTCTTCTGGCGGGAGATGAAAAAACTCGGCCGGCAGAAGTCGCGGCTCCTGATGGCGGTGGTGCAGCCGGTGGTGTGGCTTGCGCTGATGGGGAACGCCATGTCCGGGCTCACCAACAACCCGGTGGCCGCAAGAATGTTAGGCACCGGCAACTACCTCGACTTTATGACCCCGGGCGTGATGATCATGACCGCTCTTTTCGGGGGTGTTTTCGGCGGGACCTCGATCCTCTGGGACCGGCGGATAGGCTTCTTGAACAAGATGCTCACCGCCCCCATCCACCGGGCCGCTATCCCGGTGGGAAAACTCGCGGCGCTCGTGGTGCAATCGCTCTTTCAGGCGCTATTGATCGCGGTAATCGCGCTTCTGTTAGGGGTGCACATCGTGACCGGCGTACCGGGGATCCTGTTCATGCTTACGGTTGCCAGCCTTTTCGGGCTGATTATGGGCGGGGTTTCCCTTTCTTTTGCCGCGGTGCTGAAGTCCCACGAGGCCTTGTTCGCCATCATGAACTTCTTCACGATGCCGCTAATGTTTACCAGCAACGCCATCTTCCCGACCCAGGCGATGCCCGAGTGGCTCCGGTGGATAGCGAAGTTCAACCCGCTTTCCTACGCAGTAGGCCCGATGCGGACCGTGGCGACACAGGGTTGGGTGTGGCGGGAAATCTGGCCGGGGGTGCTGGTGCTCGTGGCCGTCGCGGTGTTGACCACATCCGTGATGATTAGGCAGTTCAACCGCTCCGTGGCCTAAAAAGAGTCTTACGGTGCTATCTTGGGTTTTGCGTAAAAGAATTCCGGCAGGACGCCCGGCTCGGTTTCCTTGTAGCGCGAGCGGAGGACAACGAAATCGACCCGGCGGTTGCGCTGCCGGTTGGCTTCTGAATTGTTCGGCGCGATGGGCCGGTACTCGGCGTAGCCCGAGGCCGCGAGACGCTCGGGTGGGAAATGAACGGCATGCAGCAGTTCCTCCACCACGCTTGTGGCCCGAGCGACCGAAAGTTCCCAGTTTGAAGGAAAGCGGGCAGTATGGATGGGGAGGTCGCAGGTGTGCCCCTCAACGCGGATATAGTTATCCGTGGTGAGCAAGATCTGGCCGACCTTGCGGACGATCTCCCGCGCCTGGGGGGTAAGTTCGGCTGACCCTAACGGGAAGAGCACCGTTTCTTGGATACTGACGACCACGCCGCGCTCTTCGATCCGGGCGGTAACTTTGCCAGCCAAGCCCTGTTCTTTGGCGTATTTTTCGATCTGCTCTTTTATTTTCTGGAGCTGCAAGTTTTCCTTCGTTTCGGCGCTTAAATTGAACTTGGTTTCTACCCTGTCTTCAGAAACGGGTGCGCCGGCGACAACCGAGGGCCCGGGCCCTTCGAGCACCATACCCGCACCGCCACCGAGCGCCTTCGCCAGTGATTCAGCGATCCCGGCGAACTTTTTCGCGTCGATGTTACTAAAGGTCCAGAGCACAATGAAAAAAATGAGCAGGAGGGTAATGAGGTCGGCGTAGGTGATCAGCCACCGCTCGTGGTTTGCTTCTTTTTCCGGTTTCTTATGACGCTTCATAGGCCTCCTCTGCCTTTCCGCTTTCCTCCTGGCCCCGCAGCTTCGGATTGAGGTAAGAGTTCAGCCGCTCCCTGATCAGAATCGGGTTGTTACCGGCCTGGAGCGCCAGTAGCCCTTCGATAATGATCTGGTAGGATATCTCTTCCTTCGCGCTTAGGTTTTTGAGCCTAGAGGCGATCGGGAAATAGATTAGGTTGGCGCTTGAGACACCGTAAAGGGTTGCGGTAAAGGCCATCGCGATCGCCGGACCCAGAGCCTCAGGTGTCGAAAGATTGCTCAAAACGTGAATGAGTCCCATAACGGTGCCGATGATGCCCATGGTCGGTGCGTAACCCCCGGCCTGCATGAAGATCTCCTGGCCGATTTTATGCCGTTCCTGGAGCGAGTACATCTCGTTTTCCATGATGCTCCGGACGAGGTCGGGATCTGTTCCGTCAACCACTAACTGGACTCCCTTCCGGAGAAAGGGCGACTCGATTTCGCCCAGCTGATTTTCGAGGTAGAGCAGTCCCTCCCGGCGGGCCTTTTCAGCCAGTTCCACTATCTTATCGATGAGCGCCCGTTCGTCAATCGGCTTGGCAAAAAGGATCACCTTGAAGAGCTTAGGGATCAGCATGATCTCGTGGAGGGCAAACCCGGCCATTGTAGCGCCTAGGGTGCCGCCGAAAATGATGATCATGGCCGAGGGGGCGATGAGCATACCGATGTGTCCGCCTTCCAATACAAAGCCCACCAGCAGCGAGGCGATGCCTATGGTGATACCTAAGATGGTCGCTATATCCATACCCCTACCCTCTTTTGACAAGATTCGCTTTTTCATCCTATTATTCGGCAATGGCAGGGGGGGTCCTTCAGGGGTTTGGGGAAAAATTTTATGCTCCCGGGGCAGGCCAAAAGGGTGGGATGCGGGCGGTTAAGTTTTATGCGGCCCGAGACGAATATAAGGATATGAAAATCTTTCGCTCAGGAGAGCCTTTTCGGGGAGGAATTAAGGATGGCGCAAAAGGCAGAGGTTACCGGCAGGGAAGAGCAGATCGTGGTTTTTAAGTTAGCGGAGCAGACGTACGGTGTAGATATCGGTGCGGTGGCGGAGATTATCCGGATGGAGAGCATTACCCGGGTTCCCAGGGCGCCGGAGTTTGTGGAAGGGGTCATCAACCTCCGGGGCCGCATCATTCCGGTGATCGATTTGCGGAAGCGCTTTGGCTTGCCCGAAGGGGAGCAGACCCGACAGAGCCGCATTATCATCGTGGAGATCGGGGGCATGACCATCGGCATGATTGTTGATGCGGTCCTCGAGGTGCTGCGCATCCCTGCGGAAACCATCGAACCACCGCCAGCGGTGGTTGACGGCGTGGATGTTGCTTACCTTCGCGGGATTGCGCTCTGGGAGGAGCGGATGATTATCCTCCTGAACCTGCAAAAAATCCTCTACGAAAATGAAAGGGAGGCCCTCGAAGAAGCAGAAGCCGCTTTTGAAGCCACGGCGTGAGGAGGAATAACATGTTTTCGGACGCGGAGATTAGCGTATTCTTAGACGAATTAGAAGAAAAAATCCAGATTCTCAACGACAACTTCCTGCTTCTCGAAAAAGAGGCTGACGATCCGCAGGTTTTACAGGAAATCTTCCGGGCGGCGCATACCGTCAAAGGCTCTTCGGCGATCATGGGTTACGACCGCATGTCGCGCCTGACGCACGAGATGGAGAATCTCTTCGATAACCTGCGCCAGGGGCGGTTGCGCGTTTCCACCGAAATGATTGACGTCCTTTTTGAGGCGCTCGATACGCTAAAATCGCTCCGGGACGAGATTACCGAACAGGCGGCGCCGGTCGACATCGAACCAGTGGTCGCCAAACTGAGACGCTTTCTCCCGGGTGAGGGTGCCGAAAACATGGCGGGGGGAATCCCCGCGGCAGCAACCTCTTCTTCCTCCGGCAGCGCTTTTAGCCTTACGGAAGCGGAGGAGGAGGTGATCCGGGCAGCTTATGTGCGGGGTATGCAGGCCTACTGGATCAAAGTAGTGGTAGATGCGGAATGCCAGATGAAATCGGTGCGGGCGTACCTCGTTTTTCAGACCTTACAGGAACAGGGTGAAATCATCAAGGCGGTCCCGCCTGCCGAAGATCTGCAAGAAGGCAAGTTTGACACCACCTTCGAAGTGGTGCTACTGACGCAGGAGGATGCCGGCCGCATCAGACACCTGCTGCTGACCATTTCTGAGATCGCCGATGTGAGCGTGGAAACGATTAACCTGCCGGAAGACGAGGCCGTAAGCGTGACGGCGTCCGGGGTGGCGGGGAGCTCGCAGGCGGTCACCCCCGCGGGAAAGCAGGGTGCTTCCGGGGCGACGCGGGAGCGGGAAGAGGGTGTAAAGCAGGCCAAAACCGTCCGGGTGGACGTGCAGAAGCTCGATAACCTGATGAACCTCGTTGGCGAACTGGTCATCGACCGGACGCGCCTGGACCGTTTTGCGGCTATCTTCCGCAGCCGTTACGGTTCTGACGATCTGGTTGACGTTTTAAACGAAATCTCCAACCACTTGGGCCAGCTAACCAACGACCTTCAGGAACAGATCATGAAGGCACGGATGCTCCCCATAGCTCAGGTTTTCAACCGTTTTCCGCGAATGGTGCGGGATTTAGCCCATAAGCTCGGTAAAGAGATTAATTTTATCGTTGAAGGTAAAGATACCGAGCTCGACCGCAACGTGATCGAGGTGATCGGGGACCCGCTGATCCACCTGCTCCGGAACGCCGTGGACCACGGAATTGAGTCTCCCGAGGAGCGGGTGCGGGTTGGGAAACCGCGGACCGGCACGGTATTGCTCAAGGCTTTCCACCAGGAGAACCACATTGTCATTCTGGTGAAGGACGACGGGCGGGGGATGGATGTCGAGCGCATCCGGAAGAAGGCCGTGGAGCGGGGTCTGGTAGACGCAGAGATGGCTGGACGCTTGACAGAACGCGAAATCTTAAATTTTGTTTTTCTGCCAGGGTTCTCTACGGCCCAAGAGGTAACCGACCTTTCAGGACGCGGTGTTGGGCTCGATGTCGTCAGAAAAAATATCGAGCAGATTAACGGCCACATCGAAATGAACTCGGTCTTAGGGCAGGGGACCGAGTTCGAGATTAAACTGCCGCTTACCCTCGCCATCATCCGCGCGTTGATGGTTTCCGTGAGCGGCGAGGTGTACGCTTTCCCGCTCACCAACGTGATGGAAACCATCCGGATTTCGCCGCAGGAAGTAAAAAGGATTCAGAACACGGAAGTGATTATCGTCCGCGGGAAAGTGCTGCCGCTTATCTGCCTGGCCGAGTACTTCGGCGGGCAGAGGATTGGCGATTCACGGCTTTACGTGGTCATCATCGGCGTGGGGAACCGGCGTGTCGGGGTAGTGGTCGAAGAGCTCTTAGGGGAGCAGGAGATCGTTATTAAATCGCTCGGGGAATACCTGGGCCGCATCCCCGGTCTCTCAGGCGCTACGATCCTGGGTGACGGCCGGGTGGCGCTCATCGTCGATGCCCGGGCGCTAACTCAGGAAGTGACGCGGGGCGTGGCGGAGGAGGCGCTTTATGCCGCCAGTTAAGGTAATGATGGTTGACGACTCGGCGCTGGTCCGCCGGGTCATCGGCGGACTGCTGGCGGAAGATCCGGAAATCGAGTTGGTAGGAACAGCTTCCAATGGGCAGGAAGCACTCGAAAAAATCCCGAAACTCAAGCCGGACGTAATCGTCCTGGACATCGAGATGCCCGTGCGCGACGGTCTGAGCACCCTCAGGGAGTTGATGAAAACCTACCCGCTTCCGGTGGTGATGTTAAGTAGCCACACCCGGCCAGGAAGCCAAGCTACCCTTGAGGCGCTAGCCCTTGGCGCCGTTGATTTTATGCCTAAACCGGCTAGTACGGCGGAAATAACCGCGGTGGTAGGTGAGTTAGCGGCAAAGGTCAAGGCGGCTGCGTCTGTTTCCTTAAGAAAGATTCTCGGGGTAAGACAAGAGACGGTCCCGCAACAGCCAAGAAAAGCTACGGCACCTGCTGGCGGGCGGCGGGATTTGGTGGTGATTGGTTGTTCAACCGGCGGACCGGCAGCCCTACAGGTGATCATCCCAGCTCTTCCTGCCGATCTCCCGGCCGCGGTCGTCGTAGTCCAGCACATGCCCGTCGGTTTTACCGGTCCCCTGTCAGAGCATTTGGCCAGGCGGGCGTCGCTTCGGGTTAAACATGCCGCTGACGGCGATCTTGTCTTGCCCGGGCAGGTTTTGGTTGCGCCCGCCGGCGCCGACTTCTATTTCGAAAATGACCGTTCCGGTCAGGTTAAAGTCAAGCTGGTAGCTCGGAGGGGGCGGCCGGCGCCAGGGGTTTTTCATCCCTCCGTAGATGGGGTAATGACCGCGGCTGCTCAGGTCCGCGGGCCGAAAGTTTTGGGAGTGCTCCTCACCGGGATGGGTAGGGACGGTGCTCTCGGCATGAAAGAGATCAAGAAGCGGCAGGGGCGCACCATCGCCGAGGCGGAGGAGAGCTGTGTTGTCTTCGGGATGCCGAAGGCGGCGATTGAATTAGGCGTGGTCGACAAAGTGGTGCCGCTACAAAGAATCGCTGCGGAAATTGTTAATGAGGTATAATGTTCTGAGGATGCGGAATTATCCAGATATAGGACCTTAGCACTATAAAGGTGTCTTGGTGCCTGCCGATAAAGCGCTATAGAAGGTGGTTTTGAAGGGACTGATGCGGGATGAAGGTTGGGCCGACGAACAACAGAACGGATGTCGTCAGGCTTTACGAGATACAACAAAAGAAGCGGCAGCCGGAGAAAGCGGCGAAGCCTGACCGGCCGGCGGATAGCTTTGAACCCTCCACCGCAATTCAGGAGCTGCAGGAGCTGCAAAAGCGGCTCCAGGCGATTCCCGACGTGCGGGAAGATCTGGTGGCAAAGCTCCGTCAGGAGATCGAGGCGGGGACCTATAAACCCGACCCCCAAAAGATTGCGGCGGGGATCATAGAGGAACTACGCTTAGACCGGCGGTCGTAACCGCCGTTTTTTAATCGGGAATTCTTCTTGACTGCGTACCACGGGGGAGGAAGGGAATAGATGGAGAGGTGCACGCGCCTGATCGGTCTTCTCGAAGAAGAGAGTGCGGTGCTGAAAGAGATCATCACGGTGGCGGAAGAGGAGATCGAAGCCTTCGTTAACGGCGACCATGCCCGAATCTTAAAGGCGGCGGCCCGGCAGGAAGAGCTATCCGGTTTGCTCGTTAACCTGGAAAAAGAGCGGCAGGTGCTGCAACAGCAGTTAGAGGAGGAACTACATTTACCAAAGAACTGCAGGCTCAGCGATCTGCCAGGCGCTCTTCCCGTTGAGTTCAGAGGGCCTCTTGCCGAACTGAGCCAGCGCCTTCAGAAGTACGCTTCGGTTTTATTGCTCTTCCAGGCGCGACTCTATTTCCTCATTGAGCGGGCGCTTACGGTTGAAGAAACCGTGGCCCGTCTTCTCTCCAGAGCGAGGTTGAAAAACGACTATGCAGTAGCGCCGCGGGAGGTTGGCCTTGTCAACCAGTCCGTGTAGGACGTAAAGGCCCAACCGCTTCCGCGCCGTAAGGCCGGTGGTCGCGCATGAAGATAGGAGCCGGTGGGCTTCAGTCGCAGATCGTCTTTGAATTCGACCAGGTGCGGCGGGAAGGGATGGCGCGCGGGGACCAGCAGGTGCGGGCGGATTTTGTTCCGGAAGTCGGCCGGGTCCTGGCGGACGGCGAGCGCCTGGTGCGTTTCGTGGAGCAGCTAAACGCCGCCGCCACCTTAGCTGACTATCCTTTTCGCTTCCGCGTCCGGCAGGGGAAAGAGGGCGCGCGCGTTTTTCGCTTTTTACCGGGAGAAGAGGAAGTTGAAGAGGAGGTTAGTCCCGAAGAATTGGCCGTTCTTCGGCAGCGACTTCAGCGGCGTAACCATTTAGACGAAAATGTTTAGAGAGTATTGCTGAAAGAGAGGCTTCACCTTCCTGGCCGGTATTAAACGTCGAACGTTGAACATCTAACGTCGAACACAGAACGCTTTAGGAGTGTGGCGGGGATGATCAGCACCTTTCTTGGCATCGAGACGGCCATGCGGGCAATCATGGCCCAGCGCAAGGCGACGGAAACTGCCGGGCACAATATCGCCAATGCTAATACACCCGGTTACAGCCGCCAGCGGGTGAACTTAACGGGGAGTTTTGATCCCTATACCGTTCCGTCACTCGGCAGGCCGGAGTTGCCGGGACAGCTCGGTACGGGCGTACGCATTACCGATATTGAGCGGGTGCGCGACCAGTTTCTCGACCTTCAGGTGCGCAACGAATCCGCCAACTTGGGTTACTGGGAGGTAAAGCGGGACGGTCTTCAGAAGGTGGAAGTGATCCTGAACGAACCAGGGGACAACGGGCTTAACAACATTATGACCGCCTTCTGGAACGCTTGGCAGGAGCTGAGCAAAAACCCGGAGAGTCTTGCTGTCCGGTCTGAGGTGCGGCAGCGGGGCATTACCCTGGCGGAGACAATCCAGCACCTTCACCGGCAGCTCACCCAGCTGCAAGAGGACCTGAATTTTAACGTCGGGGTAACGGTGGATAAAATCAACACCATCGCGACGCAGCTTGCGGACCTAAACTGGCAGATTGCCCGCTCGGTGGTGGTGGGCGACAATCCCAACGATCTACGCGACCGGCGCGACCTCCTGATTGACGAACTGGCCAAACTCGTGGATATCTCGGTAACGGAGCAGGCCGACGGTACGGTGGCCGTGGCCATCGGTGGCCGGAACCTGGTGGAGGGGATTAAGGCGGATGCGCTGCAGGTGGTTTCCGACCCGCTGAACAATAACTTTTACGCCGTTCAGTGGAGCGACGGAACGCCGGTGGATTTTGCGAGCGGTAACCTTGCCGGGATGATCTGGACGAGGGACACCGGCGTGGCGAACATTTTAGGGCAGCTTGACGAGTTAGCCAAGACCTTGATAAACGAGGTGAACGCTACCCACCAGGCGGGCTACGGGCTTGATGGCAGCACGGGGAACGACTTTTTTACCGGAACCGGGGCGGCCGACATTGCGGTGGCTGCCGGAATCTTGAGCGACCTTAATACCATAGCGGCCGCCAGTGACGCGGCGAAACTTCCCGGGGATGGCACAAACGCGCTGAAGCTAGCCCAGCTGAAGGACGCTTTGACAATGCCCCCCGGATCACCTACCGGCACGTTTGGCGACTACTACCGCAGCCTTGTAGCCACGCTCGGTATCGACACGGAGCAGGCGCTCCGGATGGCGGAAAACGAAGAGATTCTAGTGAACCAGCTTGAGAACCGCCGCCAGGCGGTGATGGGGGTATCGATTGACGAAGAGATGGCCAATATCGTCAAGTTTACCCACGCCTACCAGGCTGCCGCCCGCGCCCTGACGACACTCGACGAGCAGCTCGACATCATCATTAACCGGATGGGCCTGGTGGGAAGGTAAGGATGAAGGATGAAGGATGAAGGATGAAGGATGAAGGTGAGGGCCGGAATAACGCGTTCCCGGCGCTTGAAAAACCAAAAAGCGGTTGTCTTATAGTTTAACGTTGAACGTTGCCCATTGAACGTTGAACCTTTATGAAAAAGGGGATGGCGTGATGCGGGTTACCACGGGGATGCTTATCAACACGGTTGTTCGCGACCTGGAGGATCGGTTGGCCCAAATGGCTAAGCGGCAGGAAGAACTCTCCTCCGGGAGAAGGCTTAACCGGCCTTCAGACGATCCGGGTGGGGTAGCAACTGCACTGCGCCTGCGAGCGGAACGGGCGGAAAACGGGCAGTATAAACAGAACATGGATGACGCTATCGCCTGGCTCAATACGACGGACGCCGCGCTTCGGGATGCAGTTAGCGCCCTGCAGCGAGTACGGGAGATTGCCGTGGCTGGTGCCAACCAAACGCTACCCCAGGACTCCCTTAACGCTTTAGCCGCAGAAGTCGTACAACTAAAGAAACACCTTGGGGACGTGGCAAACGCTACTTATGCGGGCAGGTATATCTTTGGCGGGACTAAAACGACTACGCCTCCTTACGACCCGGCTACCGGAACCTGGAACGGGACCAGTGACATTTTTGAATATGAAATCGCGCCCAAGGTCAAGGTTCCCGTCAATATAGATGGTCAGGCAGTTTTCAACGGCACTGTAGCGCCAAATGTTTTTACCACCCTTGATAATCTGGTAACCGACCTTCGGAATAACGATGTGGCCAGCATTTCCGGCTCCCGTCTATCCGAGCTTGACCAGATTATTGACAATACCCTCGCCGTTCTGGCCGAAGTAGGGGCCAGAGTGAACCGGTTAGAGATGAGCGTAAGCCGGCTGGAAGCTACGGATGTAGACCTTGCAAAGCTTCTTTCCCAGATTGAAGATACGGATATGGCTAAGGCGCTTATGGACCTCAAGAGCCAGGAAAACGGGTACCGGGCTACCCTGGCGATTGGAGCAAGGATAATTCAGCCTTCGCTGGTAGATTTTCTGCGGTAGGTTAAGTGGCGGTGCGGCTGGTAATCGAACAGCAGCGAGCGGTTATCGGCATCCAGCAGAGCCGGCCCCGGCTGGAGGTGCGGGAGAGTGCCCCGCCGGTTTTGCAACTCCGGCGGCAGTTACCGCGCTTGCAGATTTCCGGCGGTAAAGTTGCCGTCCGGATAGACCAGACGAGGTGCTTCAGCGAGAGAGGCTTCAAACCCCTTAGTGAGTTGGGGCGTGAACAGGCGGAACTTGGCCGGCAAGCGGCACTGAAAGGAATAGCCAGGCGAAGCGTGGAGGGAGACTTTCTGGCTGCCATCGAGAAAGGAACGGGAGTTGCGGATCTTGCCTGGCCCGAAGAGAAGAAAGAGGTGGGCCTGGCGCTTTTACCGCGCAGTCGGCCGGTGGTGGAATTTATTGAAGAGTCGCTCCAGATTAGGGTTGATGCCGGCGGGGTAGCGGTAAGCTTTACCCCTGGCGAAATAGAAATGGGAGCACCCGGGCCGCCCTACGTGCTCATTTATCTCCAAAGAAGGCCCTTTATCCAGGTAAAGATGCTGCCGGAGAGGCTTGACGCTACCGTTTAAAGGAGAGGATGGCGTTGTTGGTGAAAACGAAGCGGTTCGGTATGTTGGAGATTCAGGAGGATCAGATTCTCACTTTCCCCGAGGGGCTGCCCGGTTTTCCGGAGCAGCGCCGTTTTGTGCTTCTCGATCTCCAGCAGGGGAGCCCTTTGAAATTCCTGCAGTCGGTGGACGACCCGGACCTCTCTTTTTTAGTAGCCGAGCCTCTAACCTTTTTCCCAGAATACCGCGTTTTGGTGCGACCGGAAGACTTGGCGCCGATTGCCCTCGACGCGCCGGAACGGGGCATTGTCGTGGCGATCGTTTCGGTACCCAGCGATTTTAAAGAGGCTACGGTTAATCTAAAGGCCCCGGTGGTTATCAATCCTGAGCGGTCGCTGGCCCGGCAGGTGATTTTGGAAGGAGATTACGGGATCCGGACGCCTTTATTCGCTGCAAGTTAGGTTTAAAATTGGGGTGGGAGGTATGCTTGTCCTTACGCGCCGGCGGGGGGAAGTAATTACCATCGGGGATGCGATCGAAGTGACGGTGCTCGACATCCGGGAGGATCAGGTCCGGATAGGCATCAAGGCGCCGAAGGAAATACCGGTGCACCGCAAAGAAATCTACGAGGCCATCAAAGCGGAGAACATTCGGGCGGCATCGCTACCGGAGGTAGCGGTCCTCAAAGATTTGGCCGCGAAGTATAAGCGGAAAGAATAGGACGTTAGACCTATAAAAGTCCAGATACGGCTGGCGATGTAAAACAGTGAAAGGGTTGCTTAGGGACTTTCACCGGCGGGGCGGCCGACCGACCGGCGGAAAGAAACGGGAGCGGCCCTGAAATCCTGCGCACGGAGGCGCGGGATCGAGAAAAATTCAAGGAGGAGGATGAGCTTATGGGACTGAGGATCAACCAGAACATCGAGGCGCTTAACGCGTGGCGGAACCTGGTAGCGACCTCAAACAACCTGGCTAAATCAATGGAAAAGCTCTCTTCGGGCTTACGGATCAACCGCGCCGGTGACGACGCGGCGGGTCTGGCGATTTCCGAGAAGCTGCGCAGCCAGGTGCGGGGGCTGAACCAGGCGGTTAGAAACGCGCAGGACGGTATCTCGCTGATCCAGACGGCGGAGGGTGCGCTCAACGAGACGCACAGCATCCTGCAGCGGCTGCGGGAGCTGGCGGTACAGGGTGCGAACGACACGCTGACCACTGCCGACCGGGATGCCATCCAGCAGGAGATCAACAGTCTCTTAGCCGAAATCGACCGGATCGCTAACACAACGGAGTTCAACACCAAGAAGTTGCTGGACGGGAGTGTGGCGACGACAGCACTCAACTTCCAGATTGGCGCCAACACTGGTCAAACGATCGCGGTAACGATCGCTACGGCGACGGCTGCTGCTCTTACCCTTGTCGGAGCGTACACGATCAGCGTGGCTACTGCTGCAAGTGCCAACGAGGCGATCGCCAGTATTGACAACGCGATTACCGCCATTTCTGCAAACCGTGCCAAGCTTGGTGCTATCCAGAACCGGCTGGAGCACACTATCGCCAACCTGAGCGTGGCGGCCGAGAACCTGGCGGCATCCGAGTCCCGGATCCGCGATGTGGATATGGCGCAGGAGATGATGAACTTCACCAAGACCCAGATCCTGCAGCAGGCGGGCGTGGCGATGCTGGCCCAGGCCAACATGGCGCCGCAATCGGTGCTGCAGCTCCTGCGGTAGTAAGAAATCTTCTGAAGAGGCGCGGGCGGCTTAAAAAGGCCGCCCTTTTAACTTATTTCCCTTTGGTAACTTAAGTTTCGCTCCTTTTTCGCCGATTTTAAAAGGTGAAGGAGGGCTTTTAATGAAACTATCGCTCTGTATGATCGTAAAAGACGAAGAGGAACACCTGCCCCGCTGCCTTAGGAGCGTGCAGGGGGTGGTGGACGAAATCGTGGTGGTGGATACCGGCTCTACCGACCAGACGGTGGCGATCGCCCAGGGCTTTGGGGCTAAGGTTTTTTACTTCCCTTGGACCGGCGACTTCAGCGCGGCACGGAACTTCTCGCTGGAAAAAGCAACCGGCGACTGGATCATCTTCTTGGACGCCGACGAGGAGTTGGTAGCTGGAGACGGCCCGAAGCTAAGAGAACTACTTACTTCCGCAGAAGCAGACGGTTACTATTTAACGGAGATCAACTTCGTGGGCGACAAACCTGGTATTGATGCGGTAATCAATGTGACTTTCCGGGTCTTCCGGAACCGTCCGGAGTACCGCTTTACCGGAGCGATCCACGAGCAGATTGTGGCCTGTGTGCAAAAACAGGGTGGCCAAATAGCTTTTTCCGACGTGCGGATTAACCACTACGGGTATCTAAACCAGACTTCCCGCGGCAAAAAGAAGATTCAGCGCAACCTAGCAATCCTTCAGGAAGAAGTAAAAAAGCGGCCCGCGGATAATTTCACCCGGTTTAATTTAGGGGTAGAGTACCTCCGGATGGGGAACTACCAGGAGGCACTCAGAGAGTTTCAGAAAGCTTTTCATAAGATTCCCACGCTTGAGCTCGCCTATGCGTCCATCTTGCTCCGGAATATCGCTGTTTGTCTCCGGGAACTCAAGCGTTATAGCGAAGCGCTAACGGTACTTGCAGACGCCATCGAGGCCTATCCCGATTATACCGACTTGCTCTTTTTGAAGGCCTGCGTTTACGCCGATATGAAGGATTTTGACGCGGCGGTGGCGGCTTATAAGGAATGCTTGGCCCGAGGCGAGTCCAACACCCGGCACGTTACCCAGCAGGGCGTGGGAAGCTACCGGGCCTGGTACGGGCTCGGCCAGACCTACGAGCAGCTCGGGGACTACGCTCAGGCGGTGAGAGCCTATACCGAGGCGCTCAAGGCCAACCGGTACTTCTTAGGGCCGGTCTTTAACCTTGCCGGCATCCTGATTCCGCGGGAGGATATCCGGGCGGTTAAGGAGTTTTTCGCCCGCTACCTCGATTTGAACGATGCCGAGACGCTTGAGGTTTTGGGGCAGGCCTTTTTTCTTGAAAAACGCTACCAGGAAGCGCTGGAGTACGTGGAAGCGGCGCTTTCGCGCGGTGGGCCCTCTCAGAGACTCCTTTTTCAAAAAGGGGAGCTTCTTTTGAATCTCGGCCGGTATGCGGCGGCGGCGGCCTGCTTCCAGAAAATTAAAGACGGAGCTTACAACTTTCAGGCGGGTCTCAGCCGGGTTTTTTGCCTGCTGATGCAGGAGAAATATTCTGAAGCCGCAGGGCTCCTAGACCTGCTCGCAGGGGAAGAAGGTGCGCGTCCTTATGTTTCTGTCTACCGGGACTTTGCTGCTCTTCTGTCCGGCTCTTCTCTATCGTTCCTTCCGGGAGCAGGGGAAAAACGGCTGCTTTGCGAAGAGGCAGTTTTCGACCTGCTCGGTAAGCTTTTAGAGCTCCGGGAGTTTGAAAAGTTTGAGCGGGCTTTGGCGCTTGTAGAAAGGATTCCGGAACGCGAGCGGCATCTTTTACTTGGCAAGCTTTACTTTAAGCACGGCTTTAAAGATTCGGCGGCGGAGGAGTTGCTCGCGGCGGTTGGGGCAGGAGTGCAGGATGCCGAAGCACTGGCGATGCTGGCTGAGATCGCTGTGGAGAGGGGATTTGACGAAGAGGCGGCGGTTTTTTACCGCCACGCACTGGCCTTGGACGGGAAAGCCTTTCGCTGCTATACGGCTCTTGCCAGCGTCTTGTCAAGGCTCCACCGCTACCAGGAGGCGCGGGCTGTGGTGGAGGAGGGACTCCGTAGATTCCCGGCGTCCTCTTTGTTGCGGGCGGCGTTAAGGGGTGTGGAGGCGGCGGTTAATTTCCAGGAAAGGGAGGTAGTTGGCGGTGCGCGTTGAGTCTCCCGAAGTAGCTAAGCTGCCGAAGGTTGAGCTGCCTTCGCGCGTGGCGGAAGAGAGTGCCAAGCCGCCGACCACAGTCGGATTGTTACGCCAAATAAAGTCAGAAGAAGGAAAAGACGAAGGGGATAAGGCTATAGATGTCGGTCAGCTTCAAGACTTTGTTAATCGTCTGAATCTGATGTTAGAACTGACTTGGTATGATTTACGTTTCCGGATTCACGACGCGACGCACGAGATAATGGTCCAGGTAGTCAACCGGGATACTGGTGAGGTGGTGCGGGAGATCCCGCCGAAGAAGATCTTGGATATGTGGGCGGAGATGAAGCGGTTAATCGGGATGCTGATGGATAAAAGAGTTTGAACCAGCCGAAAACGGTGAGGGGATGTGATTGCTTATGCCACTAATGCGAATAACAGGGGTAATGTCTGGCCTGAATACAGAAGAAATAATTAGCAAGTTAATGGCCATCGAACGGCGGCCGGTAGACTTGCTTAACCGTAAGAAAGCAACCTTGGAGAAGCAAAAAGCGGCTTGGGACGAAATAAGAAGTAAACTGACCGACCTTCATAGCAAGCTCCTCGATCTGAAGCTGATGTCTACTTACACTGGAAAGGTAGCTACTTCTTCTAACGAAGGCGTGGTAACAGCTACGGCTTCTTCTACGGCCACACCGGCGGTCTATTCTATCACCGTGACGCAGTTGGCCCAGGCGCACAGCGTGGCGTCGGACCGGTTTGCCGACCCGGCGGCGGCGCTGAATCTCAGCGGCACCTTCACGGTTGAAGGAGTAGCCGTGACGGTGGCAACCACCGACAGCCTTAACAGCATCCGGGACAAGATAAACGCTGCTAACGCTGGCGTTACGGCTACGGTGATTGATAACCGCTTGGTGATTACCAGCAACACCACCGGTGCCGCGAGCACGATTGATTTTGTGGATGACGCCACCACCGGGGTTTTGAAATCGCTCGGGATCCTCGATACTACCGGGGCGATCAAGAACCAGCTGGTAGCGGCGCAGGATGCGGCATTTACAGTGAACGGCCTGAGCATCACCAGAAGTACCAACACTATCGCCGATGTGATCAGTGGGGTTACCTTGACGCTTAAGGGAACCTCGACTGCGGCGGTCACTTTGGAGGTGAAGAACGACACCCAGACCGCGGTTAAAAAAATTAAGGCCTTCGTGGATAGCTACAACGCTCTGATGGAGGATATCGCTACAAAGCTGGCTTATGATGCGGAGACCAAAACCGCGGGGGTACTTCAGGGGGATCGGGCGCTTACCGACTTGGAAAACCAGTTGCGGCGCAAGGTGTCGGAAATCATTAGCACTGCCGATCCCACTCTTAATGCCCTAAACCTTATTGGCATAACCACTTCGGGTAAGGAAGCTACCCTAACGGTGAACGAAGACAAGCTCACTACGGCATTGAAAGTCAACCCGGACAAGGTAGCCCTTCTATTCGGCGCTTCGGCGGCTAACAACTATGACGGAGTAGCGACCAGACTCGATAGCACTGTGAACTTATGGACCTTGAGCGGCACCGGTTTTCTAACGGCAAAAACTGATTCTTTAAATAATCAGATTACCGATATCGAGAAACAGGTGCAACGGATGGAAAATCTTTTAAGTATTAAAGAAGAAAGCCTTTGGCGGCAGTTCACGGCCTTAGAAGAGGCCTTGGCCCAAATGAGCGCCCAAAGTAGTTGGCTTGCGGCCCAGTTCGGGCAAGGTTCGACTTCCAGTAAATAGCTCATAGGAGGAGGAGAGTTAGGAAGATGCCTTATGTTGCGCAAAAAGAACAGTTCCAGGACCAGTACCTGCAAGCATCGGTAATTACAGCGCCACCCGGCCGGCTTCTGCTCATGCTTTACGACGGTGCGATCAACTTCCTTTCCCGGGCAGTTGACGCCATAAAAAGGAAGGATTACGAGGAAGCGAACCAGCTGATCGTCCGTGTCCAGGATATTATTGCGGAGTTGGTCAGCACCCTGGACATGAAATACGAGGTGGCTCATTCCCTCTCCCAGCTTTACGATTACTTCAACCGGCGGCTGATCGAGGCGAACATTAAGAAAGACAGCGTTCCCGCAGCTGAAGTGGAGGGTTATTTGCGGGAACTCCGGGAAGTCTGGGCCAAAGTGATCGCGACAGTAGGGGCAGGAGAAGCGGCACCGCCGAATACTCCAGGGATGGAAGTTTGAGCTGGGGAGGACTATGCCGTGGCGGGGTGTAGCGGGAAACTTCGTACTTTACTTGGCCGGTGGCTTGAGCTGGTTGAAATACAAAAGGAGGCGATCCAGCGGCGGGCACCGGTGGAAACGCTGCAGGCGGTAATCGGTGCAAAAGAGGAACTAAAGGAGGAGGTTGCTCAGGTATTACCCGGTCCTGGTAACGGGGGGTCGAGCTTTACCCCTCTTCTGAAACAGATCTTTGAAAGAGAAAAGCAGGCTCAAGAGCTGCTGACGGGCTGGCTTGGTGAACTAAGAGAGGAAATAGCGCGCTTACACCAGGGGCAGGAGGCGATGCACGCCTACCTCAAAACAGGGGCTGCTTCTGGTGCCCGGTTTTTCGATAAGAGGCGCTAAAAGCTTGGCGACTGTTGGCCGACAACTGTTTGTGGGGGTAGGATGGTTTTGCCACAGCCTAACGGAAAGTGCGGGATTGTCTGGGAAGGTTCTTTCTTCGTTTACCATAGTCTGGCGCTGGTGAACCGGGAGCTCGTCCTGGCATTGCTACGGGACGAGCAGTTGGAGATAGGGATCAAGCCTTACGAGCCCGACCAGTTCGATGAGACGGTTGACCCACGCTTCGCCCTTCTATCGGCGCGGATGAATCTGCGGCCGGCACGGGTGGACTTTACGGTACGCCACCGCTGGCCGCCTTTGTTTGAACCTGCTGAGGGCCGGCTCATCTGGATTCAACCTTGGGAATACGGGTCACTGCCGGTGGAGTGGGCAAGGTTTGCGGCAACTGACCAGGTAGCGGAGATCTGGGTCCCTTCTTCCTTTGTTCGGGATTGTTACGTCCAGAGCGGGGTTGACCCGGAGAAGGTGTTTGTAGTTCCGTGCGGGGTTAATACGGCGGTCTTTCACCCCCAAGCGACGCCGGTCATCCTTCCCACGCGGAAGGGGTTTAAGTTTCTATTTGTAGGGGGAACCCTTCTGCGGAAGGGAGTAGATATTTTACTCCAGGCTTACCTCAGGTTTTTTTCGGCTAAGGATGATGTTTGCTTAGTTATAAAGGATTTGGGGGCGGAGACCTTTTACCGGGGTCAGGGCCTAGGAGCAAAGGTAAAGGAGCTTACGGAGCGGGAGAACGCTCCTGAGGTTCTCTATTTAGGCGGGACTTTTGAGGAAAGGGAGATGGCTGGCCTCTACCGGGCCTGCGACTGCCTGGTGCACCCGTACCGGGGCGAAGGCTTTGCCTTGCCGGTGGCGGAGGCGATGGCCTGTGGCCTGCCGGTAATCGTTACGAATTATGGGGCCTGTCTTGATTTTTGTGATCCCGGGAACGCATTGCTGGTTAGCGCCTCGGTTGTGCGGGATCCAAGAAAAAGGGTGGGAGACTTTGAAACGGTAGGGTACCCTTGCTGGGCGGAGCCGGATGTAGAACATCTGGCATACCTTATGCGGTGGGTTTACGAAAATCCGGCTGAAGCCCGCGCCTTGGGACAGCGGGCAGCCGTGGCGGTTTCCCAGAAGCTGACCTGGAATAAGGCAGCGGAGAAGGCGAAGGCTCGTTTTACTGAGCTTATGGGGGAAAGAGGGAGGGGGCTTAAGATGCTTCAGGCTGAGGGAAATAACCTTGAAGAGTTGCTCGAACAAGGCTTTCAAGCCTACGCGATCGGCGATAAAGGGAAAGCATTAGAGCTTTTTCGTCAGGCACTGGTAGCGGCACCGGACCATGTGGATGTTAATTACAACCTGGGACTCCTTTACTTGGAACGGCAAGAGTTCGCGTTAGCGGCAAGGCACCTATTATCTTATTTAGAAAAAGAGGTTTCTTCTGCGGAGGCCTGGGTAGCCTTAGGTAGCGCCCTTGCGGGTCTTGGCGACTACGGTTCGGCGCAGATCGCTTATGAGAGTGCCCTGCAGCTTGATTCCAAGGCCGCCAGTGTCCAGGAGAACCTGAGGCTGGTTAAGGCAGTTTCCTCCAGGGAGTTTGACATTTGGGAGGATGGTTGGTACCGGTCCCAAGTAACGCGACTGGTGCGGGCGCTTCCTGTATCCGAAGGTGCTCCCAGGGATGACCAGGGAGGAGAGCCAGACTTTTCGCTTGCGGAAGAAGAGGGCGAATTGGGGAGAATAACTGCCGCTGTGAGCCACGCTTTCGAGGCGGCCCCGGAGTTTTCTCGCCAGGTAAAGGAAGAAATTTTGCCTTTTTTCCGGGATTGTAGCCGAGTTCTGGACGTCGGTTGCGGTGAAGGAGTCTTCCTAGAAATGTTGCGGGAAGCAGGGGTCGAGGGAGAAGGGATTGATCTTGACCCAGTAGTGGTGGAAAAAGCGCGCGCCAAAGGCTTGCGGGCTCAGGTGGCTTCGGCGCTAGATTTCTTGAGGCAGCACCGCGGGGTTTACGACGGCGTCATGCTCGGCCATATCATTGAGCACTTTTCTGGGCCGGAGGCAGTTAAGCTGCTTTATTACTGCGCGCGGGCTTTGAAAGGCAGAGGAATCATCGCGATTCAGACGCCCAATTTTTCGCGACCGGAGGTGCAAGCACATAATTTCTGGCTGGATATTACCCACGTCCGTCCTTATCCGCCGCTGCTTCTCGAGGTTATCCTCCGTACGCTCCGGTTCGACATTCTAAAGAGCGGCGTTGTGGAAAGTTCTGGCGGGTTGGACGTTATTGTGGTGGGACGGAAGCAGGAGGTTGCTGTTTCCCGAAAGGAGGTTGTTTGGCGGGGTTGGGTCTACGAAGCGAGTGATTCTGGAGAGGAGGCCCGCCGCTTTATCTCTGTCCTAAACCGAAGTCCGTGGTTTACAGTTAGGATAATTCCTGAAGGCGTTAAGAAAGGCGCTAAGGGAATTTTTAACCCGGAAGGACCGTGGGAGTTAAAACGTTCGGAACCTCTCTTCTCTTCCAGGGAGACCATCGTCGTTCACCACCTTCCGGTATTCTCTTTCGACGATAAAGCTTTTCGCGGTAAGACCCAAGGAGCTATCAATATTGGACGCACAATGTTTGATCTCGTCCCTCTCAACCCAGAATGGGTAAAGGGGCTTAATCGCCTAGACGAGATCTGGGTTCCTTCTCGCTTCAACGTTGAAACCTTCAACGCTTCCGGAGTGGACCGGGCGAGACTCCGGGTAGTGCCGAGAGGCGTTGACCCAGAACTTTTCAACCCCAAAGCAGAACCACTCGACCTCCGTTGCGGGAAGGGTTTTGTTTTCCTCGCCAACTTTGATTTCCAAGACCGAAAGGGCTGGGATATCTTGCTCACGGCCTACCTTACAGAATTCAAGGAGGGTGAGGATGTAGCGCTTTTGCTTAGGGTTTGGAAACCAGACCACCGCCGGTTAGGAACGATTGAGATGCAACTTGCTTCTTTCATTCGGCAGCGCTTAGGGCTCCGCTTGGACAGGATTCCGGAGATCATTCTGTTGAAGGAGTCTATCGAAACAAACCGGATGCCCGGGCTTTACACCGCCTGCGATGCTTTTGTCCTCCCTTCGCGGGGGGAGGCCTGGGGCCAGCCCTACCTTGAGGCGATGGCCTGTGGCTTACCAACTATTGGGACTAAGTGGGGCGGTAACTTGGAGTTTATGACGGAGGAGAACAGCTTCCTCATTGAGATTGAGGGCTTGGAAGAAGTGCCAGACGGTGTGGATGTGCCTCTTTGCCGTGGCCATCGGTGGGCCAAACCCAGCGTGGAACATCTACGTAAACTTATGCGCTATGTTTTTGAAGAGCGCGAAGAAGCGCGGCGGAAAGGGCAAAGAGCCCGCGAAGAGGTGGCGGAGAAGTGGACTTGGGAAAGGGCGGCTCAGGCTGCGTTGCAGGAGCTCACAAAATATACCAGTGTTTTGGGGTGAAGTAAGTAAATGGCATTGACTGTTTTCGAGGGGCGGCCAAGGTCGGAGGGAGCCTTAGAAGTGGTTTTCGTAGGGGAGTTTTTTACCTCTACCCAGAGGGCGGAGTTTAACCGTAAGCTTGCGGTGGCCCTCTTGGATGAAGGGATAACCCTGGGTATTTTGCACCGGGGGCCGCGGGACTGGTATTTGCAGGGGGAGGAAGAGTCTTTCGATCTGTTCGAAAAGTTGGAGAAAGATGTGCCTCAGGATCCTGACTTTTACCTCTGTTGGGAAGGGGAGAGTGTGGGGTTATCCGAAACGCCCCTCTTTCGGTTAGTGGCCGTGACCGCTGCTGGCAAGAACGGCGAATATGCCTGCCCGGTGTTGGAGCTGAAGACCCCCCAGTCTTCCTGGGCGGAAGCTGCCCGGCTTTTAAAGGAGCGGCTTGAGAATTTGCGGTCTAAAAGGCGGCGGCACACGATTACCTCCTTTTCCCTTGACGTTTGTCTTTATACCACTTCCCCAAACGCTGGATTGGCAGAGGAAACACGGGCTAATCTCAGGTCTTACTTAGGCGCTGCGGTTGTGCCCCAATTTTTGGCTCCCGAGCAAATTGGCAGTGTAGATCCGGAGGGCCGGCTGTTGTTGATGGCGGAGGGGGAAACTTTACTTCTCGAAGACCAGCAGGCTTTCCAAGAGGCCTTTTTCAGCCCTGAAGAAAGGATAGTCTTCTTGGAGGCAGTGTCTTTTGATGCCTGGGGTTTAGAACAGTTTATATTTCCTTCTTGCCGGTTTTTCCGCGGGCGGGCGATCCGGGAGTTGGGTGCGGTGGATGAATTGCCCCTTTCTTACGAGGGGCGGTGGGCGCCCGTGCGGGTCCTTCGGCCTCTTTCTTTGGCCCAAAAGCGCCGGGAGAGAATGTTCGCCGGGTGGAGCCGGAAGTTGCCCGCCTACCACCTCCACCATCTTTTAGCGGTGGATGCTGCGGCAATAGGCAGGTGGCAGGAGGCGATAGTTGCTTTCCAAATGGCCTACCGGGAAGCACCGGAGCCTTACCGAGCGCTGGTGCTGCGAAACCTCTCTTTGGCCCTCATTGAACAGGAGCGTTACCAAGAAGCGATTGGGGTGCTCCGAGACGCGCAGGAGCTTTACTCGGGTTATGCCGACCTTAGTTACCTCATCGGTTTGGCTTACTGGAAGCAGAAGGACTACGACGAGGCTCTCCGGGAGTTCTTGGCGGCGGCAGAAAAAGGTGAGGCCACCAGGTGGTACTACAGCGATCCTGGCGCGGGTACATACAAACCAGTTTTTCTTATCGCGGAGGCTTACAAGGAAAAAGGTAACCTCACCGGCGCGCTTGCGGGATACGTTGGTAGTTTGACTCATAACTCCTACTTCCTGCCTACTCTGGAAAGACTTGCCCAGATCGGTTTAGACCAGCAGGCTGCCGGCGAGGTTTCCGAGTTGCTTCAACAGGTCTTGGATCTCCGCCGGCCAGAGGTAAGGGAGGCGTTTGACCATTTCTTAGCGGTTGCAACGCCGGTTGGGAGATGAAAATGACTTCCTTGACGCACAAGAAAAAAAGAGGCGGGAGTTAATACAACCCCCGCCTCTCTTTTCGGTAATCTTAATCCAAATGGGAGACGGCCTCGAGTACCCGCTTGGCTACCACGATCGCCATGGCCCGGGTGGTCGCTGCCCGCGGGGCGAAGCTGCCGTCGGGATTGCCGCTGAGGAGCCCGGCCTTTACCGCTGCGGCAACGCTATTCTCGGCCCACGGGGCGATCTGGCCCCGGTCGGTGAAGCGGCCGAGCAGTTGGGCCGTCTCGCTGGTGGTCAGAGCCACGTCAACGCCAGCCTTCTTTAATGCCCGGAGAAGCAGTGCCGCCATCTCCTCGCGGGTTATCCGCCGCTCTGGGTCAAACCGGCCCGCGCCTACGCCGCTGACCAGACCCTGCTGGTAAGCCGTTTCTACCACGCTGAAGTACCACTTGTCCGGTGCTACGTCGCGGAAGGTAGGCTCTACTGGCTTCGTTGGGCTGATTCCCAGAGCGTTTAGCATCAGCGCGGCGAACTCGGCGCGGGTTACCGCCCGCTCCGGTGCGAAGCTGGTGGCGGAGACCCCTTTCGTTATCCCCCGCGCGGCACCGAAGAGGATGTCGCGCTTGGCCCAGTGGCCCGTGATGTCGGTGAATCCTGCCCGGTATTCGAACAGCCCGTATTTGCTGAGCCGGGAGAGCTCAACCGCGACCTTCCCCGCGGCGACAGTGCCGCCCAGGCAGGTCAGGCTGCCGTCCTCGTTGATGCGGTAGGCAAAGAGCCCGGCCGTGTCGCTGACCTTTGCCGCTTCGTAGGGAAGGGCAAGAGTCACCCGCTTGTTGAGCTTCGCCGGGCCTTCCGGGGTCGCGATCTCCAGGCTCGCCGGCTGACCGACAGCCTTTGCGCCTGCAGGGAGGCGCGCCGGGAGATCTGCCGGCCCGATCTTCACCGTCACCTGGTGCCCGGAAGGCAAAGCGCCGGGCGGCAGGGTAAGCTCGGCCCACTTTGTCCAGATGGTTAGCGTGGCGCGCTTGGCGGTCACCGCGCCCGTCACCTCCGGGGACAGGATCACGTTGAGCGGCGTCCCGATGGAGGTGAGGTCGAGGACGATCGCGCTCTTGCCCGCTCCGAGGAGTGCCTGCACCGCGGCTTCGGGAACGGTCACGTCAGTCACCCCGCCAACCGCTGTGAGCAGGAGGTTGTTCGGGTAGAGGATGCCGGTTGTTCCGGGAGTCAGGGTGACTGCCGGAGGAGGAGCGCCGCCCGGGACGTCGTTGTCGGCGATATTCACGGTGACCGGGGCGATCAGGATGTTGTTGTAGTCAGGATCGACGCTGGTTGCGCTGTGGGTCACCGTGCCGGTGTGGCTGCCCTCAATCACCCTGTCGTCAACCGCCGTTACCGTTACGGTCTGCGGGAGGTTGTAGTTTGTACCGTCAAAGGTCAGCGAAGTTGGCGTCACGGAGACCTGGCTATCTCCGTAAACGTTGACCGTCACCGTGGCGGTCGGCTGCGTGGCCAGCTTCAGGGTGTAGGTCGCTCCCGGACCGCCTTCGGAGACCGCGACCGTTTTCGGCGATACTACCACGCCCTTTCGGGTGATGGTCAGCGTGTAAGTCTCCGCGCCGCCCTTACCCGAGACCCTAATGGTGATGGTGTTCGGACCAGCGTCCAAGTCAATCGGCTGGGAGGCCGTGCCGTCGGCGACGGGCTGGCCGTTGACCGTGATCGTTAGGTTTTTGGCAGCCACGGTGGGCGTGACCGTGGTGGTGTAAACGCTGTTGGCCACGGTCAGCGCATAGGCGGTCACGTCCGGGTCAAAAGCAGGGGTAAAGCTTCCGGCGCTCGCGCTCAGACCGCTCAGGCCCACATCGGGCGAGATCGCGTAGCTGCTGAAGTGCGTGACCGGTAGGCTGATGGTGCCGCCGGCTTCGCCGTAAACGAAGGCGGCGGTAGGCCAGTAGACCGCGCTCGCCGTTGACACGCCGCTGTCGGCGAAGGCCGCCACGTCCAACAGAGCTTCACTCAACGGAATGGGGTAAGCAAGCTGGGCGACGCTGAAGTCGGCGACCCAGTTGGGGTACAGGGCGTTGACGTTGAAGAGCCTCAGCGTACCCGGCTTATCTGAGAGGTAGGCCTGCGCCTCGGGAAGAGCCGTCCGGTCGGTGTAGACGGAGACCCAGGTGGTCTGGGAACCGGCCGGAGGCAGCGCTATGCGTAACGCCTTGAAGATGGTAGCGAACTGCGGCCTTGTCTCTGGCGTTGCCCCGTAAAGCAAATCAATAACCGTCGCGGGGTTGGTAGGATCCGCCTGCGCGAACTCGATCTCTCCTATGGCCTGGTACCCACCCGGTGCGGTTGGCGGCTGGTAGACCACAAAGGCGATGGAGGAGTTGGCGTTGACCTGCCGGAGGTTAAGCCCCGGCGTTTCCAAAGCCGGCCGCGCCTTAAAGGGCGGCTGCGACTTGGTGTAGGCCCAGCCTGCCGGGATCAGGTCCGCGGGTGGGTAGGGTAAAAGGTTGGCGAAGACCAGGTCGCTTGGCTGGCTCCCGTACTTGAGGACGAAGGGCGGGCCGAAGGGGCTGCCGTCTTTGTAAATTTGGACGGCCACCGGCCAGGCGCCGTTGTCATCGTCGGTAAGGAGCGAGGTCGTGAAGTCGTGGCCCCCGCTTACCGTATTGTAGGTACCGGCAAGACGCCAACCGTTCGTTACACAGCCGTAGATCACATCCGTGACCGTGAAACCGCTACCCGGCACTATCCGGCCGAAGGCGAGGTCGTAGTTGGCAGGGGTAGGAAGCCCGTAAACCGTGAAGGAGATGGTATCGGGCGTTGTTGAGCGGTAATAGTAGACGTGGTCGGCATCGGTGTCGCCGATCTCAAACTTGAGCACGCTGATGACGCAGCTCGTCTCGGCGTAGTTGCCCGCGGCGTCGTACACCCGGGCCGTGACGGTGTAGGTGCCTGGCGCCACGTTGGTGGTGTCAATGGTCCAGGCCTTCCAACTGCCGGGTGGGGTGGCCGCGTCGCCGCCGGACGGCCCGTCGGTGACCGTGGCCCCGGCGGGGTAGGAGGTGAGGTAAAAGCCAGTATTCAGAACCGGGCTCAAGGAGTCAACCGCGTAGACGGCGAGCAGGATCGTTCCAGGCGTGATTCCCTTCACCACGACCGAGGGCGTGCAGACGAGGTAGTTGCTGGGCAGGGTCGGCGGTACGGTGTCGTAGACGAAAACCTTCGTGGTGACGTCGCTCCGGACACCGGTCACGCTGTTGTAGGCTTGGAGCTGCACGCTGTAGACCCAGTTGCCGATGGTGATTCCCGTGAAGTCGAGGTCCCATCCGTAAACACTGTTGCCGAGGTTGGTAACAGGATAGTCTTGTAGAACCCCCGGTGGCGAAATCGGCCCCGTACCGTCGGCGTTGTAAACCCCACCGTAGACAGTGTCCACGGTGACACCGCCCGAGTCGTAGGTGCCGGTCAGCGCCACGGTGTTCAGGTAGGTGACGTTGCCCACGGTGGTCCCGGTCGTAATCGTCCAGGAGGCCAGCGCCGCGCCGGTGGTGGCCAGCGACAGGAAGCAGAGGAGAAAGGTCAGCAGCGCCCGGAGGCCGGCGCTTTTCCCAAAAGCTTTTGTTTTGATCTCTCATCCCTCCTTTCCGTAAATTACGCGTAAGGATGACTCTGCCGTCGGTAAGGTTTCTGCAGTTGAATCCTCTCCAGGGAACCACCTCCCTTCGCACGCAGTCAGAATTTTGCTAAACTTTATTCGATCCTGCGCCCCAAATTCCTGCATAAAGCGGCAAGAAATTCCTTTACTTTTTTACCGCCAAGAGGATAAAGCTCGGGTAGATCCAGAAAAGCTGCTCCACCTGCTTCTGGATTTCCTTCCAGATGGCGAGGACTCCTTCGGTGACCCCGAGCGTAGTCGCGAACTCTTTCCATATTGGGGGGCAGAAGTCGTGCCACATGATGATGCCGCCCGAGCGCGCCAGTTGGAAGGCCTTCAAGGTGTCGTTGATGACTACATCTTTTGTGTGGCCGCCATCAATCAGGGCGGAGTCGAAGAAACCGGGAGGATAGTTGGAAATCTCCCATTTCCTGCTGTCGCAGTAGATCTGGCAGACCCGGTGGCCTAGTTCCTTCTGTAGGTAAACCCTGCCGATGAAGCCAATGGTGTCGGTCCTGTAAGAACCCTGTTCGGGAAGGCCCAGTTTTCTCGCCCAAGCGCGGATGGCGGGCAGTTCGGCCTCCTCGCAGCCGTAAGCCGCTTCGCCAGAAGGTTTATCCTCGCCAAACGGGAGGTTGATCGTCCACACCGTTGCGTCGCACTCTTCGAGGCAGTAGACCGTGCCGGTTCCCTGCCAGGTGCCGAACTCCAGGTGCCGCCGGGGGCGGAAATTGCGGTAAATGTACCGGAAGGTGGGGGCATCGTCACTCTCCATCTTCCACTCCGCCAGGGGCTTGATGAATGAGCTTACCGGGTAGCTTATCGGCCTTTCAAACCCTAACTTTTCGTGGAGGTTCTTCACGGAGACCACGGGGATACCAACAGCCCCCATTTCTTTGTGCTCTATGGTGACGCAGGGAGGCGGAGTGAAGTTTGCTAGGACCGAGGCGATTTCTTCATCGCCTGCAGGATTTCTTTTTAGATAGTTAGAGTAAAGTTTTTTCGCTCCTTCCACCTCGTTGAGGCTGATCAGGATCTTGATGTAGTTCGCCAGCGCGTCAGCATTGTCGGGATCCAGCTCGAGGGCTTTGAGGAAGTGGTTTACGGCGTTTTCGAATTCTCCTTTCTGCCAGTAGCAGACGCCCAGGTTGTTATACGCGGGGGCCAGGTTCGGGGCGATCGCAATCGCCCGGGTAAAAGCCTTTAAAGCCCCCTCTACATCGCCTTGGAGAAAAAGGCGCTCTCCTTCACGGTTTTCCTGCACAGCACGAGAATCGTTTCTGGTTACCTGGTCCCCAGGAAAGGCTGGCTGCCGCTTGAGGTCTGCGCCCGTTGCGAAAACGGGTTTATTTGTCGGGTCTGGTCCGGAGGAGGCGAGGCGTTTCTCCTGGGTGCTGTCCGGCTTGGTCCTGTCGGGCGGGGCAAGCCCTTCGGAATTAGGGGTCTCCGGTGACTGGGTTAAGAGCCGTTTTTTGCGGATTAACCCAAAGGGCCTCCGTCCTAAAAGGCCTTCAGGCGGCACCTGCGGGAAGTCCCAGATGAAGAACTCCTCTATCTCTGGTTCGTGGTCTCTTAAGAAACGCTCGAAGGACCGGAGGGTATCCCCAGCCCAAGGGAATATTCCCTGATAGGTGGCTTCATCGTGGAGGTCGTCACATACTATCAGGCCGCCGGGTTTTAAAAAGGGCCAGAAAGTGGTGAGATCGTTGAAGAGGCCGTCCTCCGTGTGTTTGCCGTCGACAAAGATCAGGTCGAACTCGTGTTCCTTTAAGAGGTTGACGAGTTCGGGGATCTGGTGCCACCGCGGGATATCCGCCCCCATGTTTTCGTTATCGCCCTTTCCTAGCGGCTGGGTGTTGGCCCGGAAGAATCTAACCCGTTCTACCGGTATCCCCTTCCGGCGGCACCAGTCGTGTATTTTCTCCCGCGCGAAGTCAATATTGTTGGTAGAAAAACCGAGTTGGTCGGCATAAATTCCCAGGTCTAAGGAGACGAAAAGCTCAATCTCAGGGGAAGCCTTGAGGAGGGTTGCCGCGCTCATCCCGAAGGCCGTGCCTATTTCCAGGATTCGCCGGGGCCTTTCGGTCTGGGCGATTCCGTACAAACAGGGGTAATAGGTGGTTACCTCGGACCCGGCAGTTTCCTCCCAGGGATGTCCGGATAAAAGGTTAAACTCGGCGAACAGTTCCCGGCTTGTTACGGGTAGCTTTAATTCTAAGGCCTTGCAAACTTCGGGAAGCTTTTTCATCGCTTTTTCTCCCTAGCCTACTTGGGGTCTCCTTAGGAAATCTCTTTGGGTCTTGCCACTACCAGGGTATGCCAGCCCAGCTTCCCCTCCAGCCACCGGAAGAAGGGCCTGGGCAGCCACCGGAAGTACCAGACCCACTCGTACTGGTAGTTGACGTACTTGTCGATCTTGTAAGGGAAGATGTGGTCTTTGCGCATCTCCAGAATAGCGAAGTCTTTCATCAGCCGCCTAATATCGCGAAAGGAGTAACAGTAGGTTACCGGACAGCCTGTTTGCGCTTCGGAATATTGACGGATTAATTCACCGGCTCTCCAAAAAGCCCCCTTGCCGTACTTGAGGATTATCCAGAAGACCTTCCAGCTCCACTTCGCGTAAAGCATCACCCGGATTTCTGTTTCCGGCTTACAGTACTTTTTGATTTCGGCAAAAACTCGCTCTGGGTGCGGGGTGTGGTGGATTACACCGAACGAGTAGATCAGGTCGTAGGGTTCAACAGGTACAAAGTTGCTCAGTTCTTCGGCGTTTCCCAGGTAGAAATTAGCCTTTAGCCCGTAAACTTCGAACCTTTTTTTGCAGATCTCCAGGCTTTTCTCCGAAAGCTCAACCACTGACAGATCGGCCCCTGCGCGGGCGAAGTTGATGGCGTCGGTCCCTATCCCGCAGCCGATCTCAAGCACTTTCTTGCCCTTCCACCGCTCAAACTGGGCAAAGGCAGGGATATGAGGTTCCACGAAATACTTGCGCGCCTCTACTTCGTCGAAGTATTCGCGGGTGCCTACCGGTTTAGGCGAGTGCTTTATATTGCAGGGGCGCCGGTTCCAGTATTCGCGAACCCGCTGGGTGAGATCCATCACAGGCCCTCCCTACAGCGATGTACTTGACCTTTTTGCCCAGCCGGGCAGGGTCCAGTATCCGCCAGCAGTCAATGATTATTGTTGGGTTGTGAACAATGTAACTTCGGTCAATAGCCTTGAATTCGTCGGCCTGGGTGGTAACTACACATACGGAGGAGTGGGAGAAACACTCCTTCACCGACGAGGCATAGGAGATGCGGTCACCGAAGTAGCCCCGGGCGTTGTCCATTGCTAAGGGGTCATAGGTGATAACTTCTACCTCCCGTTGCAAAAGCTCTTCGATAAGCCTCACGGCGGGAGACTCCTCTGTTATGCAGGTGTTCGGCTTGTAGGCGAGCCCGAGCACCGCCACCAACCTTGCGCTTTCCGGGATCTGTTTTAAGACCGTCTCTGCGAGGTGGTTCACCTGCAACCGGTTCACCTCGTCGGTTGTCTTGGCGAGCTTGGCGTCCACGCCGTACTTCGCCGCGAAAGCAGCGAAGGCCCGATTGTCTCTCGGGAAGCAGGGGCCACCGTAACTCAGACCCCCCTTCAGGTAGTAGGGAGAGATACGTTTGTCTGCCCCTAAGGCCCTGGTGATCTCGTCTATATCTGCTCCGGGTATCTTTTCGCAGATGTTGGCTAAGGTGTTGGCGAAGCTGATTTTCATCGTTATGTACGAGTTTAGGCTGATCTTGGTAATTTCTGCGCTGACGATTGACATCCGGGCGATGTAAGGCTTGTTTTCGCAGACGGCCTTATAAAGCTTTTCGAGTTTATCACCTACGAACCGGTTGCTCTCACCGATTAGCACCAGGTCCGGGTTTAGAAAGTCCCTGATCACGCTTCCTAAGGCGATAAACTCGGGGTTGTACGCTACACCGAAGTCTTTGTTTAACTTCTTGCCCGAAGCCGACTCAATGAGCGGGATGAGGGACTCTTCTGTGGTCCCGGGCGAAACGGTAGAGGTTATCACAAATATGTGGTACTTCTTTCCCGATTTTTTAAGGGCTGCGGAAAGCTGTCCGAGCGCCTCGCGGAGATACCGGTCAGAGAAATGTCCGTCTTCTCTACTTGGCGTCGGCACGATCAAGAAGCTTATCTCCGACTCCCGGACCGCCTCCTCGTAGTCTTGAGTTGCCTTTAGCCGGTCCTTGGCTGCTTCGATCAGTTCCTGCAAGCCAGGCTCATAAAGAGGCGCCCGGCCCTGATTAATGGCTTCAACAGAGGCCTTATTGATATCCACCCCGACGACGGGGAAGCCCTTAGCTGCAAAGCAGGCTGCCGTGCAGGCGCCGAGTTTACCGAGACCAATTACCGAGAGCTTCACGGGAGATCCACTCCTTTCTCGATCTTGAAACTTTTTACCGTTTGGCCTTTTCGACCTGTTCCTTAATCCAGGCGTAGGTTATTTCCAGTCCTTTACGCAGAGGCATCGAGGGGGCCCAGCCCAATTTTTCCCTGATTAACCGGTTATCAGAATTCCTGCCCCGCACGCCTTGAGGCCCGGGAACATGCTTTATGGAAAGCTTTTTACCGGAAATTTCGATTATCATTTGGGCTAACTGGTCAATTGTAACCATTTCTTCCGAACCAATGTTAACTGGTCCGGTGAAATCAGACCGCATTAGCTTTATCGTCCCCTCGAGGCATTCGTCAATATAGAGGAAGGAACGGGTCTGTTTGCCGTCGCCCCATATCTCGATCTCTCCCCCGTCGGGGGCCATTGCCACCTTGCGGCAGATCGCTGCGGGCGCCTTTTCCCGTCCCCCACGCCAGGTTCCTTCGGGACCGAAGATGTTGTGGTATCTGGCGATTCTGACTTCCATGCCATAGTTTCTGTGGTAACTCAGGTAAAGTCTTTCGCTAAACAGCTTTTCCCACCCGTATTCACTGTCGGGCGCGGCAGGGTAAGCGGAATCTTCCGCGCACTTTGGGTTCTCTGGATCCATCTGGTTGTGTTTGGGATAGATACACGCGGAAGAGGAGTAGAAGATCCGCTTGACATTTCTTTTGTAACAGGCGTCTAAGACATTGAGGTTTATTAAAGCCGAATTGTGCATTATGTCGGCGTCGTTCTCCCCGGTGAACACAAAGCCTGCCCCGCCCATATCGGCGGCTAACTGGTACACTTCGTCGAAGCGCATGTCAATAACGCTTCGGCAAAAGTATGGATCCCTCAGGTCACCGATGACAAAGTCGTCGGCGGCAGTTTCACTGAACTCCGGGTATTTTAGATCAACCCCGCGGACCCAGAATCCTTCCTTTTTAAGTCTTTTGACGAGGTGGCTCCCGATGAAGCCTCCTGCGCCTGCTACTAAGGCTGTTTTTGGGGTGTGCATTGTGGAACCTCCTTTGGTTTTCGGTTTTCATTTTGGTGTTTACTTTGCTTAAACCCGCACGTAACCAGACCGGACATGGGTGGCGTAGGGTGCAACCGCTATGTTAAGGTACTTCAAGGTGAGCTGTCCAAACCAGGTATGTTGGCTGCCGACCAGTAAGAATTTTCGGGGCAGCCCGTTTTTAATGAGCAGGCGTTCCATCTCTAAGTTCACGCAGGTAAGAAAGGCCCCGCTCAGGAGTTTTATAAAGCGGTCTGTTTCTTCGGAGGGCTTGGGGAAAGAAATTCCGTTAGCGTCGGTATATTGCGGAAAACAGACCATCCCGGTGTCGAAAATAAAAAGGTCAGCCTCCCCGATTACTTTTTGGGTATCTGCCAGGAGCAGCCGGTCAGGCAGAGGCGTCTCTTTGGGAATTGCAATTTTAACTAATTCCTGGTCTACAAGCACTCGCCCTTGGTAACCAAGCTTCCCAAGGAATTTCTCCATCAGTTGCAGGAGCTCGCTATTTCCTCCGAAGTACCCTATATTCGTTGTTGGTGCAATATGGACCAAGTGGTTACAGAGATGGGGAAACGTATGCAAGGTGTCGTAAATCACCCCGTGGTTATAAGACTGGGGGACAAAGACATCGGAGGTCATGGGCACAGTTAATCCGGGCAGCAATTCCTCCAAAATTGCGGGAAGCCGGGTGTGGAAGCCCTCGGTTAGCCGAAGCTCTTCGATTTCTTCCTGGGGAATGCCCCACGTCTCTGCCTGGCTATGAACGTAAGGTGAGGTCACCTCCCAGAAAAATTTCCTTTCGTCGTTCTGGGTGCTGCGGGCGTTATGGAGGGAGGTGAAGTGGCGCGTATGGCTGCAGTGGTAGGCAAAGATATGGTCAGCGAGTGATTTTATCTCCCCGTTCAAGAGGTAGAAACGTTTGGCTATGTTAGCGTCAACGTGCCACCCCAGCGTCATCTCTTCGTTGAATCCATGAATCAAAAAAATCTGGTCTCTTAACATGAGCTGGAAATCACCAGGCGCGTCGAACCGGAGCTCGGGCCGGGAAATGATTGCTTCATTGAGGTGGAGACTCTGTCCCCATCTTGCGAAGGTCGCGATCACGGCTGCCGGGTTGGTGCGGTCAACCGTTTCCCACAAGGCCTCCGGCACCTCGAAGCGCGGGAGTTCGTAAAACCCGTCGGGCAGGTCGGCAACTACATCAGAGAGTGATTTCCCGGGGGTCCGCACTACGAAAACCATATCGGTATTGGTAGAAAGGATCCACCGGTTGGCCGGATTGGAACGGCGAATGGCAACGTTTCTGGCGAGTGGCTCAAGCGCTTTCAAGGGCGACCTTTTCTTGTATTTTTCATATAGGTAAGGCCGTAGCCTGAGGATGCGGAGGAGTGATTTTGCCTTCGGCGTTAGCATATCCTGAATCGCTTCCGGAAAAGTAGGAAGGTCGTCCGGCGTGTTGCAGTCAACAAAAATGATTTCATCCTCCGGGTGCGTCAGCACTTCGGCGATGCAGTTAAGACTGATGGTGGCGCGTTTGTGGAGGTTGTAGCCGTGCGCATCGTTCCGGCCGTACAAGATGACGGAAATCATTTATCCAAAGCTCCTTCGTGAAGTCGTCAGGGCGCTCTTGCCTTCAAAGATTAATATCGGTAGCTTTGGTGCGGGAATTTATACCGGCCGTTAAATTATCGCGGCAGGAGGAGGTTGCTTTTGTGGGGGTTAAAGGATTATTTCCGCGGGTTCCACTGGTGGTGGCATTCGTTGCATTCGGCCAAAGGGCGCTTGACGTAAAAGAGGAGGCAGCCGAGCCACCAGATGGGGAGTAGGAACCAGAGCAGGGGCAGGAAGAAACCGGCGGCGCCAACGGCAACCGTACCGCCAAGGCTCCAGTAGATGAACTTATCATACTGGCCTACCGGGACGATTCTATGGGACCCGCATTGGGGGCATTTAAGAGCCACTTTGGACCTCCTCACGCATCATTTCCCGTAATTATACCATATTTCTTGCTAAAGCCAAGCGCGTATTCCTGGGGTAGACGTGTTTTGCGCCCTGCGCCGAGCACCTATAAGCGTTGCAAAGGGGCTATAAATTTTAGGGCGGAGAGGATATAATTTTAGCCAGGCTTGGGAAAATACTGCCTGTTTGGCGGGATGTGGTGCGGGGGGAATTGTTTTGCGCCAGGGAAAGACTGAAGGAGTGACCGAACCGGGACTGCCCGCTATTGCCGGCGGGGAGCCGGTCCGGGAAACCCAGCTTCCGTTCAGCAGGCCGCACCTCGACGAGTGCGATGTGGAAGCGGTGGTGGCAGTGCTGAGAGAAGGGCGGCTGGCCGCCGGGCCGCGGGTGCGGGAGTTCGAGGAGCGGTTTGCCCAGCTTTTAGGAGTGCGGTACGCGGTGGCGGTATCAAGCGGCACGGCGGCACTGCACGCGGCCTACTACGCGGCGGGGATTAGCCGCGAGGATGAGGTTATTCTTTCGCCTTTTGCTTCCCCGGCTACCGGGAGCGCGGTTCTGTACTTGGGAGCGCGGCCCGTCTTTGTCGATGTTGACGCGGAGACGCTCACCATTGATCCGGCGCTGGTGGAGATGAACATTACGGAGAAAACCCGGGCGGTGGTCGCTACCCACTTTGCGGGTTTCCCGTGCGCGATAGAAGCGTTGCAGGAGCTTGCGTGCAAGCATAACCTGTTGCTTATCGAGGATGCAACCGAGGCGTTAGGAGCGGTGTACCGCGGGAGGCAGGCGGGGAATTTTGGGGTAACGGCGGCCTTCAGCTTTCACCAGGACGGGATTGTTACCGCTGGGAGTGGCGGGATGGTGGTGACGAACGATGAAGATGCCTACCGGTGGCTCCGCCTCTTTACCGATCAGGGGGTAGTCCGGGATGTGAGAGACCTGGTGCTGGCGGGCGAGGGGCCGTGGCACTACGAGGTGCAGGAATTAGGCTACGATTACCGGCCGACGGAGCTTCAGGGGGCTCTGGGGCTGGCACAGTTAGGGAAGCTCGCGACTTTTTTGGCGCGGCGGCAGGAGATTGCCGCCCGGTACCACGAGGCTTTTGCCGACCTGCCGTACGTGGAGCCTCTGAAGGTACGTCCGGGCACGGTACCGGCGTGGCCGTTTTACGTTTTGAAGCTCGACCTCGAGCGGCTCCACGCTGACCGGCGCCAGATTTTCCTGGCCCTGCTTTCGGAGCGGATCAGGGTCGGCGTCCACTACCTCCCTGTTTACCTGCACCCGCTCTACGGGTGGATCGGTGACCCGACCGTCTGCACGCTGCACGAAGGGCCACCCTGCCCGAAGGCCGAAGCCATCTATAAGCGCCTTCTTACCCTGCCACTCTACCCGGCGATGACTGACGCGGACGTGGAAGACGTGATTAGGGCGGTGCGGCGGGTGTTAATCTACTTCGCCAAATAGTTTTAAGGAGGCCCCGGGGGTTCCGGGGCCTCCACTGTTGGCGACGCAGTTAACGCGCCGCCGTTAATTGATCACCACCGTCTGGGCGTCCTGGATCCAGGTGACATTCCCGCCGAGATGCTCCATCACAAAACGGAGCGGGACCATGGTTCGCCCGTTGGTAACGGCGGGCGGGACGTCGAGTTTAACCTCCTTCCCGTCTACCTTAGCCTGCGGCATGTTGACCACGAGAACGATGACTTTTTCACCCTTCCTGATGGTTATGGTGCGCGTTTTCGGGTCCCAGTTGACGTCTGCGCCAAGCTTTTCGGCAACCGCCCGGATGGGCATCAGCGTCCGCGCCCGGACAATTTGGGGCGGCACGTCGAAGGTCAGCTTCTGACCGGAGGCGAAGACGAGGACCTGCTCTTTGTGCCGTTTCCGCCAGAGCTTGGCAAACTCCTTGTAAGCTTCTTTATCCTGCGGGTTATCGTAGATCATCTCGGCTACGGTCGCGGCAGCTTCCTCTTCGTCTGCACACATTGCCTTCAACTCTTCCCAGAGGGCAAGCCGGGCAGCCGGGTTTTTAACCCTGGCGCGGATCTTTTCGCGCAGCAGCCTGGCTTCACCTTTGTTTTTAACCTTCGCTTTCATCTCGGTACGGATTTCCTTCACGTCGTTATCTTCATCTTCGTAGACGTCTTCGCCAACGCCACCTTTATCTTGGTTCTGGTAGACGCCGGTGCAAGTACTATCCTGGTAGGTACAATCGCAGGTCGAACTTGAACAGCTATTCCCGGTTGGGCCGGCCCAAGCAAGGATGGCGTAAGTAAGCGTGAGAACCGCTACGGCAACGGCAATCATTACTGTTTTGCGCATAAGTGACTGCCTCCTCTCTCAAATAATGCTAACTGCGCCGCGCATCAATCTGTTGGCACACCGATGCGAAGGTTTGCAGATTCGCCGCGGAGCTCTCGTCCCTCCTTTCCTGCCTTCTATTTCTTTAGTAAGTCCTTCGGCACATTTTTCTGGGGGTTAAGAATGGAAATGGGAAAAAGGTCCTGGTGCCGGGGGGCTAAATGGCCCCTAAATGCCAGACCTCCGGTCGGAATTTGGCGAAAGGCCGTAACCAAGATATCAAGGCCGGTTGCTTTTGCGCCGATTAAAATTATGGGTTATTTGAGACCAATGCACGAAAGGGTGGTTGTTTTGCGCGGCGCTGCGAAAGCACTCTGTCTAGTGGTAGTGATTCTGCTCCTCCTATTCTTCGTGCCGGCAGCGTTTGGGGCTACTGCGGCACCGGTAACTTCGGGAACTTCGTACTCGGTAAGCACCCTGCCGGCAACGGGCAAAATCAGTGCTTTTAACGGGATGCTCGTGCTGAGCTATCCGAAGAACAATACGCTGGTTGACCAGTACAGGCTTCCGGTCAGCGATCAAAGCGTCGCTTTCACGGTCTATCTGGCCGGGGGAGGGAGCCTTGACCCCCGGAGTTACATCCTGGTGAGCAACATCTACCGGATTTCCGTGGCGCAGGGCGCCTACCTGCTTTATCCTGGGCAGCTTACCCTGACCTACGATTCAAGCGTCAACCCCGCAGTGGCAGACCAGTTGGCCATCTGGTACTCTCCCACGGTTACCGTTTCGAGCGGTATTTACCAATGGGACGCGGCGGCGGGAAACATCATTTTAGGCGGGGTTACGAACAGCAAGAACAGCACGATTACGGCGCCCTTTCAGTTCAGCGGCAACGGGGTCGGCTACTACGCCGTTTTCTTGGCGCAGCGCTTTTTTGAAGATTTCAACGATCCGACTTACGGTTGGTCCTCTGCCTGTGTCCTGCCGCTCTGGGCCAAAGGTTTGGTGGAGGTGCTTCCGCTTGGACGGACGGATAATTACTTCGGGCTGGCTACAGACGTGAACCGGCTTGAGTTCGCTACCATGCTTGTCAGGGGTTTAGGCTACCCCTTGACGAAGGCACCGGCAAGCGAAAGCGAACAGGTATTTACGGATACCTTTGGAACCGTAAGGTTTTACCAGGCCCGACCGGCAGATATCGATAGTGCTTACTTCGGTTCGGGCTATAGTAGCGTTAGTGGCGGAGTGTACATTTTCGACGCCAACCACCTGCCGGTGCAGTACGTGGAGACCGCCGCCCGGAATGGCATAATCACCGGTTATAGCGACAAGACCTTTAGGCCCCAGAACAAGCTTACGCGGCAGGAGGCAGCGGTGATTTTATCCCGGGTCGCGAACCTGCGGCTTATGAATGATGAGGAAAAGGTACGGGTGGAACTTAGCAGAATCTTTGAGGATGCCGACCAGATAGCGCCGTGGGCGGCTGCTTCCGTCCTGGCGGCACACCAGGCAAAGCTGATTGTGGGGAAGCCGAGCGCGGACCCGAAGAGTAAAAAGCTCGTTTTTGATCCCGGCGGCAATCTGACGCGGGCGGAAGCGATTACGCTGACCTACCGCATCATGAAAAAACTCAAGAAGATATAGCTTCAGCTTCCTCTTGTGGCAGAATATATCCTCCGTGACCGGAAAGGGCCATTTCTGGTCACGGTTTATTTTTCGACAAAAATTTTTCTGTCTATGCAGGAATTGGAGGAAGTGTTGTATAATATAGAGAAAATAATCAAAATATGTCGAAACCCAACCCTTCGAAAAGTGGTTTGGGTAGCGGCTGATGGGGGTGCCCTGCGTGAGCATCTTTAACGATCCGGTCAAGGTGGCCCTCGCCAAAACGCTCGACGCCGCCGCCCTGCGGCAGCGCGTTATTGCGGATAACATCGCCAACGCGGACACGCCGGGCTTCAAGAAAGGCACGGTAGAGTTTGAGGCTGCACTCCGGCAGGTCTTGGGCGGCGAACCTCTCGCCCTTAAAACCACGGACCCGCGCCACATCGGTTCAGGTTCGCTATCTTCAGTTGCACCCCGGGTGGAGCGGGTTACCACCACCACCCAGCGAACCGATGGTAATAACGTGGACGTGGAGGAAGAGATGATTAACCTGGTGACCAATAACCTCACTTATCAGGCGGCGGTCAGGTTTATTAGCGGCAAGTTCAGTTCGCTCCGGTACGTCATTTCCGGTGGAAGGTAGGTGAAGCGGCGTGCGGCTTTTTGATAGCTTTGCGATCAGCGGTTCGGGCCTGACTGCCGAGCGGTTGCGGCTTGACCTTATCGCCAATAACATCGCTAACGTCCACACGACACGGACGGCGGAAGGAGGCCCCTACCGGCGCCAAGTTCCGGTTTTCGCGCAGCGGCTCGAAGCTGCCGCCACCGGCTTTAAGGGTGCGGGGGTTGCGGTTACGGCGATCCTGCGGGATACGAGTCCGCCTCTGCTTGTTCACGATCCCTCGCATCCGGACGCCGACGCGCAGGGTTATGTGCACTATCCGAACATTAACGTGGCGAACGAAATGGTGGATATGATTGGCGCAACCCGGGCTTACGAGGCAAACGCTACCGTATTTGAAGCGGCAAAGGATATTGCCCAGCGCGCCCTCGAGATAGGCCGTGGTTAAACGTTAATAGCCTTTAGTTAATTTTTTAAGGAGTCGCTCACGACGATTTCATTGTCGCCACCGGGAATGAAAATGATTCAATGAACGCAGAACGTTGAACGGACCCTAAAGGTCTCTCAGTATAAGGTTGAACGATTTTCGGAGGAGGTGCGAGGGTGGAGATAACCCGCGTGGGGGCGTTACCGGTAGCTCCGGAGGCGCAAGCCGAAAGGACGGGCAGCGGCTCGTTTGGCGAGCTGTTGAACCGGATGCTTAACGAAGTGAACGAGGCGCAAGGAAACGCGGATAAGGCGATTAAGGGTTTTCTCACCGGAGAGGTGCAGGACGTCCACCAGGTGGTGCTGGCCACCGAGGAAGCACGCTTGATGCTTGAACTGGCCGTACAGGTACGTAATAAGATCATCGAGGCTTACCAGGAAATCTCCCGGATGCAGATTTAGCACCTGAATTCGTTCAATAGATATGATGGTTGATCAATGTCCGACGGGGTAGGTGCTGTGCAGTGAATCCGCGTGACCTGCTGGCCCAGCTTAAAAATCGCTGGCAGGCTTTGAGCGCGACGCAAAAAGCTGCTGTCGTCTTGGCTGCTGTCGCTTTTGTGGCAGCGGTTTTTTACCTTAGCGCCGTTTTGACCCAGCTCAATTACACGCCGCTTTTCACCGGTTTGCGTCCGGAAGACGCCGGGGCCATCATTCAGAAGTTAGACGGGATGAAGGTGCCTTACCGCCTAACTGATGGCGGGAGCACTGTGCTGGTGCCGAAAAAAGAGGTTTACAAGATTCGGGCGAATTTGGCCGCTACCGGCGCCTTGTCGGGGGGGGCTTAGGTTTCGAGCTCTTTGACAAGACGAAGTTAGGTATTACCGATTTTGAGCAACAGGTGAATTACCAGCGGGCCCTCCAGGAGGAATTACGGCGGACGATTGTTCAGTTTGCCGAAGTTGAACAGGCCCGGGTTCACCTTGTAATTCCCCAGAAGAGTGTCTTTGTCGAGGAACAACAGAAGCCTTCCGCTTCGGTGGCGCTCAAACTTAAACCCTTGGCTCATTTGAAGCCGGAAGAGGTAGAGGGGATCGTGGCCCTTGTTTGTGGCGCGGTTGAGGGGTTGAAGCCGGAAGACGTCCACGTCATCGATATGGCGGGTAATGTCCTGACCGAGGACATGGCAAGTAGCGCGCAATCCCGGGTGCTTAAGAACCAGCAGGAACTCGAGCGGGCCTACGAGCGAGAGCTTGAAAAGCGGGTTACGGCGATGCTGGCGAAGGTTCTGGGGCCTGATAAAGCAGTGGCAGTGGTCAATGCCGATTTTGATTTCAGCCAGCGGGAAACGGTGACCACCATCGCCTACGGCAACCCAGCGGTAGTAAGCGAACATACCGTTACCGAACAGAACGGCTCCGGCATTGCTGCCGGTGTTCCGGGAACGAGCTCTAACCTTGTGCCCACTTACCCCTCGGGGAACACCGGTAACCAAGGCTACACAAAACAAGAGCTGACGCGCAACTACCAGGTAGGACAGCGCGAAGAGAAGGTGATCGAGGTCCCCGGGCGGTTGCGGCGGCTTACTACTTCGGTGGTAGTGGACGGCAGCCTGAATAACGCCGCTATCCAGCGCATCCAGGATGTGGTGGCGAACGCGATCGGTTATGATCCTGCACGCGGTGACCAGATCCAGGTGGCGAGTATCGCGTTTGATAAGAGCTACCAGAAGAAATTAGAGGCGGAAATGGCGGCGGCGGAGGCGAAGGCGAAGAAGGAAGCCCGGCAGCAGCAGATTATGACCCTGATAAAGCAAGGGGCTATCGGCCTTGCGGTGCTGCTCTTTTTCCTGCTCCTTATGCGGTGGCTGCGGAATTTGAAGCCCGAAACGCCGCTTATTGAA
This sequence comes from Thermodesulfitimonas autotrophica, assembly GCF_003815015.1. Lineage (NCBI taxonomy): Bacteria > Bacillati > Bacillota > Clostridia > Thermoanaerobacterales > Thermoanaerobacteraceae > Thermodesulfitimonas > Thermodesulfitimonas autotrophica. Next base: position 499,360 of record NZ_RKRE01000003.1, read on the forward strand.
GAAGTTATCCCGGTTCAGGTAGGGATGTCGCCGCCTCCTAAAACGGACGAGCGCTTTATCCAGATCAAAGAAACCGCGCAGAAGCACCCTGAAGAGGTAGCGGACGTGATTCGGATCTGGCTCTCCGAAGAGTAAGCTTCGACATCACAAGGGGTGGGTTCAAGTGGCGCAGCCGAAATTGAAAGGACGGCAGAAAGCAGCGGTCTTGCTCCTGACCCTCGGTGCGGATTTGTCGGCAAAGGTTTTGAAGCAGCATTTCCCAGAGTCGGAGATCGAGCGCCTCACTTACACCATCTCTAATTTGGGTCGGGTGCCGCCAGAAGTAAGGGATTCCGTACTCGATGAGTTTCTCGAGCTTAAGCAGGTCCGGGCGCAACTGATTCAGGGTGGCGTTAAGAACGCCCGGGAAATTTTGGAGAAGGTGGTGGGGCCGCAGAAGGCGGAGGAGATAATCCGGCGTTTGACGCAGAGCGCGGCGATCATTCCTTTTGCCAGTCTCCGGAAGACCGACCCGAAACACCTGCTTAGTTTTCTGCGGGATGAGCACCCGCAGACCATTGCGCTCGTGCTTTCGTACCTTGAGCCTTCACAGGCGGGAGCGATCCTGTCGTCGCTGCCGCAAGAAATGCAGGTAGACATCGTGAAGCGGATCGCGACGATGGAGCGGACCTCCCCGGAGATTGTGCACGAGATTCAGCGGGTCTTAGAACACAAGATGATGACCGTGGTTTCTGTGGAGCAAACCCAGGCCGGGGGCATCGAGTCCCTGGTTGGCATTCTCAACATGGTTGACCGGGCTACGGAAAAGAGCATCTTAGAGAGTCTTGAAAATGAGGATCCGGCCCTCGCGGATGAGGTGCGGAAGCGGATGTTCATGTTTGAGGATATCGTGAAACTCGACGATGTCTCCATCCAGCGGGTTTTGCGGGAGGTCAACACCAAAGACCTGGCGGTGGCGCTCCGAGGGGCTACGGAAGAGGTTAAGAACCGGATCTTTAAGAACATGTCCCAGCGCGCGGCAAAAATGCTCAAGGACGAGCTCGACTTTATGGGCCCGGTGCGGTTGAAGCAGGTGGAAGAAGCGCAGCAGAAGATCGTAAAAGTAATCCGGGCGCTTGAGGATAGTGGCGAAATCGTGATCGCGCGGGGTGGCGAGGATGCCCTCATCTTATAGCCGGCGGGTTTTGAAGGGGGTTACCCTGGACGGTAGTGCTTACCGGCGTTTAGCGCTGCGTGAGCTTAAAGTCGCGGCGGCCGGGAACCCAGGCTCCCAAGAGACAAGGGCGGGAGAGGATAGGGCCAGTGCGGCTGATGCTGCGGCGCGGATTGTTGCGGCGGCAAGGGAAGAGGCGGCCAGGATCCGGGAACAGGCGTATCGAGAGGGATTTGAAGCGGGTTTTCGGGACGGCGTGGCGCGCGGGGAGGAAAGCGCGCGGGAAGTGATGGAAAGGGCGCGCGCGGTTTTAGCGGCGGCCGAAGCCGAACGAACGGCAACAATTAACCGGCTAGAAAAAGAAATCCTCGAACTCGCTCAGGAGATCGCCAGGCGGATAGTGGCGGTGGAGCTCAAAACGAACCAGGAGGTAGTCCTGGCGATTACGAAAGAGGCGCTGACGCTGGTGCGCGACCGGCCGCACGTTTTGGTGCTGGTCCATCCTGACGACCTTGCCATTTGCCAGCAGGCGCGCCAGCAGTTTGAGGCCCTATTACCGGACAATGCCGTATTACGGATTCTCCCGGATCTCAGGGTAGAGCGGGGCGGCTGCATTGTCGATACCGGTGAGGGAGTGGTTGACGCTACGCTAGCGTCGCGGTGGGCGATGCTGTTAGAGGAGCTCAAGGGGTAGAAAAGGATGGTCAACCTGGCGGTGTACCGGCAAAGAGTCCAGCAGGCGAGCCTTTTGCGGCAGATTGGCGTGGTGACTAAGGTGGTGGGCCTGACGCTTGAGGTGAAAGGCTTCAAGCCTTTTGTCGGTGAGGTCTGCATGGTTGACGTTCCGGGGAGCCAGCCGATTGTGGCCGAAGTGGTTGGTTTCCGGGAGGATGTGGTTCTCCTCATGCCTTACGGGGAGCTTACCGGGGTCTGCCCCGGTTGCCGGGTCGAACCGCGCCGGCGGGCTTTCACCGTGCGTGTCGGCGAACACCTGTTAGGCCGGATTTTGAACGGCCTGGGCGAACCGATTGACGGGCGTTCCCTGCCCCGGGGCATCCCGATGCCGGTTAACAACCGTCCGCCTTCGCCCCTGGCCCGGCGGCGTATCGACCGGGTCTTTGCTACCGGCGTGCGGGCGATCGACGGCTTCATTACGTGCGGGCGCGGGCAGCGCCTCGGGATCTTTGCCGGCAGCGGGGTCGGGAAAAGTGTGTTGTTAGGGATGATCGCCCGGTTCGGGAGTGCGGATGTGAACGTGATTGCGCTGGTGGGCGAGCGCGGGCGCGAGGTTCTCGAGTTTATCGAGAAGGACCTGGGGCCGGAAGGATTGCAGAAATCGGTGGTGGTGGTGGCGACTTCGGATGAGCCCGCACTCTTGCGGCTCAGGGCGGCCTTTGTCGCCACGACGATTGCCGAATACTTCCGCGATACCGGGCGGGATGTCTTGCTCCTGATGGACTCGGTGACCCGGTTTGCGTTAGCCCAGCGCGAGGTAGGGCTTGCGGTTGGCGAGCCCCCGACGACACGGGGTTACCCGCCCTCGGTCTTTGCCCTTCTGCCCCGCCTCTTGGAACGGGCGGGTAACAGTGAGTCCGGGTCGATTACCGGGTTCTACACGGTGCTGGTGGAGGGCGACGATATGAACGAACCAGTGGCTGACGCGGTCCGGAGTATTGTGGACGGGCATATCGTTCTCAAGCGCGAATTAGCGGTCGCCAACCACTATCCGGCAATCGATGTGCTGGCGAGCGTTAGCCGGTTGATGCCGAGCGTGGTGACTCCGGAGCACCGGCAGGCTGCCGGGCGCCAGCGGGAGTTGATGGCTGCCTACCGGCAGGCTGAGGATTTGATTAACATCGGGGCTTATGTTGCCGGCTCCAACCCGACCATCGACCGGGCCATCGCGGTTCACGACCAGATTAACGGCTTCCTGCGGCAGGGGCCAGACGAGTATACCGCTTACGACGAGGCTGTGGAACGCTTGCTTAGCATCGAAAGGGGGTAGTAGCCCGTGGGACGGTTCAATTTCCGCCTGGAGCCGGTCCTCAAGTACCGCGCGGTGAAAGAAGAACGATACATCCAGACCCTTGCCGAGGCCCAGCGTCGCCTTGAGGAAAAAGAAACCGCGTACAAATCCTGTGCGGCGGAATACCAGGCGAGCTTGGAGGGCAGCGGGAGAACCCTTGCGGAGCTTCAACAGTGGGCGGTTTACCGGCAGCTCTTGCGCGAACGGTTGAAAGCGGAAGCGGCGAAGCTTAAGGAAGCCATAGCGCAGGTGGACGAGTGCCGGGCCGCCGTTCTTTCGGCCCGGCAGGAACGGCTTACCGTGGAAAAGGTGAAGGAGCGGCGCTACGCTGCCTTCTTAGCGGAGGAAGGTTATAAGGAGCGGCGTCAGTACGACGAGCTATCCCAGCTCGCTTTCCAGAACCGGGAGAAGTCACACACCTGACGTGAGAGAGGGGGTGAACCGCAGGAAGCGCAGCTTTGGCCTTATATTATCGCAGAAGGGAGGTGAACCGGTATGCAAGGGTTGGCGTCAGTAGTTGCGACACTCGTCTGTGGTGGCCAAACGGATAGGGCGGAAAAACCGGTGCCGGGCGCGGCAGACGGTGATTTCGCTGGTCTTCTCGCCGGTCTGCTCGGTGCAAATGAGCAACTCGCGGGAGTATTGCCGGCCGGGAGTTCGACGCCGGAGGGAAATACCGCCTCTGGAGCAGGGTTGGCCGAACGTTTCAGGGTTAAGCTGGGCAATGCGCATGCTGCCGGGCTTGATTCTGAGGCCGCCGTTCTAAGGAATCTCGAGCAAGTTTGGCTATCCCTCGTATCTGGGGTCGTCCCGGCGCCGCCGGAGGCCAGTGCCTTGGTGGATTCGGTCCCAATGCCCGGGACAGGGGGCGAGGAGGCTCAGCCGGTAGCCGGAGGCGAAGGGCCATCCTGGAATCTACCCTATTTGCTCTTTAGCCAGGGTGTGCCGCAGCTACCTGGTGCAAGTACGCCTGTCGAGGGTGTGCCGGTGTTTCCGCAGGATGGTCGGCCGGTAGCGCTGGAGAGTGCCGGTGTCGGAATGGAGCTTTTGCCCGACCACCGTGGCTGCTGTGGGCCAGCTCAACTGGGCGGTGACAGTGCCGGGCCGGAACCCGTTCCCCAGACGGTACTTGCGGCCACTTCCCGGTCGTTAAACACCACCGGTGCGGCAGAAGAACTCTCTGTCGCAAAAGGCGTAAACGTTGCTGCAGAAACCGGTGCGGCTGCCGGATTGCCCGAACCTCCGGCAGTGCTGTCCCGGGTGCCGGACGAGATTGCCCGTTTGGCGGCGGTGGTCCAAGGCCAAGCAGCGGGTGAGACCGCGCGTCCGGCAGGTGAGAACCTATCTGTGGTTGCTCCTGTTTTTCCGGAGAAGGCGGTCGCGCAGCCGGAGCTATCGCCGGGCGAAGGTCCCCCTGTAACCGGATCTTTGTCCGGCCCAGTCGCGAGTAACTCCCGGGCAGACCTCTGGTTACGTCCGGTTTATCCCCGGCTAAAGGCGGGAGGGACAAGCAGGCTGGCCTTCACAGTTTCGCCTGCGACGCAGCCGCCGCACGGCACTTTACCATCACCTATCCCGCCGGGTTCCGGGCCGGTAGCGGATACAGGGCAGGTATGCGAGCCGGTTGCGCCAAAGGTGCAAGGCGGAAATCCGGAAGGGTTAAAAGTGCAGGAACAGCTGCCCGGTGCGACCGGGGTGAAAAGGCCCGAGCTACCGGGACTAAACGCACCGGACGCCGGTGCAGATTCGTGCGGAGCGCAAGCCCTGCTTGGAACCGAGCGCGAGCATCTATCCGCAGGAGAACGCCTGCCGCTTGCGGCGTTGCCGGGGCAGCTCGTGCGTGAGATTGCCCGGCAGGTCACTCTTCTGCGGGATCACGGCGGCACCGTCCGGCTGGACCTTCAGCTTGATCCACCGCACCTGGGCCAGCTGGCAGTAAAGCTGAGTTTTGCTGACGAAAAGCTCAAGGTGCACTTCGTGGCCGCAGACGTTGCCGTAAAAGAGGTTCTGGTAGCCAGCCTTGATGGGCTGAGGGCCGAGCTTGGCCGGATAGGTATCAATCTGGGCGAAGCTTACGTTTCTCTCAGCCAGGAATCCAGCGGGGGCGAATCCCAAGGGGCGCCCAGGAGTAGCGGCGGTGTAGCTTTTGCCGCCGGCAACCTGACCCCAAAGGCGGAGCCGCCAGTGGTTCCGGAAGGCGTTAACTACCTGATATAGAAGGAGGTGAAATCCGTGCCGGTAGGGCTTGAGGCAATTAACGGTTCTTTACAGAAGGAAGCGGGGAGAGCGGCTCCTGGGGGACTGAGCAAAGATACCTTTTTAAAGATTCTCGTCGCCCAGCTGAGCCACCCCGATCCTTTTGCCCCGCAGGATCCGGGAGCCTTCGTCACAGAAATGTCGCAGATAGCCCTTCTGGAGCAGTTGCTGAATCTGAGCACGCGGATGGAGTCCCTCTACCGGTTGGAGGCGCTTACGCAAGCGGCGGCAGTAATCGGTCGCGAAGTGGTTGTGGAAAGCAGCGGTGAGAGGGTGAGTGGTACTGTGGAAAAGGTTGTGGTCAACGGAGACAAGGTGTTGTTGGTGGTCGGTGGCAACCAGTACGACGTGGCTAACCTGGTGGAGGTTAGGTGATGGTCAGCAGGATCGAGAATCAATCTGCGGTGACCTCCGGGCAGGTAGCAGGCGCCCGGGGCCCGGCAGGAAAATTTCAGGCGGTCCTCGCGGAGAAGCTCGCGCAACCGGCCGGCTTACGACTCTCCGCGCATGCCGAGCGGCGCCTGCGGGAAAGAAACATTAACCTCACCACCGATGACCTGGTGCGTCTCGGGCGTGCGATGGAGGCTGCGGCGGCCAAGGGGACGCGGGATGTGCTGCTCCTCTACGGTGACCTTTCGTTGATCGCGAGCACGACAAACCGGACCGTGGTTACGGCAGTCACGCGGGAAGAGGGGCAGGTCTTCACCAATATCGACGGCGCGGTGATCGTTAAGTAATATCAGGCCGGTCCGTAAAGGGGGCCTGCGGGTTGCGGACTGACGGAAGCAACCCAAAGTCAGCAGTCAGTATTCAGGAGTCGGGACTAAGAAAACGTATCTCCAGCGTTGAACCTTGAACCTAAACGTTGAACATCGAACGTAGAACGTAGAACGTAGAACGTAATTCTAAGGAGGGAGAAAAATGCTCCGTTCTTTATACGCAGGCGTAACGGGAATGCGGAACCACCAGCTCCGGATGGATGTGGTGGCGAATAACATTGCGAACGTCAATACTACCGCTTTTAAGGCGATGCGGGCCAGCTTTCAGGATAACCTCTACCAGACGCTGAAGTCTACTTCGGCGACCGGGGTGAGCAATGTGGCCCCGCTGCAGGTAGGAAGCGGGATTAATATCGCCAGCATCGACACGGTCTTCATCCAGGGGGCGCTTCAGGTTACCGGCCGCGCACTCGACTTGGCCATCCAGGGTAACGGCTTCTTCGCCGTAAAAAAGAGCCTTGACAGCGATGCGGTTTACTACACCCGGGAAGGCTCTTTCTTCCTAAATACCGAGGGCTACCTGGTTAATTCCCAGGGGTATTACGTTCTGGATACTTCAGGTGCCCCCATCCAGATTACCGACCAGGTGGCCTCTATTCAAGTGGCGCGGGACGGGACGATCAGCTACATCATGCTTGACGGCACGGTGAATACGTTACCGAACAAAATCGGCATCACGTACGTTCAGAACCCGGAGAGCCTGTTGCGGGAAGGGCAAAACCTTTACACCGTCTCGCCGAACACGGCAACGCCGAGCCTTGGCGAGGCCGGAACCGAGGGACGCGGCACCATCGAGGCCGGCTTCCTCGAAATGTCAAACGTCGATCTGTCGCTCGAGTTTACCAACATGATCATTACCGAGCGCGGTTACCAGGCAAACGCCCGGGTTATCACGACTTCGGACGAGATGTTGCGCGAACTGATTGACCTCAAGCGCTAATCCTTAACGGTTAGGGTGATCGGCTTGGCCAAAAAGAAGGCCGCTCCGGAAGGCGAAGGGACGCATAGGAAGGGCGGCAAAAAGAAGCTTATCATTATCATCGTGGTAGCGGTGCTTATCTTGGCCGCGGGTGCGGCCGCGGCCAAGATGTTTCTCTTTAAAAAAATACCGGCATCTCCGGAACAGGCTCGCGCGGCAAAGGAGACCAAAGAAACAAAGTTAGAAACGCTGCAACTCGATAGCATCGTGGTCAATCTGGCCGACCAGGACGCAAGCCATTACCTCCGGATCACGCTGGTCCTGGCCTTCCCCGGTGGTGAAGAGGTGAAAAAGAAGCTGGAAGAAAAGAAGTTTGCGTTCCGCGACCGTATCATTCAGTTGCTCCGCAAAAAGCACTATGCCGAAGTGATCGCCCCGGACTATACCGAAAAACTCAAAAAGGAAATTTTGAACGCCCTCGAGCAGAGCGAGGGGGGGCAGTTAGAGATCAGCGACCTCTACATCACCGAGTATTTAGTGCAGTAGGTGAAGAAGTGATGATGACGGAAGAAGAAATCCGGCGGTTTCTCGCGAATCTGGACCGCGAGGCAACCGCGCCGGTAACGAAGGTCCAGTTCCCGCCTCTTGAGGGTGGGCCCGCGCGCGGGTTGACGGTAAAAACGGGCATCCGCTTCTTAGAAGAGGTGAAAGTGGATCTGGTCGTCCAACTCGGCGAGGCTACGATGAAGGTCCGGGAGCTGCTGGATCTAAAAGAAGGCTCGGTGATCGAGCTAGACCGGGCGGCGGGGGATGCTGCTGACCTGGTGGTAAATAACCAGAAATTTGGGCTAGGCGAGGTTATTGTGCTTAACGATATGTTTGCCGTTCGGGTGAGTGCTATCCATTCACCGCGCGGGGGACAGGCCGACGCTATGGCCGGCGAGGGTGGAGCCAATGAGCAGTGACCTTTTCTGGGCGGTGGTGCGGCTTTTAATTTGTCTGCCCATAATCCTGGCGCTGATGTATATTGTGCTGCGTTACGGGCTTTCCCACCGTCTTTTACCGGTGAGATCAGGCCGGCACATCAGGGTTATCGAACAGGTTCCCCTGGGGCCAAAGACGATCATCAGCCTGGTGAAAGTGGGCGAGAGGTGTTACCTCTTGGGACACGGGGAGGGAACCGTGGCCGTTCTGCGGGAGGTTGAGGGAACCTTTCCGGAGGAGCCGGAGCCGGGAAGCCCGGGATTCGACCAGGTTATCGCCATGAAAATTCGCCAGGCAATGCGGCGCCGTTAAGACTGGGGGAGGAGCCTTCCAAAATGCGGGGTAGGTGGTGCACAGCGCTTCTCGTTCTGGGCCTGGTAGCCTTTGGTTCTCCCGCCATGGCTCAGCCGGTGGGAGTGCCGGCGGTGAATCTTTCCGTGGGCCAGGCTACCACGCCACAGCAGGTTGTGGATAGCGTCAAGCTCCTCCTCCTTTTGACGGTTCTGGCTCTGGTGCCGGCTTTTTTGGTCATGATGACCTCCTTCACCCGGATCGTCATCGTGCTTTCTTTCCTGCGCAACGCGCTCGGGACGCACCAGACGCCGCCAAACCAGGTACTGATCGGGCTGGCGCTTTTTCTCACGGCGTTTATCATGGCGCCTGTTTACAACCAGATAAACCGGGAAGCGATTCAGCCCTTTCTGAACAACCAGATCAACCAGGAGGAGGCGCAGAAGCGGGGGGCCGGGCCGCTGCGGGAATTTATGCTCAAGCAGACCCGGGAGAAAGACCTGGCTCTTTTCATCAGGCTTTCGGGGACGCCACAACCGCGCAACCGTAAGGAATTGCCCCTGACGGTGGTGGTTCCGGCCTTCATCACCAGCGAATTGAAAACGGCCTTTACGATGGGCTTCTTGCTATACCTGCCCTTTTTAGTGATCGATATGGCGGTGGCCAGTATCCTGATGTCGATGGGCATGTTTATGCTGCCGCCGGTAATGATTTCGCTGCCCTTTAAGCTCCTGCTTTTTGTGCTGGTGGACGGCTGGTACCTGGTGGTCAAATCGCTGGTGGAGAGTTTCCGTTAAAGGGGCGTGAGCAATGTCGCAGACTCTTGCCGTCAATATGGTTAACCAGGCGCTCTTGCTGGTCCTCGTGATCGCGGGGCCTGTTCTCCTGGTAAGCATGCTGGTTGGCTTTGTGATCAGTATTTTGCAGGCCACCACGCAGATCCAGGACCAGATGATCTCCTTTGTGCCGAAGATTTTAGCCGTTTTCCTGACTTTAATTGTCTTTTTCCCTTTGTTTATCCGGCTGATGATCGATTTTACCAACAGGGTTTTCGGCCAGTTTCCGGCCATAATGCAGTGAAAAAAGAGGGGTAGGGGTTCTTGCTGGATTTTACTTTCCTGGCGGCGTTTCTGCTGGTATTCGCCCGCATTAGCGGCTTTATAGCTGTCTTCCCCCTCTTTGCCCTGACGGGGGTGCCAGCACTGCTCCGGCTTGGCCTGGCTTTAATCCTGGCGCTGATTGTAACCCCGGTGGCGGGGAAGGGTTTTGCCGCGCCGGCGGCAGCGGGCTACGTTTTCGCCCTGGCCAACGAGGTCCTTTTCGGTCTGGCCACCGGCCTTACCGCGGCGCTGGTCTTTTACGCGCTGCGGATGGCCGGACAGCTGATGGGCATCCAGATCGGTTTTGCCGTGGCGGAGCTCCTGGATCCGGCGGGGATTCAAAATAACGTAGTGGCGGAGTTTGTTTTTCTCCTGGGGGTAATCTTCTTTTTTAGCGTTGACGGCCATCACGCGGTTATCGCTGCTCTGGTGCGGAGTTTTGAAATGGTTCCGTTAACCACCGGGGCCGTTAAAAGCAGCGTGGTTCCTTATGTTGCGCGCTTGATTGGCGGGATGTTCAGCACGGCACTTCAGCTCGCGGCGCCGGTGCTGGCCGTCATGGTGGTTGTGGACCTCGCTTTAGGACTTATGGTCCGGATGGTGCCGCAGATCAACGTCTTCATGCTCGGTTTTCCGCTAAAAGTTGCCGCGGGCCTACTGATCCTGGCCGGACTTTTGCCGGTTTTGGGCGTGGTTTTACGGCAACTCTTTGACCGGATGGTGGCGGACATACTGGTGTTGGTGCGGGGGCTTGCGTAAATGGGATTTTTCGGCCACGGACAGGAAAAGACCGAACCCGCAACCCCAAAACGCTTGCAGGAAGCCCGGCGCAGGGGGCAGGTGGCGCGTTCCCCGGAGCTATCGGGGGCGGTGGTGGTCTTGGCACTGGTCTGCCTCTGCTACCTGATGCGGGACTGGTTTTTCTACACGGTGGCCCGTTTCTGGGTGGAGTACCTTGCAAACTTCGGCCGCTGGGAGGTCAGCCCGGCCAACGCAACGGCGCTTCTCTGGTCGGTCGGGGTTTTTTGCCTGCAGCTCCTGGCTCCGGTCTTCCTGGTCGCGCTGGTGCTGGCGGTGGCGGTCAACCTCGCGCAGGTAGGGTTCGTTTTCTCGCCGCAGGCACTTGTGCCGCGGTTTGAGCGGCTGAGCATTACGGCAGGCCTCGCGCGCCTCTTTTCCACGCGGGCGGCGTTCGAGTTCTTAAAGGCGCTGCTCAAGATCTGTGCGATCGGCGGGCTGGTGGCGTGGCTGGTCCGGCGGGATTTCGAGACGCTGCTCCTTCTGTTGTGTGCTTCACCTGCGAAAGGCTTCGGGGTCGTCGTCGACTTCACCTTCCGCTTGGCTCTGGTGGCTGGTGCGGCATACGTGGTGCTTGCGCTGCTTGATTACCTCTACCAGCGGCGGAGCTACCAGAAAGAAATGATGATGACCAAGGCGGAGGTCAAAGAGGAATACCGCCAGACGGAAGGTGATCCGTTGATTAAGGGCTGGGTGCGGCGCAAGCTCCGCCAGGTGCTCCTTAACCGGATCAGACAGGAAGTTCCGAAAGCGACGGTGGTGGTGACCAACCCGACGCACATCGCGGTAGCCCTAAAATACGAAACCGGGATGAATGCGCCGCGGGTGGTGGCGAAAGGGGCCGGTTATCTCGCGGCGCGGATCAGGAAGTTTGCTGCAGAGAACGGCGTGCCGGTAGTGGAGAACCCGCCGGTGGCCCGCTTTCTTTACTATAAAGTTGAAGTAGGCGAAGAGATTCCGGCGGCCCTTTACCAGGCGGTTGCCGAGATTATCGCGCTTGTTTACCGGTTGAAGAAGCGGCGGGCGGTATAGCGGAGGTAAGGAGTTATGCCGGGCGGTACAGCAGGAGCGGGAACCTTGAAGCGCTACGGTGACCTGATTATCGCCGGTCTGGTCATCGGGATTGTCCTGCTGATTGTCATTCCGGTACCGCCAGCAATGCTTGATATTCTGCTGGTGGTGAGCCTTGGCGTGTCCCTGCTGGTGCTCCTCATCACCCTTTTTACCATGGATGTCCTGGAGTTTTCGTCTTTCCCGACGCTGCTGCTGATCCTCACGCTTTACCGCCTGGCACTTAATATCTCTTCCACCCGGCTCATTCTCGGGCAGGCGGCGGCCGGAAAGGTAATCGCTGCCTTCGGGAGCTTTGTAGTGGGTGGCAGTTACATTGTCGGTTTCATTGTCTTTCTCATCATCACGGTCATCCAGTTTGTGGTGATTACGAACGGCGCCAACCGCGTGGCCGAGGTGGCCGCCCGCTTCACGCTCGACGCCATGCCGGGCAAACAGATGGCCATTGACGGCGATTTCAACGCGGGTCTCATTACCGAGGCGGAGGCCAAAGAGCGGCGCCGGCGGCTCCAGCGGGAGGCGGATTTCTTCGGCGCCATGGACGGCGCTACCAAGTTCATCCGCGGCGACGCGATTGCCGGCTTGGTCATTACCGGAATCAACATCATCGGTGGTTTGGTTATCGGCCTGGTGATCATGCGGATGGGATTGCTCGACGCCCTGCGGACCTACACGATGCTGACGATCGGCGATGGTCTTGTCACCCAGATCCCAGCGCTCCTCGTTTCGACGGCGACCGGCGTGCTGGTGACGCGCTCGAGTGCCGCGGCGAGCTTCGGGCGGGAGATTTCGCGGCAAATGAGTTCCTACCCGCGGGTGCTTTTTGTGGCCGCGGCCATTTTTGGGGTGTTAGGCCTGGTGCCGGCGATGCCGAACCTTCTCTTTCTGAGTATGGCGGGGGCCACAGGGTTCTTGGGGTACAGTCTGGTGCAGGAAGAGAAGCGGCGCAAGTTGGAAGAGCAAGAAACGCAGACCCGCCGCGTGAAAGAGACCCGGCGCGAACCCGAGAATGTGCTTACCTATTTTCAGGTCGACCCGCTCGAGATCGAAATCGGCTACAGCCTGGTGCCCCTCACCCAGGAGGAACAGGGCGGCGATCTCCTGACGCGGGTCGCCGCTGTGCGCCGCCAGTGCGCGGCCGAACTCGGGATTTACGTGCGGCCGATTCGGATTCGGGACAACCTGCAGCTCAAACCCAACGCCTACGTTTTCCGGTTGCGGGGAGTGGAAGCGGCGCGCGGGGAGCTAATGCCCGGCTACTACCTGGCGATGAATCCTGCCGGCGGCGAAGCGAAGATTAAGGGCATACCGACCCGTGAGCCGGCCTTCGGGCTCGAAGCTTGGTGGATAACGGCGGTCGAGAAAGAGGCTGCGGAGAAGGCCGGCTATACCGTGGTGGACGCTACGGCGGTGCTGGCTACCCATCTTTCGGAGTTTATCAAGCGCAATGCGGCAGAGCTGCTCGGCCGCCAGGAAACTAAGGAGCTGCTCGATACCGTAAAGGAGAAAAATGCCGCTCTGATCGACGAGCTGGTGCCCGGTCTGTTGAGCCTGGGCGAGGTCCAGAAGGTGCTGCAGAATCTCCTGCGGGAGCGGGTGCCCATCCGGGACCTCGTGGGCATTCTCGAGGCGGTAGCGGATGCCGCGGTTTTAAGCCGGGACCCGAGCTTCCTGACGGAACGGGCCCGCGCTGCGCTGGCGCGGACGATCACCCAGCAGTACGCGGTAGACGGACGCCTCTCGGTGCTTACGGTTCACCCGCGCCTGGAACAGCTCCTGGTGGAAGCCGCGGAGAAGGCAGAGGGCGGTTACCCGGTGCTCGAACCGCGTAAGGTCCAGCGGATCGTGGAAAGGGTGAAGGAAGCGGTGGAAAAGATCGCCCGTCAGGGGATGCTGCCCGTCATTCTCTGTTCGCCTGGAGCACGCCTCCCCTTGCGGCGGCTGACGGAGCGCCAGTTTCCGCATTTAGCGGTCCTATCGCTTAACGAGATCTGGCCGGACGTGGAGGTTGAGGCCGTGGGGACGGTGATGTGGGATGAGGATTAAACGCTACCTTGCCCGTGATATGCAAGAGGCGGTAGCCCTTATCAAGCAGGACATGGGGCCGGAAGCGATCATCATCTCCTGTCGCCGGGTTCGGGGACGGGGACTTTGGGGTTTTTTCGTACGCCAGTTAGAGGTAACGGCGGCCCTCGACGAACGGCGGGTTGAAAACGCGGTGGCCCAATCGGCGGTAGCGGCCGGTTCTATCGGGACCGGCGGGCATCCGCCTGCCGCTTTAAGCGGCGGAAACATTGTTGCGGGCGGACAGCCTGCGCCCAGTTTTTCCGGCGGTGCTGCGGTGACTGATCTTGCGCTACGGCGGGAGTTAGCGGAAGTGAAGAGCGTGCTGCATCGTCTGGCCGATAGCCGGCAGGGTTCCGGAACCCAGGAAAAAGAGCCGTTGTTAAAGTGGCGGCGGGTTCTTGCCGAAATGGAAGTTGAAGCCGAAATTATCGACGAATTGCTCGCGGCGGTAGAAAAGGAGGTGCCGGAGGGAGGACCGGAGCAAAGCGAAATTGTCGAGGTAGCACTGCTTAACCGGATTACGCAGATGGTTGAACCGTGCTACCAGAATAACGGGGCGGGGCGGGTGATCGCTTTCATCGGCCCTACCGGTGTTGGCAAGACGACCACCCTGGCCAAATTAGCCGCCCAGTACCGCCTTTTTTACCAGAAAAACATCGCGCTGGTCACCATCGATACTTACCGCATCGGGGCGGTAGAACAGCTCAGGTCCTACGCGGAAATCATCGGCGTGCCCCTAGAGGTGGTGTTGACACCTCAGGAGATGCGGCAGGCCTTAGAGAGTCATGCGCAGGCCGACCATATCCTTATCGATACGGCAGGGCGACCTTCAAAGAATCTCGAGCAGGTTCTGGAACTGAAAACCTTTCTGGAAGCGATCCCCGAACCGCGGGATATCTACCTGGTCCTGAGTTGCAACACGAAGTACCGGGACCTGCTACGGGTGGCGGAGGATTTTAGCCGGCTTAACTATAACAAGCTGATCTTTACGAAGCTTGACGAGACGGAAAGCCCGGGTGTGGTCCTTAACCTGATAAAGCATTTGGGGCTTCCGGCTGTTTACGTAACTAACGGGCAGAGTGTCCCGGACGATATCGATACGCTTTACCCGAAAAAGGTAGCGAAGCTGGTGCTGAAGGGAGGGGAGCAGGGTGCTGGATCAGGCGCATAAACTGCGGACCCTCGTTAATGATCTGCCGCCTGCTGTTCCGCGGCGCCGGGAGACCGGACCGCGCATTATTACCGTAACGAGCGGGAAGGGCGGCGTTGGCAAGACCAGTCTCGTAGTTAATCTGGGGCTGGTTCTGGCGCGCTGGGGGAGGCGCGTGCTGCTTTTCGACGGCGATCTAGGTCTGGCCAACATTGAGGTACTACTTGGCCTGACGCCGACCTACACGCTATACGAGTTCCTTTACGGCAACAAAAGCATCGAAGAGATATTGTGCACCGGCCCGTACGGGTTACAGGTTATCTCCGGCGGTTCCGGGATGCAGGAACTGGCCAATCTTGACAGTATCCAGCGGCAGCGCCTGCTCGACCTTCTGCCCTACCTGCGGACCCGGACCGACTTTGTTCTGGTTGATACCGGGGCGGGTATCTCGCGCAATGTGCTGGGTTTTGTGGCTGCTGCGGAAGAGGTGGTTGTGGTTATCACGCCCGAGCCGACTTCGCTCACGGACGCTTACGGGCTGATTAAGGTACTGGCGCGGTTTAAGGTGCACGCCGAGGCGCGCCTGGTGGTAAACCGGGCCCGCAGCGAAAAAGAGGCGCACCAGGCCGCGCAGCGGCTCCAGACGGTTTGCAGCAAGTTTCTCGGGTTTAATCTCAGCTACTTGGGGGAAATCCTCGAAGATGCCGTTGTCGGACAGGCAGTAAAAGAGCAGCGCCCGTTAGTCCTGTCGCAGCCCTATTCGGTGGCCGCGAAGAGTATCGGCAGGATTGCTCGTTGCCTGGTGGACGGAAAAGAGCCCACGCCGAAAGCGGCGGAGCGGTTCCTTGACCGGTTACTAAAGCTCTTTGGTTAAAGGGAGGGTCAGGTGTTGTTAACGAAGGAACAGATCGGCTTGGCTGTTAACCAGCGGGTGCTGGTGGCCCTGGAAGGAAGCGACGAGTATTACGTCTCCTCAGTGGAAGACATCACGGCCGATGCAGTGTTCATCGCTGTTCCTTACCGGCGCCAGGTACCGCTGGTCCTTTCCCGCGGTGACCGGGTAACCGTGCAGTTTACGGGGGAGAACGAATGTTTTGCCTTCAACACGACGGTTACTTCGCGGCGGGAAGACAGGATCCTGCTCTACGGCCTGGCTTTTCCGGAGGAAATCAAACGGATTCAACGCCGGCGTGACGTTCGGCTCTGTGTTATGCTTGATGTTCAGTACGCCGAGGTTCCGGAAGGCGATGCGGCGCCGGTTTTCAAACCGGGTCAGGCCCTCGACATCAGCGCCGGCGGGATGCGGCTGGTTTGTGAGAAGGAATACCCGCCAGGGACGGTGTTGTTGGTTAAGTTCCGGTTGCCGTTGCGCGGCAGCTTTTTTGAAACCGTAACTAAGGCGGAGGTGGTGCGCACGGAGCCGGTAGCCCTCGAGAAAAGGCGGTTATATCATTCAGGCGTTAAATTTCTCGACATGCCGCAAAACCACAGGGACAAAATTTTTAGCTACATCTTCTGGAAGATGATGGAGCAGGCCCGGCTCCGGTAGCCCTGCTCAAGAGGGGGGAGGGGGGTGTCTTGGCGTTGACGGAGGCCTGGCAGGAGTACAAGACCAACGGCAAAGATAGTGCCCGGGAGGAACTGATTCTCAAGTACCTGCCGCTTGTTAAGCAATTGGCCGCGCGGCTTGCGGTGCGGCTGCCTCCTTGGGTCAGCCAGGAAGATCTCGAAAGCGCGGGCATTTTCGGATTGATGTCGGCCATCGACCGGTTTGATCCCAACCATGGGACGGAATTCGAGGCCTACGCCTACCTGCGGATCCGGGGAGCGATGCTCGACGAGATTCGGCGGCTTACTTGGTTGCCGCGGAGCCTCTGGCAGCGCATGCAGGAGGTGAACCAGGTGCGGGAGGAGTTGGAAAAAAAGCGCGGGCAGCGGCCTTCAGATGAGGAGTTGGCCAGGATTTTAGGAATAACAGCAGGAGAACTGGCCAAAGTAACCTTTTACTTTCAGGCGGCCTGCCCTGTGTCCCTTGAAGAGGTCGTCAACGCCGGTAACGGGAACCGGGTTTGCTGGGGGGATTTGGTGGAGGACCCGGAGAGCCCCGACCCGCTCGAATTGCTCTGTCAGGGTGACGACCAATCACTTCTTGCCGAGGCCGTGGCGAGCCTCGACGAGAAGTTGAAGCTGGTCCTGGCGCTTTACTACCAGGAAGGGCTCACCTTAAAAGAAATCGGGAGGGTGCTTAACGTTTCAGAATCGCGGGTCTGCCAGCTGCACGCCAAGGCGATTAAGAAGCTGCGGGAGAAGATTCTCGCCATGAGTGAGGCAGGGGGCGTTCGTTAATGCTTGCCGTTCTGCTCGCAACCTTTTTGCTCCTGTTGCTTGCTTGCTGCGGGGGATTTTTCTGGTTCCTGATCCGCTTCAAAAAGCAACAGGATTTCCGGAGCAGGTTTGAGGAAGCGGTGACTGCGGCGGAATTAGACCTTGAGAGTCGCCTGGTAAACATTGAAAACCGGCTCGAAAACCTTACCAGCATCTGTCTCGAACTGAAAGGGCATCTTCAGTGGTTGGAACAGCAGGTAGGGGTTATCTTAAGCCGCCAGACCCGGGCAAAAGGGCAGTTGAGCGCTTACGAGGCCGTATACAGGGCCTTCGACACCGGCAAAATGGTGACCGAACTGGCCCAGGAATTCGGACGCAGCAAGGGCGAAATCGAGCTGATTCTCAACCTCAGACGGATGCGAAAGGAGGGGTAGCATGCTGCGCGGCATCTACACTGCCGCTACGGGACTCAATTTGCAGCAGGTGGCGATTGACCTTGTCGCGAATAACATGGCCAACGTTTCGACAACCGGCTTCAAGAGTGACCGTTTAAGTGCCGCGAGCTTTCCGGAACTTTTGCTGCTGCGCGTGGAGCCAGAAAGGAAGGTGCAGCCGGTTGGTTCAACCGGTTACGGAGCAGAAGTGGCGGCGGTTACCACCGATTATACGCAGGGTCCGCTTGAGAATACGGGGAATCTGCGGGACGTGGCCCTTCGCGGGGAAGGTTTTCTGGTGGTGCAAACCGGGGCCGGCGAACGTTACTTCAGGGGTGGTACCATTTTCGTTGACGGTGAGGGATACCTGGTAACGGCTAACGGTGACCGGGTTTTAGGCGAGGGTGGGCCGGTGCAGGTCGGCAGCAGCGATTATAAAATAGCACCCGACGGCACGGTTTTGGCGGGCGAAAACCCTGTAGACAGGCTGCTGGTAGTTGACTTCCAGGACAAAGGAGCCTTAATAAAAGAAGGAAACGGTTATTTTCGGGCGGCAGGGAGCTTACCGGAAACCGCTACGGGAACCGAAGTCTTACAGGGTTACCTGGAAGCCGCCAACGTGGACTTGACCCGGGAGATGACTGTGCTGATTGAAGGATTGCGGGCTTACCAGCTTAGCCAGCGGGCTTTACGGACGCACGATGAGCTCCTGGCCAAGGCGGTGAACCAGGTAGGTAAGGTCCGGTAACAGCTACATAACACCTCACGGATCGGTTCCAAAACCCGGGGCCGTGCTTAGGAGGATTCAAGTTGCAGGAAGTAGCAAAAGCGGTTATCCCGAGCGGCACACCCGAAGTTCAGGTGGGCATAGCCGATTGGAAAGTCGGGAAGGAACCCGTTATCTTGATCACGCTCGGACTTGGCTCCTGTGTTGGCATTACGCTTTACGATCCGGTCCATAAGATTGGGGGCCTCGTCCACGTGATGCTTCCCCGGATGGCCGATTTTTCGAAGGGGAGCGGAAAGCCGGCGAAGTTTGCCGACACTGGGATACCCCTTCTTCTCGAAGAGGTTTTACGGTTGGGGGCGAACCGGCGGCTACTTGAAGCCAAGATGGCCGGGGGCGCTCAGATGTTTACCGGCGCCGATAACAAGTTCCGTTTTGACATCGGTGAACGCAACGTGGAGGTTGCCCGGGAGGTCTTGCGGAACCTCGGGATAAAGGTGGTTGCCGAGGATGTGGGCGGTAACAGGGGCCGGACCATGGTCTTGGATACGGCAACCGGACGCGTTATGATCAAGACGCTTGGGAGCCAGATAAAGGAGATCTGAGATGAACTTCGACACTTTCAGGCAGAAGATGCACACGGCTTTCGGCATTGATCTGACCAGCTATAAAGAGACGCAGCTCAAGCGCCGGACGGGCAACCTCATGGCCAGGCGCGGGATAGGTGATTACGCCGCCTACTTTAATTTGCTCAAAAACGACCGGGAAGCCCTGCAGGAGTTTCTGGATTACCTGACGATAAACGTTACGGAATTCTTCCGGGATCCGGCCATGTTTAGGATTCTCGAAGAAAAGGTAATTCCGGAACTCTGGACGAAACGGTCGCTGCTCAAAATCTGGAGTGCCGCCTGTTCCAACGGCGCGGAGCCTTATTCTGTGGTGATGATTCTTGAGGATCTGCGGCCGGGTGGCCTCTACCGGATTGAGGCTACGGATATCGACCGAAAAATCCTTGCCGCGGCGATAAAGGGCGCTTACCCCGCCGAGCTGTTGAAGAACGTCTCTCCCGCCCGGTTGGCGAAATACTTCCGCAAAGAGGGCGATCAGTTTGTTTTTCGCGAAGAGTTCAAACGCCGGGTGGCTTTTAAATACCACGATTTGTTAAAAGACCCTTACGGCAAAGGATATGATCTAATCATTTGTAGAAACGTGCAGATCTACTTTACAAAGGAGGCGCAAAACAGGCTGATCAAGCAGTTCAGTGAAGCATTAAGTCCGGGAGGCTATCTCTTTATCGGGGCCAGCGAAACGATCTTTAACTACCGGGACTTTGGCTTAGAAAAGAGTCACCCCTCTTTTTATCGTAAGGTTTAAGCCGATTAATTAACTATGAGGAGCGTAAATACGGCTTGGGGTTAAGAAAGACGTAAAATGCAAGGAGCCCAAAAATCCCTGGCGCTTTGAAGGGGGCTATTTGGTTGAACGACGATGTGGTCGATATCTTACAGGAAGTCGGTAACATTGGTATTGGGAACGCTGCGACGGCCCTAGCGGAGTTCTTAAATGCTAAGGTTAACGTCACGGTACCGCGGGCGAGTTTGGTGCCAGTGGAAGAAGTCTTTGACCACATTGGTGGTGTGGAGGAAATCGTAGCGGCCGTGCTGCTCCGTGTGGAAGGGGATCTTAGCGGCACCGTCCTCTTTGTCTTCTCCGAAGGGAGCGTGCTTAAGCTAATTTCGCAGTTGCTCGGCCAGCCGATCGGTTCGCTGGAGGAGATTGGCGGGATGGGGGAGTCGGTCCTGATGGAGGTCGGGAATATCCTTACCGGCTCTTTCTTGAACGCCATCAGTATGATGTCTAATCTTACCATTATTCCTGCGGTGCCCCTCTTTACCTTCGATATGCTGGGTTCGATCATTTCGAGCTCCCTTTTGGGCACGGGAATGATGGAAGATCAGGTTCTTCTTATCGAAACCAAACTGGCGCAGGAGGGGGATGAAGTTACCGGTAACCTCTTGTTCTTCTTTGACGTGGGCACGCTCAACTCGTTGCTCAATTCTCTTCAGGTCCAGTTAGAAAGTCTGTAAGGAGGGTGACTTAATGGGGAAGAGGGTCCTGATTGTTGACGATGCCGCCTTCATGCGGATGATGATCAAGAACATCCTCACCAAGAACGGTTACGAGGTTGTCGGTGAGGCGGAGAACGGAATGGCTGCGGTAGAGCTTTACAAGCAGCTCAAACCCGATCTGGTAACGATGGATATCACCATGCCCGAAATGGACGGTATCGCTGGCGTCAAAGCGATAAGGGCCGTTGACCCGAACGCCAAGATCATTATGGTCAGCGCGATGGGACAGCAGGCGATGGTGATGGAGGCAATCCAGGCCGGGGCTAAAGACTTCATCGTGAAGCCTTTCCAACAGGAACGCATCCTGCAGGCGATGGAGCGGGTTTTAGCGAGAGCGGACTAAAACTGCGGTGACGAGAAGGGGATATAAGTGCCGGACATTCTGTCACAGGCCGAAATAGACGCGTTGTTAGCGGCTCTTTCTACAGGGCAAATTAAGCCGGAAGAAGCACCGGTTCAGACTGCTATTTCCGGGGTAAAGAAGTATGATTTCCGCCGGCCGAACAAGTTTTCCAAGGACCAATTGCGCACCCTGCAGATCCTGCACGAAAACCTGGCCCGGATCCTGTCTGGCTTTCTATCCGGCTATCTCCGGACCAACATCAGTATGACGGTCAGTTCTGTTGAGCAGTTTACTTTTGACGATTTCATCCGGTCGTTGCCTATGCCTACGCTTCTGACGATCTTTAGTCTGAAGCCGCTAAAAGGCGTGGCGGTGATGGAGACTAACCTCCATTTTCTTTTTCCGGTTATCGACCTTCTTTTCGGCGGTCCGGGGGAGATGCCGAAGAAGATTAGGGAGCTTACCGATATTGAAGTCTCGGTAGCGAAAAAACTCAGCGCCAAGATCTTAGAGAACCTGAGTTTTGCTTGGTCAGACGTTTTCAAGGTGGAGCCGGAGATCGAGTCGGTGGAAACCAACCCGCGGTTTCAGCAGGTGATTTCGCCGAGCGAAGTGGTGGCGGTTATTACCTTCAGTACCATCGTCGGAAACAGTTCTGGCGGGGTGGTAAACCTCTGTTTCTCCCAGGCCACCCTTGAGCCGCTGCTGGCCCAGCTGCAAAGCTATTATCACGTCCGCCCCGGCGAATCACAGGAAGGAACGGCCAGGGAGGAGCTCCTTTACTGGATCAACCGGATGCCGCTCGAGATAACGGTGGTTACCGGAGAAACCGAGATCACGGTCCGGGAGTTCCTGAATCTCCAGGTAGGCGATGTGGTGCCTCTCAACCGGGGTGTTAACCAGGACATGGACGTATATGTGGGGCGCCAGTTGCGGTACAAGGCTCAGGCGGGAACGGTCGGGCAGTACCTGGCGGTGCAGATAACTTCTTTCGCGGAGGGGGGTGAACTGGTTGGCTGACCGGTTACTGAAGCAGGAGGAGATCGATGCGCTCTTGAGCGGAAATCCGCCTGAGATAACCGGGCCCGACTTACAGGAGGCGCCGGCGCTTAATAACGCCGCTACCGGGACAGGGGGCGCGCTTACCGAGAAGGAGAAAGACGCCCTCGGGGAGATCGGCAACATTTCGATGGGCTCGGCGGCCACCACCCTTTCGGAGTTGTTAAATCAAAAAGTGGTAATTACCAGCCCGCGGGTAGAGGTTACCACTGAGGAGGCGCTGGTCAGTAATTTCACGGTCCCCTACATGATCATTAAGGTAAGGTATACCGAGGGGCTGGCGGGGTTAAGCCTCTTGGTGATTAAGACTGCCGATGTGGCCGTGATTGCGGACCTGATGATGGGAGGGAACGGGCAGAACCCGCCCGCCACGCTGGGAGAACTTGAAATAAGCGCGGTCGCCGAAGCGATGAACCAGATGATGGGCTCGGCGGCTACCGCGATGGCCGACATCTTTAAGCGTACCGTAAATATTGCCCCACCGGAGGTTTCGGTTTTCGATTCGGCGGAGCAAAAGGAATTTGCGTTAGGGCTTGGTGAGGAGATCGTCGTCATCTATTTCCGGATGACGGTGAACGACCTTCTGGATACCGAGATTATGCAGGTTCTCGGGATTGAGACGGCGCGGGAACAGGCGGCGCTTTTGTGGCAGAATTTCTTCCCCGAATCGCCTGCGGCTACTGCCACCGCGTCAGAAAAACAGGATGAGGCCCCGGCAACAGA
The DNA here is from genome assembly GCF_003815015.1 of Thermodesulfitimonas autotrophica. Taxonomy (NCBI): domain Bacteria; kingdom Bacillati; phylum Bacillota; class Clostridia; order Thermoanaerobacterales; family Thermoanaerobacteraceae; genus Thermodesulfitimonas; species Thermodesulfitimonas autotrophica. Next base: position 521,694 of record NZ_RKRE01000003.1, read on the forward strand.
TGCGGGCCCGGTTGTGCCCCCGCCCGAGCCGGCCCGCACACCGGTGCTTCAGGAGGGCCCGCCGGTTTCTTCATCCCTTTCGGTGGACCAGCGGAAATTAGAGCTGATCTTGGATATCCCTCTGAAAGTTACGGTGGTGCTGGGCCGAACCAAGCGGCCCATCAAAGAAATCCTTTCTCTCGGGCCGGGGAGCATCGTAGAACTTGCTGCGCTGGCTAACGAGCCGGTGGAGGTTTTGGTCAACGGAACCCTGGTGGCCAAAGGGGAGGTGGTGGTGGTAAACGAGAATTTCGGTGTCCAGATCACCAGTATCGTGACCCCGCAGGAACGCTTGCAGTATCTTGCCGGAAACAGGTGAAATACCGGGAATAATTTATAGATTGACAGCAAAAGGATGTCCCATTTAATATAGATGAAGATATTACGGGGTGCCGAGGGGCGCCTTTTTGGTAAGGTGGTAGGAGGATGGGGGTTAAAGCGGAGATCCAGAGACAAGGAGTTCCGGTAACAGAAGCCGCGCCGCTTCCGCTGTCATCTGCGATAGCCTTCTGGGGGATAGCGGGGCTTTTATTTTTCACCCCCTTTTTCCGTGGCCTTTTCTTCCCGCCGGAACAGGAAAGGGCGCTAATTGTGGGGGCGTTATCCTTCTGGCTTCTCTACTTTGGCCGGTGGTTACGGCGGAAAACAAGATTTTTCGAACACCCGCTCGATTTCTGGGTCCTCGGGCTACCGGTAGTTTACGTGTTGAGTGCTTTTTGGGCTGTGAACCGTGGCCTGGCGGTAAATGAGATCGTCAAGGCCGCACTCTACTTCGTGGTTTTCTGGACGGTTTCCCGGCTGGTGACCGGGGAGGCGGATATCCGCCGGCTCCTGAAAGTAATCTGGGCCAGCGGCGTCCTGGTTGCTCTGGCGGGCTTGGCTACGGCCACCGAAATCATCTTTATCCGGGACGGTTTCTTGGGCGGCAGGATCTACTCTTCTTTCCAGTACCCCAACGCGCTGGCCAGTTACCTGCTCTGTGTCCTCATCCTGGGCGCTTATCTCTGGGCTTGGGCGCTGGGGCACGAGGCGGGGTTTAAAAACGTCTGGCCGTCCCGCCCGGCCTGGGTGGACCGTCTTCGCCCAGACTCCTATCTCTTTGCGGCGGGTAATTTCCTGATCGCCACCGTTTTCTGGGGCGCAAAGTCGAATGGCGGTATACTTACTCTGCTCGTCATCGCGCCGCTGTTGCTTTTGGGCGTACCAGTGGAGAAGCGGGCGGCGCTTGTCTTACACGCTGTGCAGGTAGGCATCCCCGGCCTTTTGGTCGCACTCCCGTTCGTTAAGGAGGCCACGGCTAAAAACTACGACCTTGCCTGGCTCCTGGTTTTCGCAGGCCTGGTGGTAGCGGTCGGGGCGCAGGTCTTCTACGACCTGGTTATCCGGCCCAAAGGAGTGAAAAAAGTCCGCCTACCGCGCTGGAGCCTGCCGGCCGCGGCCGGAGTCCTGATTGCCGGTGTGGCGGCTGTTTTTCTGGTGCGCCCGGATTTTGGGCATAAGGTCTTATCGCTCATCCACTTCCGGAACGCGGTCGAGCGCTTTTACTTTTACCGGGACGCGCTCGAGATGATTGCGGCACGGCCTTTGCTCGGCTGGGGGGGTGGCGGCTGGCAGGAGGCCTACCGGGCCTACCAGGACTACCTTTATAACTCCACGCAGGTTCACGGCTACTACTTCCAGATTGGGGTCGAGACAGGCATCATCGGCCTCATCGTTATCGGCGGCATCTGGCTCACCTTCCTGCTTTCGGCCCACCGCCTTTACCACGGCGCGCGGGGGAACGAGGAGCGCCGTTTCTTGGTCTGGGTGCTGACGGTGGGCGCTTTAGGTGTGGGGCTGCACGCGGCCATCGACTTTAACCTTTCCCTTTCCGCCCTGGCCCTCGTTCTTTTCGCGATTTTCGGTATGGTTGCGGGACTCGCGCGGCCGGAGGAAAAAGTTGTGGTGGCCAAGCGCCCGAAGAAGGTCCAGGAGCCGGTAAACACGGCGCCGCTCATAGCCGTGACCACTGCCGCCGTCCTCTTGGTGGCCGGCAGCTTTAGTCTGGCCCTGGCTGGGGATTATGCCCTGGAAGCAAACATGGCGCTAGCGAAGAACGATATCGCCGGTGCCCAGAAGAAGTTAGAGCGCGCGCGGGTGTTTAACCCCTTTGACGCCGATTGTGATGCCCTGCTGGGCCGCATCTACATGAGCCAGGGCGATGCAGCGGCGGCTATCAGGGCGGCGGAAGCTGCACTCGCCAAGAGCCGGTACAGCGCTGTAAAGCACGCGGAGCTAGGGACGGCGTACATGAATGCGGGCCGGTACGAGGCAGCTGTAGCCGAGGCACGCCAAGCGGTGGCGATGGCGCCTTTCCAGGTTCAGTGGTACGAAAACCTGGCCCGGACGGCCTTAAACGCCGGCTATTTAGAGCTACGCGCCCGGCAGCAGGAAAAAGCCCGCGCCTTTTTCGAACAGGCAGCGGCGGTACCCGGGGAGATCAAGCGCCGGATGGCGACGGTGACGCCGCAGGAACGCAAACTCTGGGTCGTCGCGCCGCTGATGGAACCTACCCCGGCGGTGAATATCAGCGCGGGTGGCGCGCTCTATTTCCTCGGGCGCTTTCCGGAGGCTGCGGAAATATTGCAGAACGCGCTCAAAGAGGTGGAGCGTGAGGGCGTGGCCGATCAGGAGAAGGAGATGTACGCGGAAGGCTGTTTGTGGCTGGCATTGGCAAGCGAAAAGCAGGGCCGTATGTCCCTGAAGGAAGAGTATATGAAGAAGGGCAGGGAGGCTGTGCCGGCGGTTGAGGAATGGTACAAGTACACGGTTCAACTACCGGTTCTCGGCGCGGCTAAAAAGTAACTTGTCCCCTCTTGACTTCGGGCCGGGATTTTAGTTATACTAAGTTTGGTTTTGCGGAGCCGTGGTGTAGCCAGGTTTCAACACACTGGCCTGTCAAGCCAGAGAGCGCGGGTTCAAATCCCGTCGGCTCCGCCAGGACCCTACCTGCCGCGGTAGCTCAGTTGGTAGAGCAGAGGACTGAAAATCCTCGTGTCGGTGGTTCGATTCCGCCCCGCGGCACCATTTTGGAGGTTGGGGGCCGGAGGTTAGAAGTCAGAAGCAGGAGACAGGCGGTCAGAGGTCGGAAATAAAGAGGAAACCGGCAAGGCCGGTTCCGGCAAGTGGGCTCCTGCGTCTGGTTTCGTGCAGCCGATATCTATTATGCGGAAGTGGCTCAGCGGTAGAGCATCGCCTTGCCAAGGCGAGGGTCGCGGGTTCGAATCCCGTCTTCCGCTCCATTTAAGAAATAAGCGGCTTTCCGGGTTTGGCCGGAAAGCCGTTTTTAGTTTAAAAGGCGTTGGGGGCGATACTTCTGGCGGGCATTTTATTTCCGGCCGGCGCACTTTTGCCGCCAGCCGCAGGACCGGCTATGCGTCCGGTAGGATAAGCTGCCGGAGGCGCGTGGCAAGCGACATTTCCTGGTCAGCGCTATCCTGGCCGGCAAGGGGCCCGAAGCCAAAGGAGGCCGCCATCTCGGTGAGAATCACCCGTGTGGCTTTGAGGCGCCGGCGGTAGAAGGTTTCGTGGTCCATCACCTCTTCGCCGATGCCGAGCTTTTTGCGAAGGAGGTCGGGGGTGAAGAGGAGCGGCATCAGGATGCGGGCGGTGTTAGGGGTGAGCCATGCCCGGCAGTTGAGCGTCTCGCTGGCGTAGTGAACGAGTGCAAGGTAGAGGTCGGAAAGCTCATAGTACTTAAAAGCGTCCGCGGCGGCGAGCCATTCTTTAACGGTCCAGACGCGTTCTCCATCATGGCCGAGACACGGCCTGTTCTTTTCCACCATGAGGAAGAGGCGCTCGGTGAGCCGGGGGACTTCGCCGGCGGCTTCGATTTTTACGGCCCGTCCCACGGGATAGGTGCGGCAGTTGCGGGGGCGGGCCGGGTAGATGCTACACTTTCCGTCCGGAAGCATGAAGGCGCAGCAGCCTTTTTCGGCGTGTTTTAGCCAGACGAAGGGCCAGTGGGAGGTGGTGCCGAAGTCGTAGCTGCAGAAAAGATCGAGGAACTCGGTGCCGGGTAGCTTGAGATAACGGGACATTACCTCGATGTCCCACGGGTCAAGGAGAATAGTAATCAGGCGGCAGCAGTTGCCCATGCATTTTTCGCTGCATTCAAAGGTGAACCGGTCGTTAAGCTCGATTTCCTGACGCCCGGCCTGAGGGAAACTCGTCGCGTGCGGCATGTCGCTTCCTCCTTAATTGGTTGGGCCACTTAAAGCGTATCGCGTAGCGGTCCTTGTGTCAATGGCTGCCTATCCGGGGGACAGAGGCGCAGGCATAAAACACAGGCGTAAAAGTCACTGAAAAGAGTTGACAGCGCGTGGTCCATGTGCTAAATTACTTAAGGCGTGGTTTGTGAGACCGGGGACGCTTCTTTTTTTTACTTTTTTGCGAGGCAGGTGTTGGCGCGAATGCGGGTTATTATCACCCTTGCGTGTACCCAGTGTAAGCGGCGGAATTACGCGACCACCAAAAACAAGAAAAACGATCCGGGTCGGCTCGAGCTCAAGAAGTACTGCCGGTGGTGTGGAACCCATACCGTTCATAAGGAAACCAAATAGTTTTGAGCGAGGATAAGACTATGGCTCCGACGAAGACGGGGAAAAAGGCGGGGAAAACGCAGCCCCCTGCGGAGAAGCCGGTAGTGCCGCTGGAGACCAAGGCGAAAGCGAAGAAAGAGGTTCCGGCGGCGCGGGAATCCGTGGTCAAGCCGTTGCGCCGGGAGGGTGCCCAGCGCGAAGTCCCGAAGAAACGTTTCCAGTTAGGGGAGTTCATTGCTAACGCCCGGCAGTTTTTTACGGGGGTCTGGCAGGAGCTCAAGAAGGTGCACTGGCCGTCACGGCGTGAGGTAATTATCTATACCGGTGTAGTCCTGGTGGTAGTAACGATTGTGATGCTCATCATCTGGATTGCCGACTCCGTTTACAGCCAGATCCTGCGCCTGATCATCAAGTAACGCATTCGTTTTTTGGGAGGTGAGGGAGGGGTTACCTCCCTGCCGTGAGCAAGCAGTGGTACGTCATCCATACCTATTCCGGCTACGAAAACAAGGTTAAGGCGAACTTGGAGAAGCGGATCGCCTCGATGAACATGGGCGACAAGATTTTCCGCATCATCGTGCCGGAAGAAGACGAAATCGAAATCAAAGGTGGCAAAAAACAGGTTCTGAAACGGCGGATATTTCCAGGTTACGTACTCGTGGAAATGATCCTGACCGATGAGTCCTGGTACGTGGTGCGTAACACGCCTGGAGTGACGGGTTTCGTCGGTAGCGGTAACAAGCCGCTGCCACTGACGCAGGCGGAGGCGGAAGAGATTCTGAAGCGGATGGAAGGCGAGTCGCCGCGGATCCGCCTCGACGTCACGCCCGGCGAGAAGATCAGGGTAACTTCCGGCCCCTTTCAGAACTTTATCGGTGTGGTTGAGGAGGTTAATGCCGAGAAGGCAAAGCTGAAGGTATTAATCTCGATGTTTGGCCGGGAAGTGCCGATAGAACTGGATTATTCGCAGATAGAAAAGATCGTGTGACGGGAGGTGAAGTAATTGGCAAAGAAGGTTGCGGCGGTAATCAAGCTCCAGATACCCGCAGGAAAGGCTACGCCGGCACCGCCCGTCGGTCCGGCTCTGGGCCAGCACGGCGTAAACATCATGGCCTTTGTGAAAGAATACAACGAGCGGACGGCGGCGCAGGCCGGTTTGATCATCCCGGTTGAGATTACCGTCTACGAGGACCGTTCCTTTAGCTTCGTTTGCAAGACGCCGCCCGCGGCGGTGCTTTTAAAGAAGGCCGCCGGCATCGAGACGGCATCCGGTGAGCCCAACAAGAAAAAGGTCGGGAAGGTTCCCCGGTCCAAGGTCCGGGAGATCGCGGAGCTAAAGATGCCCGATCTGAACGCGGCTTCGCTTGAGGCGGCCATCCGGATGATCGAAGGAACGGCCCGGAGCATGGGCATTGAGATCGTGGAAGGTTGAGACTCTGCTCTGATAGTGAAAAGTGGGAGGAGTTATCTCCGTAAGACCACAAGGGGGAATAAAGTTGGCAAGACACGGGAAAAAGTACCAGGAAGCGCGCAAACAGATCGACCGGACAGTTCTCTACGAGCCTTTGCAGGCGGTAGAGCTGGTGAAAAAGGTCGCGCCGGCTAAGTTTGACGAGACGGTAGAGGTCGCCGTGAAGTTAGGCGTTGACCCGCGGCACGCTGACCAGCAGGTGCGCGGTGCGGTGGTCCTCCCGCACGGGACGGGTAAGACCCGGCGGGTGCTGGTTTTTGCCCGCGGGGAGAAGGCTAAAGAGGCGGAGGCTGCGGGTGCCGACTACGTCGGGGCGGAGGACATGATCGCGAAGATTCAGGAAGGGTGGCTCGATTTTGACGTGGCCATCGCTACTCCCGACGTTATGGGCATGGTTGGTAAGGTCGGGCGGATTCTGGGCCCCCGGGGGTTGATGCCGAACCCGAAGACCGGGACGGTTACTTTCGATATCGCCCGCGCTGTAGGGGAAGTCAAAGCAGGTAAGATCGAGTACCGGGTCGATAAGGCGGGAATCATCCACGCGCCTATCGGCAAGGTTTCTTTTGACGCCGAGAAACTGGTCGAAAATCTCCGGACCTTAATCGAAGCTTTAATCCGGGCTAAGCCGCCGGCGGCCAAGGGCCAGTATATCAAAGGGGTGAGCATTTCCTCCACGATGGGGCCGGGCGTCAAAGTGAATATTTCTAAGTTAGTTTCGTAGGGAGCGCGAAAGTTTAGTTTAAAACACCGCTTTTCGGCGGTCAAAGAGAGTTTAAGAAAGCCGTAGACAGCCTGGTGTCCTAAAAAAGGCTTAATGGCGGGTTTTACCGCCGCCGGCCGAGGCTTGAGGTCAACCCGACGGGATCCTCCTTGTCTACGGATCCCGTTTCTTTTTGTGGCGCGGGTGAAAGGAGGTGAAAATGTTGCCGGTTCGCGAGGAGAAAAAGGCGGTAGTAGAGGAGCTTACGCAAAAGTTGAAAGAGGCCCGGGCGGTATTTGTGACCGACTACAAAGGTATCCCGGTAGCCCAGTTGACAGAGTTGCGGCGCCGGTTGCGGGCTGCAGAAAGTTCCTTCAGGGTGAGTAAGAACACTTTAACGAGGATCGCGGCGCACGAAGCCGGCGTGGCGGATCTGGTTCCCATGCTTGAGGGACAGGTAGCCTTGACCTTCAGTTTTGGTGATCCCGCAAGTGCCGCCAAGGTGCTGAACGAGTTTACGCGCGAGTTCAAGATGCTGGAGATTAAGGGGGGCCTCCTTCAGGGGCGGCCGCTAACAAGCGATCAGGTCAAGGCTTTGGCCGAGCTGCCGCCGTACGAGGTGATGATCGCGCGGGTTGTCGGCGGGATCAAAGCGCCGCTCTACGGCCTGGTTGGTGTGCTTAGCGGGCCGATCCGGAATCTTGTGTACGTGCTTAAGGCGATAGAAGAAAAGAAGGCGGCTTCGTAACGCAGCCGCAAACTTTTGTTTTTCGAAATTAAAAATCTTAGGAGGGTTCAAAAGAATGTCTAAGATAGCGGAAATCATGGAGGCGATTAAGGGGCTTACGGTGGTTGAGCTTGCCGATCTGGTAAAGGCCCTTGAGGAAGAGTTCGGGGTGACGGCTGCAGCGCCGGTGGCCATGGCTGCGGTTCCGGCAGCGGCGCCGGGAGCGGCGGCGGCACCGGCGGAAGAGGAGAAAACCGAGTTCGACGTCATCTTAGCCGCGGCAGGGGACAAGAAGATCAACGTTATCAAGGTGGTCCGGGAGATAACGGGTCTCGGCCTGAAAGAGGCGAAGGACCTCGTAGATAACGCACCGAAGCCGGTCAAGGAGAAGGTCAGCAAGGAGGAGGCCGAAGCGATCAAGGCTAAATTGGTCGAGGCCGGCGCCACCGTGGAGATCAAGTAAGGCTGCGGTGGTTACGTGGGAGTTATTTAAGGGGCGACCTTTATCATAAGGTTGCCCTTTTTATCGCCTCTGCGACCTTGGTGCTACCGGACGTTGCGGGCAGGTGGCGCCTGTGTTATAATACCATTTGGTCTTTAAATAGCTGGGGTATTGTGTAAAGAGAGGAGCGGATTCTTTATGAAGAAGGGCATTCACCCGAATTACGGTCCGGCGCGGGTGATCTGCGCTTGCGGGGCGACTTTTGAGACTGGTTCAACGAAAAAGGAGCTGCGGGTAGAGGTATGCTCCAAGTGCCACCCCTTCTTTACCGGACAGCGCCAGAGTGTGGTAGAGCGGCGCGGCCGCGCGGAGCGCTTCCGGAAGAAGTACGGCCTTTAAGTTTACTCCGGGGCGTCTTGACAGCAGGGTGATCCTGTTGGGAAAACCGGAGGTTACCTACGGGGGGCAGGCGGTCATTGAAGGGGTGATGATGCGCGGTCCCGAGGCGTGGGCGGTGGCGGTGCGGCGTCCCGATAACTCAATAGTCGTGCGGCGGGAGCCGCTGCGCGCTTTGAGCAGTTCCGGGATCTGGCGTCGCCCGCTTTTCCGCGGGATGGCGGTCCTTTACGAGGCGCTGGTGATCGGGATTCAGGCGCTCAGCTACTCTGCCGAGCAGGCAGTGGGAGAAGAAGAACGTCCGGTTGGCCGCTGGGAGATTGCGGCCACCGTCTTTTTAGGGATCGTGCTGGCGGTTTTTCTTTTCGCCATTATTCCGGCGGGCCTGGCCTACCTGGCAAGGGGCGCTGTTTCTTCAGGGGCCGGCCAGAACCTTCTCGAAGGGCTGGTACGGCTGGGCGTTTTCCTGCTTTACATTGTTCTGGTAGGTCTGATTCCCGACATCCGGCGGGTTTTTGCCTATCACGGGGCGGAGCACCGGGTGATCAACGCTTACGAGGCGGGCGCGGCGCTAACCATAGAGGGGGTGCGAGGGTATCCGGTGTTGCATCCCCGCTGCGGGACGAGTTTCATCCTGGTCGTGCTGCTTTTAAGTATTCTAATTTTTTCCTTTTTAGGTCAGGAACCTTTATGGTGGCGCCTGTTATCAAGGGTGCTCTTTCTGCCGCTGATTGCGGGGATCAGTTACGAGTTTATCAAACTGGCGGCCAGGAAGCAGGGGAATGCCTTCTGTCAGTTCCTGGTTGCACCGGGCCTGTGGCTCCAGCGCCTGACGACGCGCGAGCCGGACGACGCCCAGGTGGCGGTGGCCCTGGCCGCGCTTGATGCAGTGCTGGTGAAGGAAGGTGATCCGGGTGCTGGAAAAGTTGGACAAGATTGAAGAACGTTACGAGGAATTAAGCAGGAAGATCGCGGACCCGGAGGTAATCGCGGATTACAGCCGGTGGCGGGAATATGTTAAAGCCCACGCCGAGATGGAGGAAGTGGTTCATACTTACCGCGAGTACAAGAAGGTCAGCCGGGATATAGAAAATGCCGAGATGCTGCTGCGGGAAGAGAACGATCCGGAACTCCGGGATTTGGCCGCTGAGGAGCTTGAGCTGCTGAAGGAACGGAAAGAAGAGTTGACCGAGCGGCTCAAGGTTCTCCTCCTGCCTAAAGACCCGAACGACGAGAAAAACGTAATCCTCGAAATCCGCGCCGGAACCGGGGGTGAGGAGGCGGCGCTCTTTGCGGCCGACCTTTTGCGGATGTACCTCAAGTTTGCGGAGCGGCGCGGCTGGCGCAGCGAGATGATGAGCAGCAGCCCGACCGATCTCGGCGGGTTCAAGGAGGCCATCGTCCTCATTGAGGGGCGCGGCGCTTACAGCCAGTTGAAGTTTGAGAGTGGGGTGCACCGGGTCCAGCGCGTCCCCGAGACGGAGGCGAGCGGGCGGATCCATACTTCGGCGGCGACCGTGGCCGTTTTACCCGAGGCGGAGGAGGTTGACGTGGCGATTGACCCTAAGGACCTCAGGATCGACGTCTTCTGTTCAACCGGTCCGGGCGGGCAGTCGGTGAACACTACCCAGTCTGCGGTCCGGATCACCCACCTGCCCACGGGGATAGTGGTCACGTGCCAGGACGAAAAGTCCCAGCACAAGAACCGGGATAAGGCGATGAAGGTGTTGCGGGCGCGGCTTTTGGACAAAATGCAGCGGGAGCAGCAGGAAAAGATCGCGGCGGCCCGGCGGTCGCAGGTTGGAACCGGTGACCGCAGCGAGCGAATCAGAACGTATAATTTCCCGCAGAACCGGGTCACTGACCACCGGGTGGGGCTCACGCTTTACCGGCTCGGTGAGGTTTTGGACGGGGATCTGGATGAGCTGATTACCGCGCTGGTTACGCACCACCAGGCTGAGCGCCTCCGCCAGATCAGCTGAGTTTGCGGCCGGGACTGTGGCCCAAGATAGAGCGTGGCAGTCGATGCGGGCAGATGAACTCTTGCGCGCGGCGACAGTGGAACTCAAAGCCGCAGGTTGCGCTTCGCCACGGCTCGATGCGGAGGTGCTCCTGAGTGCCGTGCTCGGCTGCGACCGGTTGGCGTTGTACCGGGAGCCGGCGCGGCAGGTGACTGACCAGGAAGCCGCCGCCTTTCGCGCGCTCCTATCCCGCCGGGCGGGCGGGGAGCCGGTCGCCTACCTGACCGGCGAAAAAGAGTTTATGGGGTTGCGCTTCAAAGTGACGCCGGCGGTTTTGATCCCGCGTCCCGAGACGGAGTTGCTGGTGGAGACGGCGCTGGCGCTTTTGCGGGGTGTGGCTGCACCTGTGGTGGCGGATGTGGGGACTGGCTGCGGGGCGATTGCGGTGAGCTTGGCTGTTAGCCTGCCGGCGGCGCGAATATTCGCGACGGATGTTTCGCCGGCGGCGCTCGCGGTCGCCAGGGAAAACGCCGTGCGCCAAGGGGTGGCCGGAAGAATAGCTTTTTTTGCAGGGGATCTTCTCGAACCGCTTCTGCCGGCAGGCGAGCTTGTCCTGGACCTGGTGGCGGCTAACCTGCCGTACATCCCTGCCGGGGCAATGCATAGCCTCCCCCGCGAGGTCCGGCGGGAGCCGGCGGTGGCTCTCGATGGGGGTGCGGACGGCCTGACGCTCTACCGGCGTCTGGTGCCCCAGGCCGGGCGACTTTTAAAGCCCGGTGGTTACCTGTTAATGGAAATTGGCCCGGGGCAGGGGAAAAACGCACTTTTGCTTGTGCCGCCGCCTATGTGGGAGGCCCGGGTTGAGCCTGATCTGGCCGGCAGGGAGCGACTGGTGATTGCTTGCCGTAGCAGATAGGAAACTAGAGTCTTTGGTTTCCCGCGCCGTGATATACTACTTTACAAGACGGGTACAGCAATGGCCAAAGAAACCTTAAGGTGGCGGGTGGACGCATTATGTCCCGATGCCGGCGTGCTCGCCGAAGCCGGGGAGGTTATTCGCCGGGGGGGGCTGGTGGCTTTCCCTACGGAGACGGTTTACGGCTTGGGGGCGCACGCTGGCGACGCGGCGGCGGTAGCCGCCCTTTTTGCGGCGAAAGGGCGGCCGCCGGAGAAGGCGCTGATTCTCCACATAGCGGCGCGGGAAGAGCTCTGGCCTTACGTTAGGGAAGTTTCCCCGTTAGCCGCAAGGCTGATCGAGGCTTTCTGGCCGGGGCCGCTTACCCTCGTCTTTAAGAGTTCGGGCAGGTTGCCGGCGGCGGTTACGGGGGGGCTTCCTACGTTGGCCGTCAGGGTTCCGGCGCACCCGGTCGCGCTGGGGCTGATCCGGGCGGCAGGTGTGCCGGTGGTGGCGCCGAGCGCTAACCTTTCGGGGCGGCCGAGCCCGGTTACGGCTGCGGCGGTGCTGGCGGATCTGGGCGGGCGGATTGACGCTGTAATCGACGGTGGCCCGGCACCTTTAGGGGTTGCGTCTACCGTTCTGGACGTGACGGGCGAGGTGCCGCGGGTGCTGCGGTCCGGAGCGGTGGGCGCGGCAGAGATCGCGGCGGTCACCGGGACGGTTCCGGAAGGAGCAGCGGGAAAAGGGGAGTTCTTTCGTTTCGGTATCCCTCTGATCCTGGTCGAAGGGGCGGGAGCTGCCGTCAGGGCGGAGATTGAGCGGCTGTATACCCGGTTCACCGCGGCGGGCAAAAAGGTGGGCGTCATCGCTTGGGAGGAAAACGCGGCGTGCTATCCGGGCCCCGTTATACCGTGTGGTAGGGAGGGCGACGTTGGTTCACTTGCCGCCTGCCTTTACGTGGCGATCGGGCAATTAGCGGCGGCTGTAGACCTTATCCTGCTCGAAGGTCCGCCTGAAGATACGGGCTTTGCCTTACGCCTGCGACGGCTGGCCGCGCAGGTAATCCGGGTGGAGGAAGGATTATGAGCCTCTGGGCGATGGTGCTTTTGGGGATGGCGCTCGGTGTGGACGCCTTTTCGGCTTGCCTGGGTATCGGCTTTGGCGGGATCAGCCGCCGGCGGGCCCTTTGTCTGGTGGGCAGCGTGGCTGCCTTCCACGTGCTGATGCCCCTTGCAGGCTGGTGGCTCGGGCAAACGGTGGGAGCGCTGCTCGGGCGCGTGGCGGGAGTTGTCGGCGCGGCGCTCCTTTTTATTATCGGCGCGCGCATGATTTACGCTGCGGTCCGGACAAGCATTCCCGGCGCGGCCTGCTTCTTGTTACCAGGCAGCTTGGGCCTTCTTTGTTTTAGCGCGAGCGTGAGTGTTGACGCGTTGAGCGTCGGGTTCGCATTAGGGGTTCACCGGTTCGGCCTCCTGCTTGTAATCTTGACCATCGGCCTGGTTGCCGGTTTAATGGCTGCACTCGGCTTGGGGCTTGGGCGAACCGTTGGCGCCTGGGTTGGCCACCGGGCACAGTTCATTGGGGGCGTCATCCTTCTATGTGTGGGGCTACGCCTCCTATCTTGACCTTTAAAATAGGAGGTGCGGCGATGCGGCGCATTCTTTTTGTCTGCACGGGGAATACCTGTCGTTCGAGCATGGCCGAAGGCATCTGTAAGGACTTGCTGGCTCGTGAGGGCGTAGAGGACGTTGCGGTGGCTTCGGCGGGAATCTATGCCCTTACCGGCGCGCCGGCTTCTCCCGAGGCGGTGGAGGCGCTGGCGGAATGGGGGATAGACTTAAGCGGCCATCAGGCGCGCCTTCTGACGCCGGAGATGGTGCGGGAGGCTGATCTTGTCCTAACAATGACCGCCCGCCACAAGATGGCCGTTTTGGAGATGGTGCCGGAGGCGAAAGATAAGGTTTTCACCCTTAGCGAGTATGCCGGTTTTGCCGGGGACATTCCTGATCCTATCGGAAAACCCCTCTTTTTTTACCGGCAGTATGCCGAAGAAATTCGCCGCCTCTGCCAAGTGGCGCTGGCGCGATTTCGCAGCGAAGACGAAAAAAGGCAGGCACCTTGATAGGAAATGGTGCTTTTGTGTAGAATATCCTAAGTTCGGATGTTTCTCCGGCGAACAAGAAAGAATTCTTGGTGGGGGGTTTTCGGTGCGCGTTGCTATCGGCTCGGACCACGGCGGTTTCAAGCTCAAACAGGAAATAATTGCGTTTCTCGTGGAGGAAGGCGTTACGTTCCAGGATTTCGGTACCCATACACCGGAAGCGTGTGATTACCCGGATATTGCTTTCGCCGTGGCGCAGGCCGTAGCCCGTGGCGAATACGACCGGGGGATCATTGTTTGCGGCACCGGCATCGGGGTGGCGATCGCGGCCAACAAGGTGCCGGGCATCCGGGCCGCGCTTTGCCACGATACCTTTTCGGCGCGCATGTCCCGCGAGCATAACGATGCCAACGTCCTGACGCTTGGCGAACGCGTCATCGGCTTCGGTCTGGCACGCGAGATCGTTGGCGTCTGGCTTAAGGCGGAGTTTGCCGGGGGGCGGCACGCGCGGCGGGTGGACAAGATTACGGCTTATGAACAGGAGGCCCTGGCACGGTAGCTTTACGCAGCTTGTTTGCAGCGAATTTACGGGGAGGAGAAGAGGTTGTCATTGATGGGGCCGTTGGCCGAGGTTGACCCGGAAGTTTTCCGGGCGATTGAGCTGGAATTAAAGCGCCAGCAAAACAAGATTGAGCTTATCGCTTCGGAGAATTTTGCGAGCCGGGCGGTGATGGAAGCCCAGGGCTCTGTCCTGACCAACAAATACGCCGAGGGCTACCCTAACCGGCGGTATTACGGCGGCTGCGAATACGTCGATATTGTGGAACAGCTCGCGATTGCGCGGGTCCGCGAGCTTTTTGGCGCTGAGCACGCCAATGTCCAGCCCCATTCCGGGGCGCAGGCGAATCTTGCGGTTTATTTTGCCTTGCTCCGGCCCGGCGATACGATCATGGGCATGAGCCTGGCCCACGGCGGACACCTGACCCACGGAAGCGCGGTAAACGTTTCTGGGCAGTACTACCGCTTCGTTCCTTATGGTGTCAGCCGCGAAACTGGTAGGATCGACTATGAAGAGGTAGCGGCCATCGCGCGGGAGCACCGGCCGCGCCTGATTATTGCCGGAGCGAGCGCCTACCCGCGCGAAATCGATTTTGCCCGGATGCAGCAGATTGCGCAGGAAGTAGAAGCCTACCTCATGGTAGATATGGCCCACATTGCGGGGCTGGTTGCGGCGGGGCTGCACCAGAGCCCTGTTCCCTGCGCCGACGTGGTGACTTCGACCACGCACAAAACCCTGCGCGGGCCGCGCGGTGGCCTGATCCTCTGCCGGGAAAAATATGCTGCCGCCATCGATAAGGCGGTTTTCCCGGGAACGCAGGGCGGGCCGCTCATGCACGTGATTGCGGCTAAGGCAGTGGCTTTCGGCGAGGCGCTGCGGCCCGAATTTAAGGACTACCAGCGCCGGGTGGTAGAAAACGCCAGGGTCCTGGCAGAGGCGCTTGCCGGCTATGGTTTTGAGCTTGTTTCGGGCGGCACCGATAACCACCTCATTCTGGTAGATTTGCGTAACAAGGGATTGACGGGGTTGGAAGCGGAGCGGCTGCTCGAGGAAGTCAACCTAACGGTAAACAAGAACGCCGTTCCCTTTGATACCCAGCCGCCCCGGGTAACAAGCGGCATCCGGCTGGGGACGCCGGCGGTCACCACCCGGGGGATGGGGACTGCGGCAATGAAGGAAATCGCGACGATCATCCATTACGCGCTCGACCACCGCGGCGATACGGCCTACCAGCAAAAAGCGCGGGGAATGGCTGAAGAGCTCTGCCGTCAATTCCCGCTCTACCAAGAGTAAATGCGTCCGGACTGGGACCTTTATTTCATGACTATTGCCAGGGTCGTTGCGACCCGGTCGACCTGCCTGCGGCGCCAGGTTGGAGCGGTGCTGGTAAAAGACAACCGCATTCTTGCCACCGGTTATAACGGTGCGCCTTCAGGGCTCCGGCACTGCCTCGATACCGGTTGTCTGCGGGAGGAGCAGGGGATTCGGGCCGGTGAGCGGCACGAGCTGTGCCGGGGGCTTCATGCGGAGCAGAACGCCATCCTGCAGGCCGCCGTTCACGGCACCAGTATTGCGGGGGCAACGGTCTATACAACGCACCACCCGTGCGTTCTCTGTGCGAAGATGCTGGTGCAGGCGGGCGTCAAACGGATCGTCTTTGGCGGGGATTACCCCGACGAGCTGGCGCAGCGTATTCTGTCTGAGGCCGGGGTGAAGGTCGAGCGGTTTGCGGGGGAAATAGACTTTCCGGGAAGGGGCAACGGCGGTGACGGTTAAGCATAAGGTCATTTCGCTGCCACGGCTCAATAAACTTTCCCCTACCCTCGAGTCGACGGCGCTCAAGCTGATGGAGGAAGCGGGGGAACTGGCCCAGGCGATCGGGAAGCTCCGGGGCTTATCGGGGGAGGCCTGTGCCGAGGATACCCGGACAGTGATGGAAAAAGTGACCCGGGAGCTCTTAGATGTTGCCCAGACGGCCGTTTCGATGATGTTTGTTCTCGAAGAAGATTACGGCATTAACATCGAGGCGGCGCTTGAACAGCATATAAATAAACTGATGGCCAAAGGATACCTCTCTTTATGAAAAATGGTCCCAGAGAAGTTTTGATTATCTTTGGTACCAGACCCGAAGCCATCAAGATGGCGCCTGTGGTTCAGGCGTTGCGTCACTGCCCCGACCTTTTTCGGGTCCGGGTAGCGGTCACGGCGCAGCACCGGGAGATGCTGGACCAGGTGCTAACACTCTTCGGGATTACGCCGGATTACGATCTCGGCATCATGCGCGAGGGTCAGGACCTCTTCGATGTAACCGTACGGGCCTTGACCGGCCTCGACCGGGTCTTGCAGGAAACCCGTCCGGAACTGGTCCTGGTGCACGGCGACACTACTACCACCTTTGCGGCGGCCCTCGCCGCTTTTTACCACCGGGTACCTGTAGGGCATGTCGAAGCAGGGTTGCGGACCAGGGACAAATACGCGCCTTTTCCCGAGGAAATGAACCGGCACCTGACCGCTGTGCTGGCCGATTTGCACTTCGCGCCTACAGAGCGAGCGCGGGAGGCGCTGTTCCAAGAAGGGGTGCCCGCAGCGCGCATCTTTGTCACGGGCAATACGGTGATCGACGCCCTTTACCAGGTGGTTCGTCCGGAATACCGCTTTGCGGATCCGGTGGTTAGGGCGGCCGTGGCGAGCGGTTACCGGCTCATCTTGGTGACGACGCACCGGCGGGAAAACTGGGGCGAGCCGCTAGCGAATGTTTACCGCGCGCTGCGGCGGGTGATCGATGCCTACCCCGACGTAGCGGTAGTCTTTCCGGTCCACAAGAACCCGCTTATCCGGGAGCTGGCTACGGCGGCGTTTGCGGATTGCCCCCGGCTCTATCTCACCGAGCCGCTTCCTTACGGGGAGTTTGCGAACCTTATGGCCCGGTGCCATCTCGTCCTAACCGATTCGGGAGGCTTACAGGAGGAGGCGCCGGCTCTAGGGAAGCCGGTGCTTGTTTTACGGCAGGTGACGGAGCGGCCGGAGGCGATAGAGGCCGGCACGGTCCGGCTTGTAGGTACGGAGGAAGAAGACGTGTTTCAGGCTGCGGCCGGCCTCTTAGAGAACCGGGCGGCCTACGAGCGGATGGCCCAGGCGGTGAATCCTTATGGCGACGGGCGCGCGGCGTGGCGGATTCGGGAGGCGCTAGCCTTTTACTTCGGCATTGGGGCCCGCCCCGCCGATTTTCGACCGGTTGCGGCTGCAGCTGGTAGGTCCCGTGGTTAAAAGAAAGCGGAAGTGTGAAATTTGTTGCTTTCTTGCCGGTGTTGGGCGGGAAACCCGCCTGAGTTTTCGGGTAAGAGCAGAAAGATCAGGTCGGATTTTATGGAAAATGGTCCTTGCAAACTCCGGCCGTCGTGTAATATTATTTTAAAAAAATCTTCAGAGCGGCAGCAGGAAAGACCTGATTTTTGTAGAATTACCTTTTGCAAGTGCCGCGTTACGTGAATCCTCAGCCCTAAGTCGATAGAAAGGCTTCTTTTTTAAAAATGTTTGCGATTTTAGGAACAAGTGATGCTGGAGGAGGGAGTAACGGCCGCAAGAACAGTGGTCTGGGGAAGCCGTTAAAAGCTTTTGCTCTGGCCTCGACGATTGCTGTTCAGTTTGCGGCCAGTGTTTTTGTAGGCGTCTGGATAGGGAATTACCTCGATGGCAAGCTTGGTACCCGGCCCTGGCTTATGCTTGCCGGACTCCTTACCGGAATTGGGGCGGGGATGTTAGGTGCGTACCGGACCGTTTTCAATATCCTTAACAAAAAGTAAGTTACGGGAGAGAAACCTGAGTGCGTGATATCCAGCTCGAGGCGTTATTCAAGCAGAGTTTACAGGGGGCAGCAGTAATAACGTTACTGGCGTCTGCCGCGCTTCCGGTTGCCGCACCGTGGCGGTCCGAACTCGTAGGATTTATCGTCGGTGCCTCGTTAAGCATGATTAACAACTGGCTGCTGGCCAACAGCATCCAAAAGCTGGTGGCCTTTGTTCTCCGGCAAGGTCGGGAGTTCGGACAGGTCCTTTACATCACCGGAATGATCGTCAGGTGGTTTCTGATTTTCGGCGTCTTAGTTTATATCGCGTGGACGGGATGGTGCGGGCTTTTAGGCTTACTAGCCGGTTATTTTGTGCCCCCCCTGTTAGTGGTGGCGAGGCTTATTCATTTCCTGCTCTTTGCGCGGGTTGATTATTCATAAACAGGGCTCCAAAAACAATCATTATAAAAATTCTATGCGGAAAGGAGGTGAATAAGGGCTTGAAACGGTACAGGCGCTACCTGGTTTTGCCTCTTTTTCTGGGTGGTTTGGCCTTGTTAGCATCCGGTTGTGCCGAGGGGTTCAGCGTTGAAAAAGTGGAGCATGAGCTTAATGTCTGGGGTATACCGCACCACCCGTGGCAAATCGGTCCTGGTAGTTTCTGGCAGCTTACCCCTTCGACGATAATCTTTACCTGGGTGGCGATGGGGTTAACCCTGCTGCTCGGGGTGCTTGCGGTTCGGGGGGCGAGCGTGCGCCGGCCTACGAAGATGCAGGCCCTCTTCGAAATGGTCCTTGAGTTCTTACAGGGCCTAGTCAATGACACGATGGACCCCAAGAAAGGTGCCGGTATCTTCCCCGTAATCGTAACCTTCTTCCTCTTCATCAGCGTTTGTAACCTGCTCGGACTTGTTCCCACTTGTATGGCTCCCACCGCCGACCACCAGACCACCTTCGCCTTCGCGCTGATCACGTACGCCCTCACTTACATCTGGGGAATCAAGTATAAGGGTGTAGGGGGACACTTCAAGCACTTCCTGCAGCCGTTCCCGTATTTCTTACCCATCACGATTATCGAGGATCTCGCGAAGCCGCTTACCCTGGCCTTCCGTCTCTTCGGTAACATGAAAGGTAAGGAGACGATGGTCCTCGCCCTGCTCGGATTGATAACCGGCTGGGCCGAGATCTGCGGTGGTTTTACCGCTTCCGTGGTCTGGTTGGCTTTCGGTGTCTTTGTCTCCTTCATTCAGGCCTTCGTCTTTACGATGCTGACCATCTCTTACATCGGTATGGTAGTTGCCGACGAACACCATTAAGTCCGTGAAGGAAAGTTAAAAGCTCATTAAAAAATTAATTGAACAAACTTAATCCAAAGTGAAAAATTTAAAATTCCTAAGGAGGAGGATCTTTCAATGGAACTCGGTGCTGCTGCTGCTCTCGGAATGGGTCTTGCTGCTGGTCTTGGTGCGTTGGGTGCTGCGGTTGGTGACGGTCTGGTAACCGGTAAGCTGCTTGAGGGCGTTGCCCGCCAGCCGGAGGCGCGGGGTCAGCTAATGACGCTCATGTTCATTTCCGTCGGCTTGATCGAGTCGCTGCCGATTATCGCCATCGTTATCGCCTTCATTCTCATGGGCAAAATGGGTTAAGCCTCTGTGCATGCACTGGGAGACGGTGGAAGAAGTACGCAGGCGCGGCCAGCCGAAGGCCGCCTTGCAGGCAGTGTTGGGTCGCGGCTATGGTACCTTGGCATTAGATTTGGGAAGGAGGCGAGCAGGTGGAACTGAAATTTAACGCAACCCTGCTGGCGCAGATATTCCACTTCCTGCTTCTCCTTGTTCTGCTTCGCCTGGTGGCTTATAAGCCGCTTATGCGGATCCTGGAAGAACGGCAAAAGTTAGTTGCCGACCGGATCGCGCAGGCGGAGCAGAGACAGGCGGAGGCCGAACGGATCAAAGCCGATATGGAGGCCGAGTTGCGCCGTGCCCGTGAGGAGGCCCAGCAGATTATCGAGCGGGCCACTAAGGCCAGCGAACAGCAGGCGCAGGCCATCATGGACGCGGCGAAAGAAGAAGCGGCGCGCCTGAAGGAGAGCGCGATGACGGATATCCAGCGGGAGAAGGATAAGGCCCTGGCCGAGCTTAAGGATCAGGTGGCCAACCTTGCCATTCTGGTTGCCGGTAAGGTAATCCGGGAAGGTTTGACGGCGGAGGCACAGGAAAAGCTCATCCAGGATGCCATTAGCGAGGTGAAGAACCTGCCATGCTAAAAGGCGCAGTGGCCGAGCGCTATGCCGGGGCACTCTTCGGCATAGCGCAGGAAAAGGGCCTGATGGAGAAAATCGAGGAGGAGCTGCGCGGGATCCTGGAGGCACTGGATGCTTCCCCGGATTTTAAAAGGGTGTTTTACCACCCGCAGGTTCCTGCCGCTGTAAAAAAGGAGATAGTGAAAGAGGCGGTCGGCGGCCAGGTTGAAACTTACACCCTCAATTTTATCAACGTGCTTCTGGACGCCCGGCGGGAGGTCTTTTTCAAGGATATCGTTCAAGAATACACCCGCCTGGTGAATGAGACGCGGAATGTGGTCGAGGTAACCGTGACCTCGGCCGTGGAGGTACCGGCTGCCTATAAAGATGAGCTGGTAGCCGCGCTTGCCAAGGCCACCGGTAAAGAGGTCCGGGTTGCGTACGAGAAGAAGCCGGAAATCCTTGGTGGGCTTGTAATCCGGATCGGCAACCGGGTGATCGATAGCAGTGTGGCGCGGCAGCTCGAGCGCTTGAGAGAGCAGATCCGCCAAATTCGAGTAGGATAGGGGTGACAGAACGACATGAAGCTGAGACCCGAGGAAATCAGCTCGATAATCCGCCAGCAGATTGAAAAGTATGAGGTTCAGGTTGAGGTCTCGGATGTCGGCACCGTAATTTACATTGGTGACGGCGTGGCGCGGGTTTACGGGCTGGAAGAGTGCATGTACGCAGAGCTCCTGGAGTTTCCGGGGGGCACACTCGGGATGGCGCTTAACCTTGAAGAAGATAACATCGGGTGCGTCATTCTCGGTCCGTATACCCACATCAAAGAGGGCGACGTAGTTAAAAGGACCGGCCGCGTGGCGTCGGTACCGGTCGGCGACGCCCTCATCGGCCGGGTGGTCAACCCGGTAGGTATTCCGCTTGACGGCAAGGGGCCGATCAAGTCTGACAAATACCGCCCGATCGAGCGCATTGCCCCCGGCGTTATTTACCGGAAGCCGGTGGACACGCCGCTGCAGACGGGTATCAAAGCGGTCGACGGCATGATCCCCATCGGGCGCGGCCAGCGCGAGCTTATCTTGGGCGACCGGCAGACCGGTAAGACGGCCATCGCGGTAGACGCGATCATTAACCAGAAGGGCCAGAATTGCATCTGCATTTACGTCGCGGTCGGCCAGAAGGCGTCTACGGTGGCCAACGTGATCCAGAAGTTCCACGAGTACGGCGCGATGGACCACACGATTGTGGTTGTGGCCACCGCTTCTGACCCGGCACCGCTGCTTTACATCGCCCCATTTGCCGGCTGCGCCATTGGCGAGGAATTCATGGAGCAGGGCAAAGACGTCCTGATCGTTTACGACGACCTCTCCAAACAGGCAGCCGCCTATCGCGAGCTCTCCTTGCTCCTCCGGCGCCCGCCCGGCCGTGAGGCTTACCCGGGTGACGTATTCAACCTTCACTCGCGGTTACTGGAGCGGGCGGCGAAGATGCATCCGGATTACGGCGGCGGTTCAATTACCGCGTTGCCGGTAATCGAGACACAGCAGGGTGACGTTTCGGCGTACATCCCGACCAACGTTATCTCGATTACGGACGGACAGATTTACTTAGAGCCTGACCTTTTCTACGCTGGTGTTCGTCCGGCCATTAACGTCGGTCTTTCGGTATCCCGTGTCGGCGGTAAAGCGCAGCGGAAGTGCATGCGCCAGGTCGCCGGCCGGCTGCGTCTCGACCTCGCGCAGTACCGTGAGCTGGCCGCCTTTGCGCAGTTCGGTTCCGACCTCGACAAGGCCACGCTGGCCCGGCTGAACCGCGGTGAACGGCTGGTCGAGCTCTTAAAGCAGGACCAGTACTGCCCAATGCCCCTTGAGGAGCAGGTAATGTCGATTTACACGGGCGTTAACGGCTACCTTGACGATCTGCCGGTAGACAAGGTTCGGGAATTCGAGGCGGAGTTCCTTAAATTCATGCGGACGCAGCGGCCGGACGTAGGCGAGGCAATCAAGAAGGACATGGAGATTAAGCCGGAAACGGAAGCGAAGCTTAAGAGTGCCATCGAGGAGTTCAAGAAGGGCTTCAAGATGCAGTACGGGTTGGCATAGGCGCGGGGGTGAGGATAAGTGCCATCACTACGCGACTTTAGACGGCGAATCAAAAGCCTGCAGAGCACGCAGAAGATCTGTAAAGCCATGAAGGCCGTGGCCACCGCTAAGATGGCCAAGGCGCAGGCAGCGGTGATGGCGGCGCGTCCGTACGCCCGCCAGATTCACGAGGTCTTGGCGCGTCTCTCCCAGGCTGCCGGTAACGTGAAACACCCCCTTTTAGCGGTGCGCGAGGAGAACAAGGTCTGCTATATCGTGATCACCGCTGACCGCGGGTTGTGCGGGGGCTTTAACAGCAACATCATGCGGACGGTGATGCGGGAGCTGGAAAAGCACCCCGGCGCGGCCCTGATTCCGGTGGGGCGCAAAGGGCGTGATTTCTTCCGCTTCCGCCGGATGCCGATGGAGGCCGAGTTCGGCGGGTTGGGGGAGGACATTAAGTTCGCCCACGCCCGCCAGATAGCGAAAATCGCTATCGACAAGTACGCGGCCGGCGAGTACGATGCGGTTTACGTGGTGTATTCAAAATTTGTCAACATCCTCGTGCAGCAGCCGACGGTGGTTAAGGTTTTACCGATAGAGCCTCCGGCGGACGAGGAAGAGGCAGGCAAGGAGGAGAAGAAGCACGGACCGCAGGCTCTGTACATCTTTGAACCTTCGGCCGAGGCCGTGCTCTACGACCTGCTTCCCAAATATGTAGAAACGGTTATCTTCCATGCAATACTCGAATCCAAGGCCGGTGAGCACAGCGCCCGGATGACCGCAATGGATTCTGCCACGAAGAACACGGAGGACATGATTGCGCGGTTGACTCTGAAGATGAACCGTGTGCGGCAGGAGGGCATCACGAAAGAGTTGCTGGACATCGTGGGCGGTGCCGCGGCGCTCGAATAACGGCTTGAAGGAGGTTGAGGGGATAGAATGGCCAATGTTGGCGAAGTAGTCCAGATTATCGGCGTTGTGGTTGACGTGCGCTTCCCCCCGGGACAGGTCCCGGAGATTTACAACGCCTTGAAGCTTGAGTATGAAGATGCCTTTACGGGCGAGAAAAAGGAGCTGGTGTTGGAGGTTGAGCAACACCTTGGGAACAACGTGGTGCGGACCGTTGCCATGTCCACGACGGACGGGCTGAAGCGCGGGACCAAGGTGATCGACACCGGAGCCCCGATTTCCGTGCCGGTGGGCAGAGCGGTTCTCGGCCGTCTGATCGACGTGCTCGGGAACGCGATTGACGGCAAGGGACCCATCCAGTCAGACAAGTACTACCCGATTCACCGCCCGGCGCCGCCGCTGGTCGACCAGTCGACTAAGGTCGAGCAGCTCGAGACGGGCCTCAAGGTCGTAGACCTGCTGGTTCCGTTTATGAAGGGCGGCAAGATCGCGATGTTCGGCGGTGCTGGCGTAGGCAAGACGGTTATCGTTATGGAGCTCATCAACAATATCGCGAAGCAGCACGGCGGCATCTCGGTTTTCGCGGGCGTCGGCGAGCGGACGCGTGAGGGCAACGACCTCTACCTGGAAATGACCGAGGCCGGCGTTATGCCGAAAACGATGATGGTTTTCGGGCAGATGAACGAGCCGCCCGGCTGCCGTTTGCGCGTGGGCTTGACCGGTCTCTGCCTTGCGGAGTACTTCCGCGACGAGGAAGGGGCGGACGTGCTGATCTTCATCGACAACATCTTCCGTTTCTCGCAGGCAGGGTCCGAGGTTTCGGCGCTCTTGGGCCGGATGCCGTCCGCTGTGGGTTACCAGCCAACCCTCGCGAGCGAGATGGGTCAGCTGCAAGAGCGGATCACCTCGACAAACAAAGGATCGATCACCTCGGTGCAGGCGGTGTACGTGCCGGCGGACGACCTTACCGACCCGGCGCCAGCCAACACCTTCGCCCACCTCGACGGGACCGTCGTTCTTTCGCGGCAGATCGCCGAGCTCGGTATCTACCCGGCGGTGGACCCGCTGGACTCGGTTTCCCGTATCCTTGACCCGAAGGTTGTGGGCGCGGAGCACTACCAGGTGGCGCGCGGCGTCCAGAAGGTGCTCCAACGGTATAAGGAGCTCCAGGACATCATCGCGATCCTCGGTATGGAGGAGCTCTCGGAAGAGGACAAACTTATCGTGGCCCGGGCGCGGAAGCTGCAGCGGTTCCTGTCGCAGCCCTTCCACGTAGCGGAAGCCTTTACCGGGCGGCCGGGAGCTTACGTGCCGCTGAAGGAGACGATCCGGGGCTTCAAGGAGATTCTGGAGGGCAAGCACGACGACCTGCCGGAGGATGCCTTCTACATGGTGGGCGGTATCGAAGAGGCGGTCGAAAAGGGCAAGAAGCTCCTCGCGCAGGCCTCTTAAGGAGTGAGTGCTTTGGCAGAAAAACTCCAGAAATTAATTGTCGTTACGCCGTCACGCGTTGCCTTTACCGACGAGGTCAGGATGGTAATCGCCCGCGGTGCCGGCGGCGATCTGGGTATTTTGCCCGACCATGCGCCGCTCATCACCAGCCTAAAGACCGACGTTGTCCGGATTCAGAAGGACGGGCAGTGGCGGTACATGGCGGTGAGCAACGGCTTCCTGGAGGTTAAGAATAACCGGGTGGTAATCGTCGCCGACAGTGCGGAGCTCGCGGAGGAAATAGACGTGGAGCGTGCCCGGCGGGCTAAAGAGCGCGCTGAGGAGCGGCTGCGGACACGCGCCCCAGAGATTGACATCCTGCGGGCGGAAGCGGCGCTGATGCGGGCGCTGGCGCGGCTGAAGGCCGTCGAGCTCGCTGGCGGCCCCAGGCGCTAATAAATCAGAAGCATCTGTTGCCGTAAGCGGAAAGTCTGCGTTACCAAGATTAAAGCCAGGCAGATATTGCCTGGCTTTTTACCTTATAAACATACCCGATATCTACGTTAAAAACAAAACGTGGCGCTTCCAAAGGCTGGCCTTTTACCGGCAGCTGGAACAGCTGGAACAGCTTGTTGCTTTGCAGGAGGTGCAGGAAGAACCTTTGCCGCCTTCAACGCCGCGCGTGGCGAAAGAGGAGAGGAGTCTCTCGGGTTTGGGGGAGTTACAGGCGGGGCAACTCAAGTTCGCACCGGTTTCCCCAAGCTGGCAGAGCCTTTCAAAACGGTGTCCGCACCGGGGGCAGCGGAATTCGTAAATCGGCACGGTCCATCTCCTTCCCAAGCAATAACCTTTTACCGCGATAGGACCGCGACTGCGCGGGCAGGGCCGGTCCCATACTAACTAAAAGCTTAAGGGAAGGGGCCCTCTTTGTCAATAGATACGGGAAGACAGAGTAAATTTCGACAGGATTTCGCGGGTAGGCGGCGAATAAGTGGAAGCATATCCGAATAGAATCAGGGGAGAATGTGCATGCGGCTGAATTTTTATGGTGCTGCCCGGACAGTAACCGGAGCCTGTTTTCACGTAGAGGTTTCCGGAACGCGGCTGCTGATTGACTGCGGCCTTTTTCAGGGCCCGCGGGAGATTAGAGAAAGGAACTTTCAACCCTTTCCTTTTTCGCCGGCCTCGCTTGATTACGTTCTGCTTACCCATGCCCATATCGATCATTGCGGGCTTATCCCGCGCCTCTGCAGGGAGGGCTTCAAGGGCAAGATTCTAGCGACAGGGGCAACGGTTGACCTAGCAGGGGTGCTGCTTCCCGATGCCGCCCACATTCAAGAGATGGAAGCCGAGCGGAAGAGCAGAAAAGCCCAGCGAGCTGGCAAGCCGCCGGTCGAACCGTTATACACGGTAGCGGACGCTTACGATGCGCTCCGTTTTTTTCAAAAAATCGCTTACGATACGGAAATCCCGCTCTCTCCTGGGGTAAGCGCCACCTTTCTTGATGCCGGCCACATCCTCGGCGCGGCGATGATCCTGCTCCGGAGCGGTGAGGCCGGCATGCCTATGAGTGTGCTCTTTACCGGGGATCTGGGACGGCCGGGACAGCGGCTGGTGAAGGATCCGGCGGTAGTGGAGCATGCGGATTACCTGGTCATCGAATCGACCTACGGCAACAGACAGCACCCGCAGGTGGAGGAGATTGCGGTCCTGCACGATGTCCTGTGGCGCACCTACCGGCGTGGGGGCAACGTTATCATCCCGGCATTTGCCGTCGAGCGCACGCAGGACCTGCTCTACGACCTCAACAAACTCTGGCAGGCGGGCAAGATGCCTCCGGTCACCGTCTATATCGATAGCCCGCTGGCGGTAGCGGTGACGGACATCTTTAACCGGCATGGCGAATGTTACGATTCTGAAGCCCGTAGTCTCCTAAAATGCGGCGAAAATCCGCTCAACTCCGGGTTTGTCAAGTTTTCCGTAAACCCGGAGGAGTCGCGGGCCCTAAACGAAATCAAAAGCGGGCTGGTTATCATTGCCGGCAGCGGGATGTGTGAGGCGGGACGGGTCCGCCACCACCTGAAGCACAACCTCTGGCGGCCCGAGTGCACGGTGGTCTTTGTAGGGTACCAAGCGCAGGGCACGCTTGGCCGGCGCATCCTCGACGGAGATAAGAGCGTGAAGATTTTCGATGAAGAGGTGGCGGTGCGGGCGGAAATCGTTGAGCTGATGGGCTACTCTGCCCACGCTGACCAGCCCGCCCTCCTTAACTGGCTGAAGAAGATGAACCAGGCGCCGCGACAGGTTTTTGTCGTCCACGGCGAGCCTGAGGCTGCTGAGACCTTGCGGCTCATGATCGAAGAGAAGCTCGGCTTCAACGCTGTTGTTCCCGATTACAGTTCTTCGTGGTTGCTCACCGTGGACCCGGATAAGGCGGCGCTCTACGAGGCGTACCGCCGTCTTGGGGAGCGGCTGCGGGTGATTCTTCAGGCCGGGGATCCGGCGGCGATCGCGGCGGTTACCCGGCAGATAGAAGCCGTTGCTGCGGACGGCGGCGCAGGAGCGGCGGCCGGATAGGGTAGAGGTGCCGGTGGTTCGGGGCTTGCACGGCAGGCCCTGAGTTTTATAATGGTTACGGAGGAATGAGTTATCGGCGGCGGATGGACGCTCACGCGGCGTAACGGATTGCATCTTTTTCAGGCAGAGGTCATGGACCTGCCTTGGCTCGGACACGCCTTCACCACGCGCCTGGGGGGCATCAGCGAGGGGCCTTTTGCTACCCTCAACTTGGGCTATACGGTCGGTGACGTACCGGAACGGGTTTTGGCCAACAGGCGGTTGCTTGCTGCAGCACTCGGTTACGACCCGGCCCGGACGGTTGCCGGCCGGCAGGTCCACGGCGAAAAAGTCGCTGTCGTAACTATGCGCGAGGCCGGAGCCGGTGCGTTCGGGCCGGAAACGGCGCTCGACGCCACCGACGGTTTAACCACCGGTGAGGTGGGTCTGGCTCTGCTGGCCTTCTTTGCGGATTGCGTTCCGGTGCTCCTCGCCGATACGGTAAAGCGGGTTGTGGCGGTAGTTCATGCCGGCTGGCGGGGCACGGCCAGAGAGATTGTGCGCCGGGCGCTCGAGGTTATGGCGGCGAACTTGCAGGTTGTTCCGGCGCGCTGTGTGGCGGCGATCGGGCCGGCCATCGGGCCCTGCTGCTACGAGGTAGATGAGCCGGTAGCGGCAGCCTTCCGCCCGTGGGGGGAAAAGGTTGTCTGGCGTCGAGGAAATAAGTGGCGCGTTGACCTTTGGGAAGCCAACCGGCAGACGCTCATCGCCGCGGGCGTTCCCCCGGAACGGATTGCGGTAATCAGGCTTTGTACCTGTTGTCACCCGGAGCTTTTCTTTTCTTACCGCCGGGACGGAGTTAAAACGGGAAGGATGGCGGGCGTGATTTTCCGTCGCTGAAACCGCTATCCGTAATGGTAGATAACCGAAGGTTAAGGCGATAAAGATGAAGTGCTGGTTATGCGTCTTTGCGGGGCAGATAAAAAGAAGCCTGGTGTTTTTTTTACTTAGTGTAGTTACAATGATGCTGGCGCTGGGCTGTATTCCCAAGGCGGAAGTAACTTCCCGGCATCCCGCCGTCAGGGTGGTTGGTTCCACCGCCCTTTTGCCTGTAGCGCGGGATGCGGCCCAGCTGATGGGCGTTACGAAACGGGCTGCCGGGGTGGAGGTCTTCGGTGGCGGTTCCCTGACGGGGCTGCAGCAGGTGGCTGGCGGCTGGGCCGACGTTGCGCTCTCGCTCGTTGAGCCGCCTCCCGGTGAGCCGCTCTACCGGGGACTAACGGGGAAGGTGCTCGGGGTAATGCCGTTGGTACTTGTCGTTCATCCTGCGGTGCGGGTGGATAATCTTTCTAAAGACGACGCGACCCGGATTTTCCTCGGACAGGTGAAAAACTGGGCGGAGTTAGGTGGCCCGGATATCCCCATCGTGATCGTCAACCGCGGTAAGTCGTCCGGCTCGCGGCAGCTGATAAAAAGGCTCGTTCTTGGCGGGCGCGAATTTACCGGCAATGCCAGACTGGTTAATTCCGACTTTGAGGTTCGCAAAGAAGTGGCCTCCACTCCAGGGGCGATAGGCTATCTCGGGGCTACATACCTTAACGGGTCCGTGAAGGCTTTAAAATATAACGGCATTGAGTGCACGATAGAAAACGTGGCGAACGGTAGCTACCCCCTTTACGGACTGGCCCGGGTTTATACGCGCGGGAAACCGGAAGGAACGGTGCAGTCCTATAGCGAACTTTTGTTAAAAGAGTCGTTTTTATTAGAAGAGGCTAAGAAGGGGCTGGTGCCCCTCAGAATACTAAAAAAAGGCCCGGAAACATCGCAAAGCGGGGTTAAGGGGAGATGAAATGGCGACGAAGATAAGAGTTGAGCGGCTAAATCTATATTACGGCCAGGAGCAGGCCCTGAAAGAGATTAGCATCGAAATAAAGGCGAACCAGATAACGGCTTTGATCGGGCCTTCCGGCTGCGGGAAGACGACGTTCCTCCGCACCTTGAACCGTATGAACGACCTGATAGAAGGGGTGCGTATCGAGGGGACGGTGCTTCTTGACGGCGAAGACATCTACGCCCCGCAGGTAGACGTGGTGGAACTGCGGAAACGGGTCGGGATGGTTTTCCAGCGGCCGAACCCTTTCCCAATGTCTATTTACGACAACGTCGCTTTTGGTCCCCGGATTCACGGCTTGAAGGATAAACGCCGCCTCGACGAGATTGTGGAAGCGAGCCTGCGCGGCGCCGCTCTTTGGGAGGAGGTCCGCGACCGGCTGCACCGTTCGGCGCTTGGGCTTTCGGGGGGGCAACAGCAGCGGCTTTGTATCGCGCGCCTTCTGGCGGTCGAGCCGGAGGTCCTGCTGATGGACGAGCCCACTTCGGCCCTCGATCCCGTTTCAACGATGAAGATCGAAGAGTTGCTCCAGGAGCTGAAGCAAAAGTACACCATCGTCATCGTGACCCACAATATGCAACAGGCGGCGCGGGTTTCGGACGTCACGGCTTTTTTCCTGGTCGGCGAACTTATCGAGTACGGCGAAACGGGAACCATTTTCACCCGGCCGCGCGATGGACGCACGGAGGATTACATAACCGGACGGTTCGGATAAAGGGCTGCTCAATCTTAATTTTTGGTATTTCTACTTGTTTATCGAAGCTTTTGTTGTCAGAATTAGGTATAATCTTTTAAAAAGTGCTGGGAGTGGTTAGAGGTGACGAGCCAGCGGGCTTCTTTCGAACGTGAGCTTGCAGAGCTGCAGCACGACATCCTGCGGGTGGGCAGTTTAGTTGAGGAGCTCATCTTCGACGCAATACAGGCCCTGGTCAACCGGGACGAGGTGCTGGCGAAAAAGGCGATCGCCGGCGATGATGAGGTTGATAATCTCTGCAAAGATATCGAGCGCAGGTGTATCCGGTTGGTTGCGACCCAGCAGCCCCTTGCCCGCGACCTCAGGATTATTTTTACGGGTATCAAGATCATTTCCAATTTGGAGCGAATGGGCGACCATGCGGTGGACATTGCCAGGTACGCGCTTAACCTCATTACCTGTTACAGTTCGACCGTTGCGGACGTCGTCTTGCAGGGTATCACCCAGATCGCCCGGATGGTGCAGCAGATGGTCAAAACAAGTCTGGAGGCCTATGTTTCGAACGATACGAGCCGGGCGCGACAGATGTCCAACGCCGACGACGATGTGGACCATCTTTACCGCAAAACTTTCGACGCCATCCTATCACTTATCGAAAAAGAGCCTGAGAATACGCGCTGCTACGTCTATTTACTCCTTGCCGCCCTGCGCCTGGAGCGGGTGGCCGACCGGGCTACCAACATCGGCGAAGACGTGATTTACCTGGTTACCGGCGAGTGGGAGGAGCTCAATTAGATAATTATTGGGAACGGGCATTGCAGGAGTTGCCAGTGCTGCGTCGAATATTTAAGGGATGGATCAGGTTATAAAGGCGAACCTCAGGCGGGTCAGGGAGGAGATCTGGCGCGCGGCGCGCCGGGTCGGGCGGGATCCAGGTGAAATCCAGGTTGTCGCCGTATCCAAAGGGGTACCGGTTGCCGCGATCCGTGCGGCGCAGGCGGCGGGGCAGAGGCTTTTCGGGGAAAACCGGGTGCAGGAGTTCATAAGAAAGTACGGGGAGATCGGCGACGCGGTTGACTGGCACTTTATCGGCTACCTCCAGCGTAATAAGGTAAAATACCTTGTGGGCAGGATCAGACTCCTCCACAGCCTCGACCGCTGGGACCTGGCCGTTGCGCTTGATCGCTGGGCACAGAAAAGAGGCCGGGGGTTTGACGTGCTCATCCAGGTGAACGTGGCGCGGGAGCCCTCGAAGCACGGCCTTCACGAGGAGGAACTGCCGGATTTCCTGGCGGCGGCTGCAGAGCTGCCGGGTATCCGGGTCCGGGGGCTGATGACGATCGCTCCGTTTGTTCCCGATCCCGAAGAGGTAAGACCCGTTTTCAGACGGCTGCGAGAACTGGCGGCAGCCTACCGCCACTATGCTGGGGCGACGCTCGAGTTTTTATCGATGGGGATGTCGGACGATTACGTGGTGGCGGTGGAAGAGGGAGCCAACCTGCTGCGCATTGGCACCGCTATTTTTGGCCCGCGACGCAAAGAGGGGGAAGGGGAAAATGAGCAAAAAATTAGTTGACAAAGTGCTGGGCTTTATCGGTTTCGAGGAGGAACCGGAGGAAGAGCAAGTACCGGCGGAAGCTCAGGACGGTCTAATACGCCCGAAGAAAGGGGCGGTGGTGAGCATTCACACCCAGCGGCAGATGCGGGTAGTTGTGACCGAGCCGCGTTCCTTCGACGATGCGCAGGAGATTGTCGACCACCTGCGGAACAGGCGGCCGGTGGTCGTCAATCTGGAACGGGTGGAGACGGACCTGGCGCGCCGGGTGGTTGACTTTGTGAGCGGCGCAGCCTACGCTCTCGGCGGTAGCGTTCAGAAAGTAGGCGCCGGCATTTTTCTCTTTGCCCCCAATAACGTAGATATCGCGGCGGAGGGGAAGGAGCCCGAGCGGGGCCTCTTTCCCTGGATGCGCGGGCAGAGGGAGGCTTGAGAACAGGTGCCGCTCAGCGGGCTTAAAATCGGACTGATCGGCGGCGGGGCGATGGGTGGAGCGCTGGCCGCCGGTCTGGTATCAAGCGGCCGGGTGCCGCCGGCGGCCATGCTGGTGAGCGACGTTGCTCCGGAACGGTTGCGCCGGCTGGAGCAAGAGCTTAAGGTGCGTACGCTTCAGGATAACCGGCTTTTGGCTCAAGAAGCGGATATCGTCTTGCTGGCGGTAAAGCCGGATGTTGTTCTTTCGGTTTTGCAGCAAATCGGCTCCCTTTTGCGCCCGTCACAGACGCTTATTTCCATCGCTGCGGGCGTCACTTTAAGCTTTCTCGAACAAAATATCCCGCAGCCTGTTCCGGTTGTGCGCGTCATGCCCAATACGCCGTGTTTAGTAGGAGAAGGAGCGAGCGCCTACGCGCTCGGAAGGAACGCCGGCCCGCGCGATGCGGCGCGCGCTGCAGCGATCTTTTCGGCCGTCGGTCGCGCGGTCCAGGTAAGGGAAGAATTACTTGATAGCGTTACCGGGTTGAGCGGGAGCGGACCGGCCTACGTTTACCTCTTGATCGAGGCGCTAGCCGACGGTGGGGTGCGGATGGGTTTACCGCGTGACGTGGCGCTTGCGCTCGCCGCCCAGACCGTTTTGGGGGCGGCCCGCATGGTTTTGACTCAGGGGGCGCACCCGGCGGAGCTAAAAGACCGGGTTGTAACCCCCGGGGGCACAACGGCGGCTGGTCTTCTTGTTCTTGAGGAGCAGGGGGTCAGGGCGGCGCTCATCCGGGCGGTGGAAGCAGCTACTTTGCGGTCGCGCGAATTGAGCCGGGCGAAGTTTACATAGGATATAGACAGGGTAAAAGAAAAACCGATGAAATCGCGAATGGTGCGGAGATGATAGCGTAGATGGAGTTTGTGGTAAAGCTAGTCGATGTGGCCTTTGAGGTTTACGCCATCCTTATCCTCGTCCGGGTGGTCCTCTCCTGGATCCGGCACAATCCTTACCACCCGGTTATCCGTTTTATTTACGATATGACCGACCCCTATCTCAACATTTTCCGGCGTCTTATTCCGCCGGTTGGGGTTGTCGATTTTTCGCCGGTTGTAGCCTTTTTCGTCCTCGAACTAATCCGGGCGCTCGTTTTGCGGCTCCTCGTCGGTGTGATTAGCCTCTTCTAAAGCTGCGCGACGACCCGCCGCGCAGGGTGGGCCTTGGGGTGATGTGGGTGTTGACGCCTTACGATATTTACAAAAAAGAGTTTCGGAGGGTCTTCCGCGGTTACGACGAGCAGGAGGTAGATGAGTTTCTCGACCAGGTGGCCGCCGTCCTGAAGGAGCTTTACCGGGAGATCGAGGAGCTACGCGCGCAGACTCAGCACGAAAACGGGGGGTATCCTGCCGCCGCTCCGGGATCAGGCTTTAAGGAAGCATTGGCCGTTCCGGACGTTCAGCAGGTGCACCGGGAGATGGAGGCGAAGGTTCAAGCGCTTCGCCGGCAAGTGGCGGAAGTTATCGACATGGCTTCTATCCAGGCGGCCCAGCGGGCCGAAGACGCAATGCTCCAGGCTGAGGCCCGCCTGGGGGAGCTGGTGACCAGAGTGCAGGAGGAAACCGAGCGGCGGCTGAAGGAGGCGGAGGAACGCCTGGAAGCGATGTTAGCGGAGGCGGCCCAGAAGCTCAGGTTTTTGCTTAGTCGGGAAATGAGCAAGGACGAAGGCGCCAGACGGACAAAGAGAGCGACCCTCGTAGCGCAGGCCAGGACGCGGAAGATGTGGGATGGCGGCGCCGAGTGATTTAGCGAACCTCTTTCAGGCAGACGGGGACGGGGTGCGTTTTCGCGTGCGGGTAACGCCCCGGGCGGCAAAAAATGCTATTTGCGGCGTAGTCGACACCGTGTTGCGGGTGCGTATCGCAGCGCCGCCTGTCGAAGGCAGGGCGAACGAGGCGCTGCTGCGGTACTTAAGCGAGGTTTTCCGGGTTCCCGTCCGGCGGTTAACAATCCTGTACGGAGAGGGGGGACGGGAAAAGACGATCAGGATTGCAGGCCTCAGGCCGGAAGAAGCCCTGGAGGCGGTTGCCCGGGTCCTGCCAGCCAAATCGTGAGCTCAGACCGTTACGGTCGCGTGTAGCACCGCTGCTTCTATCTTCAATGTGGGCCCTGTTGGTATGGTATTGCTTCCCCGCCGTCTTGATTTTTCCTTTCTTCCCTTGCGACAGGAGGTTTTTAGTATTATAACTATTAATATACGAGGTCGGAAGCGGCTTGCACCGGCAAAATGCAGGCCTTGAAAATGCGTAACCGCCACCTTTCGAGCTATAGATGGCGAACTTGACGTCGCGAGGGAGGAAAGTGATGGATTGGAGTAAGACGCTTAACCTGCCGCAGACGGATTTTCCGATGCGCGCCAATCTGCCCCGCAAGGAGCCAGAAATTCTCAAGTTCTGGGACGAGATCGGCCTTTACCGCCTGGTTCAGCAGAAGACCGCCGGGCGGCCAAAATTCATCCTCCACGACGGCCCGCCTTACGCGAACGGACACATCCACTTGGGCCACGCTCTCAACAAGGTTCTCAAGGATATTATCATCAAATACTATTCGATGAGCGGCTACGACGCTCCTTACGTTCCGGGCTGGGATACGCACGGCCTGCCTATTGAGCAGCAGGCGATCAAGGCGCTCGGTATTAACCGCCACGCGGTGGGTCCCGTGGCGTTCCGGCGCCACTGCAAGGAATACGCCTTGAAATTTGTGGACATCCAGCGGGAGGAGTTCAAGCGTCTCGGTGTCCGGGGCGACTGGGCGCATCCCTACCTTACTTTGTTGCCCGAGTACGAGGCGCGGCAGATCGAGGTTTTCGGGGAGATGGCGAAGAAGGGTTACATCTACAAGGGCCTCAAGCCGGTTTACTGGTGTGCCTCCTGCGAAACGGCGCTGGCCGAGGCCGAAGTAGAATATGCGGAGGTTGAATCCCCTTCGATTTACGTCGCCTTTGCCGTGGTTGACGGCAAGGGATTCCTGCCGCCCGGCACCGCCGTGGTCATCTGGACGACGACACCGTGGACGCTGCCGGCCAACGTTTCGGTATGCCTGCATCCGGATTTTGTTTATGTGGTGGTGCGGGTGGATGGCGAACGGTACGTAGTAGCGCGGGAGCTTCTGCCTGCCTTCTTGAAGGTCCTGGGCAAAACGGGAGTGGTTGAGGCAGAGTACAAAGGGCAGGAACTGGAAGGCGTGCGTTTGAAGCACCCCTTCTGCGAGCGGGAGTCGCTGGTGGTGCTCGATACTTACGTCACACTGGAGCAGGGTACCGGCTGCGTGCATAACGCGCCGGGGCACGGCGAAGAGGATTTCGTGACGTGCAAACGTTACGGGCTGCCGGTACTTTCGCCGGTCGACGGCCGCGGCTATTTTACCGCCGAAGGGGGCCCTTTTGCCGGGGTCTTTTACCGGGAAGCAAACCCGCTTATTATTGAAGAGCTCAAAAGGCGCGGTGCCCTTTTAAGCGCGGGGCGGGTGCGCCACCAGTACCCGCACTGCTGGCGCTGCAAGAAGCCTGTTTTTTACCGGGCCACCGAGCAGTGGTTTGCGTCGATTGACGGCTTTCGGGAGGCGGCGCTTCAGGCCATCCGGGAGGTTAAGTGGATTCCCGCGTGGGGAGAGGAGCGCATTTACAACATGGTGGCGGCGCGGGGAGACTGGTGCATTTCGCGCCAGCGTTTGTGGGGCGTACCGCTTCCCATCTTCTACTGCGAGGGCTGTGGCAAGCCCATCATTAACGACGCCACTATTACGCATTTGAAGGCGCTCTTCCAGCAGCATGGTTCCGATGTCTGGTACAGCGCACCGGTAGAGGAACTGCTGCCGCCGGGGCTGGTCTGCCCGGCGTGTGGCGGCACGGTGTTTAAGAAGGAAAACGATACGATGGACGTCTGGTTTGACTCGGGCTCAAGCCACTGGGCGGTGCTGCGCCAGCCCTCTCCCTGGCCGGACCAGGACTGGCCGGCGGACCTTTACTTAGAAGGGAGCGACCAGCACCGCGGCTGGTTTAACTCTTCACTTTCCACCGCGGTGGCGGTTACCGGCAAACCGCCCTACCGGGCGGTGCTCACGCACGGCTTTGTGGTTGATGAGCAGGGCCGGAAGATGTCCAAGTCGCTCGGCAACGTGGTTGATCCCCTGAAGGTTATCGAGCAGTTAGGGGCGGATATCCTGCGGCTCTGGGTCTGCTCGGCCGATTACCGGGGTGACCTCGCCGCTTCGGACAACATCCTCAAGCAGATCGCCGAAGCCTACCGCAAGATCCGGAACACCTTCCGCTTTCTGCTCGGGAACCTTTACGATTTCGACCCGCAGGCGCCGGTGGCTTACAACCAACTGCCGGAGATAGACCGCTACATCCTGCACCGGCTTGAGCAGCTCAAGCGGCGGGTCCTTCAAGCCTACCGGGAGTACGAATTTCACGTGGTCTACCACGCGATTCACTCCTTCTGCGTGCTGGATTTAAGCGCCTTTTACCTGAACGTCCTTAAGGACCGGCTTTACTGCGAGCACCCGGACGCGCCCGCGCGGCGCGCTACCCAAACGGTTCTTTACGAGATTCTCGATACCCTTTTGCGGCTTCTCACGCCGGTTCTTGCTTTCACGACGGAGGAGATCTGGCGCTACGTGCCGGTGGCCGGGGAGAAGCTGCCTAGCGTGCAGCTCCTGGACCTGCCGCCGCTGCGGGACGACTACCTCGATGCGGCTTTAGAGGGCCGCTGGGAACGGCTGCTGGCGGTGCGGGAGGCGGTTTTGGAGGCTCTCGAGCGAGCACGGCAGGAGAAGCGCATTGGGGATTCACTTGAAGCCCGGGTGGAGCTTTACGCGGGGGATGAGCTGCGGGAGTTTTTGCAGAAGGCCGTGGCGGAACTGAAGATGATCTGCATCGTTTCAGACCTGGCCGTAGCGCCAGGCGGCTCCCCGCCGGACGACGGGGTGGTTCGCGGCGACTTTGTGGTCCGGGTAACACGAGCGCCGGGCGTGAAATGCGCGCGTTGCTGGATGTACAGCGAATCGGTGGGTGCAAGCCCCGAATACCCGGACATCTGCGCGCGGTGCGCCGCGGTTGTCAGGGCGCTGGCGGTGGAACGGTAAAGCGAGCGGTATACCCGGTAGGCCCAGAGGGTCTTCCGGATAAACTGCCTGGTTTCCGGGAAGGGTATCTGGTCGAGGTCGGCCGCCCTTCCCGTCCATTTTCCTTCGGCCAACCACTTCTTGACATTCCCCCGGCCGCCGTTGTAGGCGGCGAGGGCGGGAACGAGAGCGCCGAATTCGCGTAATAGACCGGAAAGGTAGCGTGTGCCCAGGCGAATGTTTGTTTCCGGGTCGAGGAGGCAGGCGGGAGTGAAGCTTTCCTGCTCCTGAAGGGCGACCCACCGGGCTGTTTCCGGCATCAGCTGCATCAACCCTACGGCGCCGCGGGCCGAAACCGCGTCGGGGCGGTAGTTGCTTTCGGTCTTGATCACCGCGGCTACGAGCAAGGGGTCGAGTCCGTTCTGCGCGGCATGCTGGAAGATAAGCTCCCGGTACTTCAGGGGATAGTAATATTTACCTAAGTGCTTCCAGTTGGCCAGCAGTAAAACGAGCAGCAAGAGAACCGCGCTTAAGAAAACCCTGTGTAACGTCACCTATTCTTTTCGCTCTGCTCCTCTACCAATTTTCTAAAAAAATAGGCCACCTGGTCGCGGGTGTGGTTGAAGCCGCTGCTGTTATCGATTACGCGGTTAGCCCGCTGGATCTTTTCCTCCTGAGGCATCTGCGCGGCGATCATGGCCTGGGCGAGTTCAGGCGGGATGCCGTCCCGGGCCATGAGCCGCCGGATGACGCTGTCGGGGTCGGCAATGACCACCCAGACTTCGTCCACTAACCGTTCGAGTCCGGCCTCTAAGAGGAGGGCCGCTTCAATGACGGCTACCGGCGGCGGTGTTGGGCGCTCCCGCAACTCCGCAAGCCACTTTTCAATCACGGCAGTGATTGCGGGGTGGGTGATTTCTTCGAGTTTACGCCGGGCGTTCGGGTCGGTAAAGATGAGCCGCCGCATTTTCTTCCGGTCGAGGCTGCCGTCGGGCAGGAGATACTCCGGCCCAAAGACTTCGACGATCTTGCCCAGCAGCGGCTCGCCCGGGGCGGTGAGCTTTTTAGCCACCGCATCGGCTTCGAGGACCTCGGCGCCAAGGCTTTTGAGATAGCGGGCCACGCTTGTCTTGCCTGTTCCTGCATTTCCGGTGAGTCCGATAACCTTCATTTGCGCCTCCTGAACTTCATAAAGGCTGACAGCGGGGGCAAAAATAGGTTCCCCTGCCGCCTAATTTCACCTTTTCAATCCTGGTCCCGCACTCCGGGCAGGGCCTACCGGCCCGGTTATGGACCTTCAAAAAATGCTGGTGGCTTCCTTCTTCGCCGACGGCATCAACGTAATCCCGGATGCTGGTGCCGCGGTGGGCAATGCCTTCCCGCAGTACGTCCCGTATGGCGCGGTAGAGGGCCTTTCCCTCGCGAACGCTCAGGTCGCTTGCCCGGCGCGCAGGGTGGACTCCTGCCGCGTAGAGGGCTTCGTCCGCGTAAATGTTGCCGATGCCGGCGACTACCTCTTGGTCAAGCAGCAGCGCCTTGATCCGGCGCCGGGACTTTTGGAGCCGCGCCAAGAAGTATTCCTCGGTAAAAGCACTGCTTAAGGGCTCCGGCCCTAACTTCCGGAGTTCCTTTACCTCTGCTCCGGCCGCCGGCACCAGCCAGACCCGGCCGAACTGGCGGAGGTCGGTGAGCCGCAGGCGTCCCCGGTCGAGATGGAATACCAGGTGCGTGTGGCGCGGCAGCGGGCCATCCGCCGTCTCGTAGACGAGTTGTCCGCTCATCCGGAGGTGGACGACGAGGCGGTAGCCGCCGGACAAATCGAAGAGCAGAAACTTGCCGCGCCGGTTCACTCCCAGGATGGCGCGCCCGCGAATCGTTTCGCCGAAACGTACCGGTGCGGGCGCGGCGATTACCTTTTCTAAGTATATTGTAGCGCCGGTGATGGTCAAACCCGTAATTTTTGCGGCTAATTGCTTCCTGATCGTTTCTACTTCGGGAAGCTCGGGCAAGTGCTACACCTCGATTTTTTCGAGATCGTGCCAGTTGGGACCTGCCTTCAAGGTGACGGTAATGGGTACGGCAAAGGGCAGGGCCTGCTCCATTTTGGCCTTGATCAGCGGCGCGACGGCGGGAAGTTCGCCGGCTGGCACTTCAAAAAGGAGTTCATCGTGCACCTGGAGTACCATCCGCGTGCTGTAACCGCCGCGGGTCAGCTCCCGGTGGATATCGACCATCGCTTTTTTGATTAAATCGGCGGCACTCCCCTGAATCGTGGTGTTAACCGCCAGCCGCTCGCCGAGCTGCCGCTGGATGCGGTTGGGACTTAGGATTTCGGGGATGTAGCGCCGCCGGCCAAGCACCGTGGTCACAAACCCGGTTTCGCGCGCCTGCCGGATCGTTTTTTCGATAAAGCGCTTTACCCCTACGTAACGGGCAAAGTAGCGCTCGATGTACCGGTGCGCTTCGCTTGGTTCGATCTTGAGCTCCTGAGCCAGACCGTAGTCGCTCATCCCGTAAATGATGCCGAAATTTACCACCTTAGCGCGGGCGCGCAGCTCCGGGGTTACGGCTTCCGGGGCAAGTCCGAAAACCTCGGCGGCCGTTCTGGTGTGGATATCCTCACCCTGCTTGAAGGCAGCGGTGAGGAGTTCATCGCCGGCAAGGTGGGCTAAAATCCTCAGTTCGATCTGCGAATAGTCGGCGCTTAAGAGGAGGCTCCCCGGCAGGCCGGCTACGAAGGCGCGGCGGATCCTCCGCCCGAGAGGGTCGCGCACCGGTATGTTCTGCAGGTTGGGTTCGGCGGAAGCGAGGCGGCCGGTGGCGGTGACGGTCTGGTAAAAGGTGGTATGCAGGCGCCCGGTCTGCGGGTTGATGAGCTGGAGCAGGGCGTCGGCGTAAGTGTTCTTGAATTTGGCGAGCTGCCGGTACTGCAGGATCCGGGCCACGATCTTGTGCCCGGACAGCTTTTCCAGAACCGCGGCGTCCGTCGCGTAGCCGGTTTTGGTCTTCCGCACGGGCTTCAACCCCAACTTTTCAAAAAGGATCCGGCCTAACTGCTTCGGCGAGTTGAGGTTAAACTCTTCGCCCGCGAGCTTGAATATCTCCCCGGTGACCTCTCTGATCTGGTCGGCCAGCTCCGCCGCGATCTTTTCGAGTTCCTGCCGGTCGACAGCTATCCCGGCTGCCTCCATCGCCTGCAGGACTGCCGCCAGGGGAAGCTCGACTTCCCGGAAAAGGTAGTCCTGTCCCTCCAGCCGGAGCTTGGCCGCGAGGGTGGGCGTGAGCAGAAAAACGGCCAGGGCCTGCTCCGGTGGCCCGCTCTGTGCGGGCAGGACTGTGCCTAGGTGCTCGAAGGCTACCGCGTCTAAGGTGTTAGGAACGGCGGGATTGAGCAGGTAGGCGGCGATCATGGTGTCGAAGGAAACCTTTTCCGGGCCAAGCCCCAACGGCTGCAGAAGATGCAGGGCCTGCTTGGCGTCGTGAACGGTGAGCTGCAGTTCCGGAAACGCCAAGAGGACTTTGAGGAGCGCGGCGACAGACGCGTTGCCTGCGGCGGTGAAAACGGTTTCCGGATCCAAACAGAGGGCGCAGGCCAGCGGCCCCTGCGTGTTTCCCCGCAGGGCGAGGGCGGCGACCGAACGTTCTGCCAACTTTTCAAGGAGGGCTTCTGGCGCTGCGGGATCGAAGGCGATTTCCGTGGCCGCCGGCAGCGCCGCGCCGGGCGTTTCCTTTTGGGTGCGCTGCCCCCTGATTTCCGGGAGCTTTTTAAGGAGGGAGCGAAACTCAAGGCGCTGAAAAACCCGGTAAACCTCGTCCATGTCTGGTCCGGGCCAGGCAAAGGCGGTGATGTCGGTGTCGAGCGGTACTACCCGCTGGATCGTTGCCAGTTGTTTGGAAAGGAGCGCCTGGTCTTTGTAGGGTAGCAACTTGCTCCGGATGTTCGCCGGCAGCTCCGGGAGGTGGTTGAAGATTTCCTCGAGGCTGCCGTACTTTCGCAGCAGCGCGGCGGCCGTTTTCGGACCGATACCCGGCACGCCGGGGATGTTATCCGAAGCGTCTCCGGTTAATCCTTTCAGGTCGGGAAGCTGCCGCGGGGTGACGCCGTACCGTTCTACCACCGCCTTTTCGTCGTAGGGGACGATTTCGCTGATCCCTTTGCGTGTGGCCAGCACGGTGGTCTGCGGCGAAACGAGTTGCAGCGTATCCAGATCACCGGTGACGATGAAGCAGGAGTACCCCGCCTTTTCAGCCTGGGTGACGAGAGTACCAATGATGTCGTCCGCTTCGAAGCCCTCGGTTTCGAGGACCGGAATCCTGAAGGCCTGGAGGACTTCCTTGATCAGCGGAAATTGGGGGCGGAGGTCTTCCGGTGTTGCGGGCCGGTGGGCCTTGTAGGACGCGGCGACCGCGTGACGGAAAGTGAGCCTTCCCTTGTCGAAGGCCGCCACCACACTGTCGGGCGCGATTTCTTTAAGCAGCTTCAAAAGCATCCCGGTGAAGCCGTAGGCCGCGTTGGTGGGCAAACCTTCTCTGGTGCTGAGCGCCGGGATGGCGTGAAAAGCTCTGTGGGCCAAGCTGTTTCCGTCAAGCAAGACTACCCGCTGCAACCTTCCACCGCCGGGCTACGTTTTTGTTCTTCATGGCCACTACTATTATTTCAGCGTTCCAAACAAAATACCTTCGGGGTACGTTGAAGAAAAATGGGTGACGGTGCAGGAAAAATAAGTGCGGCAGGGAATATACTATAAAATCGAAACCGAAGGGTAGCAGGGAGGTCTTCCAGATAAAGGATTCTTTTTTCCGCGAGTGCCCCTGTGGCAGCGGGCGCAACTTTGAAGAGTGTTGCGCGCAGAAGGTTGTCTCCTTCGACCAGTTGCGGTGGCGAGCGGCGGCGCGGGAACTCAAGCGCAAGCTCGGGGCTTTCGCGCAGCAGCCGGTTTTTACCGAAGCGGCGATTTGGGCCCAGCACCTCTACCTGAGCGCGATCGGCGGGAGCCTTTTTGCGCTCGACGAGGAGTTTGTGGGAGAGCGCTGCTTCGAATGGTTCATCTTCGATTTTCCGGTGACCGGGGAGGAAACGATCCTCGAACTCTTCGGGCAGGTGGCCGCCGAACAGCTCAACGAGCGGGAACGGGCCCTCCTTAACTGGTGGTGCAGGACGCCCACCACTTTTTACGAGGTGAAGGCCCTGGGACAGCAGGTTGTTCTTGTCGAGGAGATTCTAACGGGCGATACTTTCTGCGTGCGTGGTTTTCAGAATCCTGCGGATATGGCGGTGGGGAACATCCTTTACCTCCGCGTGCTCCGGGTCGGGGAGGAGTTTGAGTTCTCGACCGCGGGGCTCTCTTTGCCGGGACACGCGAAAGGGCCGCTCCTCTCGTGGCTAAAGAAGGATTTTGCGGTTTTTAGGCGGATGAGCAGGCGGAAGAAAGTGGGCTGGCCGCTCTACCTGCGGCAGCGGGCGCACCGGATCATGGCCTGGGCGGCTGCCTTCGGCGCGAGCCGGGAGAGTGACCCCCTCGCCGAGGGTGAAGGGGTCTGGGGTGACCGGTTCGACGCCCTGCTCATGCTGCTTGAGGAATATCTTCTCCGTGAGCTCATAAACAACAAGATCAGACGCGAAGGCTGGAAAGGGTTTCTGCGCCGGATTCTGAGCGGCGTTAACGAACCCGATGTTGCGCTTGGCGAGGGCGGCGGGAAGGCGGCAGGAGCCGAAGGCTTCACCTGGGCGCGCCCGGAATATGCCGAGGTGGCGCACCTGGTGGCCAAAGATTTAAAGAAGCGCGGCCGGAGCGACACCGTTTCCCGGGCTCTCGAATTGTGGTACCGGTTTTGCCTCCTTGAAGAACCGGTGGTGCGGAAGGCGCCGGCTTGGGCCGCGGCGGTGGTCTATGCGGTCGCCAGGACGGAGGGACGGCGTTTGAGCCAGCAGCGCCTGGCAGCGGAGTACGGCGTTTCCGTTTCGGCCCTTTCCACTAATTACCGCCACCTGCGCCGTCTGCTCGGCCTTTCTTAAGGGATGTTCGAAAAGATCATTGCCTTTGCCGCGCAACTTGCGGAACATATTGCTTCTCTCGGGTACTGGGGAATCGCCCTCGGCATGGCTATCGAGAGTTGCAATATCCCCCTCCCCAGCGAGGTAATCCTTCCTTTCGGTGGGTACCTGGTTTCCTTGGGGAAGCTCAATTTCTTCCTGGCCGTCCTCGCCGGGAATATCGGGGGGACGGCTGGTTCCGTTCTCTCTTACTACATTGGCCTTAAAGGCGGGCGTCCTTTTCTCGAGCGCTACGGGCGCTACTTCTGGATTTCGGAGCGGGAACTCGCGCTGGCCGACCGCTGGTTTGCGCGCTGGGGCGAGGCAACCGTCTTTTTTACCCGCTTGATGCCGGTAGTGCGGACCTTCATCTCTTTTCCGGCGGGCGTGGCCCGGATGAACTTCACGCGTTTCGTCCTTTACACATTTTTGGGATCGTTGCCCTGGAGTCTTTTCCTTACCTATCTCGGGGTGAAGTTGGGCGAACACCGGGGGCTCCTCCGGGAGTGGTTCCACCGCTTCGACCTCGCCATCTTGATCGCGCTCATCTGCGGGGTAATTCTCTTCTTCTGGTGGCGCCGGCGATAGAGGGAACTAAATTTTACATTGTTTAGGGTTGGACCCGC
Organism: Thermodesulfitimonas autotrophica; assembly: GCF_003815015.1. Taxonomy (NCBI): domain Bacteria; kingdom Bacillati; phylum Bacillota; class Clostridia; order Thermoanaerobacterales; family Thermoanaerobacteraceae; genus Thermodesulfitimonas; species Thermodesulfitimonas autotrophica. Next base: position 564,916 of record NZ_RKRE01000003.1, read on the forward strand.
TCTCCCACAATAAAGAGCAGAGGGGAGTGGGTCCTGTGTTTCTGCGGGGTAAGGTAAACCTTCTTGCAGCTCTTCTTCTGCTCGCGCTACCAATTTTTGCTTTGCCGGCCGGGGCTGCTGCTGCGGCGTTGAGCGGGCGGGTTGTGGTTATCGACCCGGGTCACGGCGGGAACGACCCCGGGGGCGTTAATCCCGAACTGGGCCTCCACGAAAAATACGTTAACCTTGCCGTCGCCAGGCGGCTGCAGCGCATGCTTATGGATGCCGGCGCGATGGCGCTCCTGACTCATAACGACACGGAAACGGCGGAGCTCAGCGCCGGCGGTTTGAAGCTGCCCTATTTTAGCCTCCGCCGCCGGGCGGCACTGGCCAATGCCGCCGCAGCGGACGCCTTCATCAGCATCCACACGAACTGCTTTCCCAACCCCCGCCGCAGGGGGGCGGAGGTCTTTTACCATCCCGGCTCGGCAAAAGGCGCGTTGCTGGCGGCGGCCATCCGGGAGCAGCTGGCCGGTATCGCGGGAGGGGAGGGCTGCACTTGCCGCGCCGCTTCCTACTACGTTCTCAACCAGACCGCAATGCCGGCGGTGTTGGTGGAACTCGGTTACCTTACTTGCGCCAGTGAAGCGGCCCGCCTGCTCGATACTGCTTACCAGGAGCGTCTCGCGCGGGCCATTTTTTTGGGTATATCCCGCTACTTCCAGGCGGAGGCGGCGCCCGCGCTCGCCAACGGGGGCCTTCGGCCACGGCACAAGGCGCAACTGGCGATAGTGATCGACGATTTTGCCGGCGCGACGAAGAACGGGACGCGGGCCTTTTTTGCGCTGGGCAAGCCGCTGACCTTTGCGGTGATGCCCAATTTCCCCGATTCCGCGTCTATAGCCCAGCGGGCTGTCCGGCAGGGCTATCAGGTGCTGGTCCACCTGCCGATGGAGCCATTTAGGGGGAAGGCGAGCCACCTCGGTCCGGGAACCATCTACGTTCACTTGAGCGACGCGGAGATTGAGCAGCGAGTGCACCGGGCGATTGCCAGTGTTCCGGGGGCGGTAGGGATTAACAACCATATGGGTTCCCGGGCCACGTCCGACGCGCGGGTGATGCGGGCAGTACTGCGCGCGGTGAAGGCGCACGGGATGTTTTTCCTGGATAGCAGGACTACTGACCGGTCGGTGGCTTGTGACGTGGCGGCGGAGCTGGGCGTCCCTTGTGGGAAACGGGATTACTTTCTCGACAACGTAAACAATATCGGCTACATTAAGGAGCAGCTCCGGGAGGCGGCGCGGCTTGCGCAAAAGCGTGGCAGTGCCGTGGCTATCGGGCACGTGGGGACGACCGGGGCGAACACGGCCAGGGCGATCCGCGAGATGATTCCGGAGTTAGAGGCTCAAGGAATAGAGTTCGTCTATCTTTCGAACATCATCTTCCAGCAGCAGCGAAGTATGACGGGCGAGCGTTAAGGAATACTAAGCAATAGTGCAGAGAAAGGAGGGAAAGCGTGCACCTGAGAAGGTTCTACCTTGCCATCGTTACGTTGCTGGTCTTAACCGCCCTTTTCTGCGGCGGGTGTTCCCCGGCCCGCAAACCGACGCCGTCCCCGGCAACTCCTACGCGGCCGGTAACGCCTGCACCGGCGCGGAAACCCCTGCCTACCGACCCGCGGGAGATGAGCCGGCTGGCCAGCCGCTTGGCCAGCGAAGCGGCGCGGGTGCCCGGGGTGAACAAGGCTACGGTTGTGCTTGCCGGCAGCACCGCCTACGTGGGGCTCGACCTGAAGGCGGGGCTTGAGAAAGGGGCTGTAGACCGGGTCAAACGCGACGTGGCGGCGCGGCTGAAGCGGGCCGAGCCGCGGCTCACCCGGGTAATGGTGACCACCGACCCGGATACTTACACCCGGATTCGCCGTGTGCAGGAGGGGATTGCGAAAGGGAAGCCGCTCTCCGCCTTCACAAGCGAGCTCCGGGAGATAAACCGGCGGATGACGCCGGAAACGCGTTGAAGGAAAGCAAATCACGCGTGAAAGGGCGACTGCGGGGGTCGCCCTTTACTCTGCCACGCCGGGTCCGTACTTGAAGAGCTCGGAGACCGTCACCATCTTGTACTTCCGCTCGCGTAAGCCGGCGATGATTGCCGGCAGAGCTTTATCCGTCTGCTGGCAGGTGTCGCTAGCGTGCAGGAGGATGATGCTGCCCGGGCGGGCCAGTTGCAAGACGCGGTTGACGATGGTTTCCTCGCCCGGATTCTTCCAGTCGAGGGAGTCCGCATCCCACTGGATCACCGTATAACCGAGCTCCGCGGCCGCTTTGAGCACTTTGGCATCATAGTCCCCATTAGGTGTCCGGATAAGGCGCGGCTCTTTGCCGGTGACGGCGCGGATGCTTTCGTGAGCTTGAAGGATCTCGTTTTTTATCTCTTCCTTGGGCAGCTGGCTCAGGTTAATGTGCCGGTGGCCGTGGCTTGCGATTTCGTGACCGTCCGCGACAATCCGTTTGGCGATCTCCGGGTATTTAGTTACCCACGGGCCGGAAAGGAAGAAGGTGCATTTGACCCCTTCTTTTTTGAGGATGTCGAGGACGGGACCCGGCGTCTTGTTCCCCCAGCTGATGTCGAAGGTGAGGGCGACGACTTTTTCGTTGGTTTTTACCCGGTAAACGATCGGGCTGCCTGTGGCGCTCGTAGGGGTGTAAGGCTGGTGCAAAAGAGCGTAGGCGAAGAAGATACCGATCGCCAGAAGATAAAGGAGCAAAAGGAGGCTCTGGCGCAGGGTGCGCAGATTCACGTAGAAAACACGCATTTTGCATCCCTCCGAAATCAAACTCCCTCCGTTTATCTACGTATTGTCCGGAGGCGGAAAATATGCTTTAGGTGCTATGGGAAGGTGGTAGAAAAATTGCGCCTTGCACCGGTTGTTATTCTTGCGTTTTTATTTTCTGGGGCGTGGCCACTTTGGGCCTGGGGACAGCCACAGGTGACTGCGGATGCGGCCGCTCTGATGGATGCCGACACCGGCGTTTTTTATTACGTGAAAAATGGCCAGCAACGGCGGGCGCCGGCCAGCCTTACGAAAGTAATGACTGCCATCCTGGCGCTTGAGCTCGCCGACCCGGAGGAGGAAATAACGGTAAGCCGCCGGGCGGCATCGGTGTGGGCGGGCTCGATTATCGACCTGCGGGCGAACGAGCGCATCAAGCTCGGGGAATTGGTAAAAGCGGCGCTCATCTGCTCGGCCAATGACGCCACGGTGGCCATTGCGGAAGGGGTGGCCGGCGACCACGATACCTTTGTCCGGTGGATGAATGCCAAGGCGCTGCTTCTCGGGATGGTGCGGACTCGCTTCGCCAATACCAACGGCTACTCGCACCCTAGCCACTTTAGCACCGCGGCGGATCTTGCTTATCTCGCGCGCTACGCGATGCGTAACCCCGAATTCGCCCGGCTGGTGCAGACACGCGCGGCGACCATTCACTGGGTTGCGCCGCAGCGGACGATGCAGATAGAAAATACGAACCAGCTCCTCCACGAAAACTTTCCCGGTATCACCGGCGTCAAAACCGGTACCACAAGTGCGGCCGGGCAGTGCCTCATCGCCGCCGTTTCGCAACGAGGGCGGCACCTCATCAGCGTGGTGCTGCACAGTGACGGCCGGTACTGGGATACGCGGCGGCTCCTGTCATGGGGGATGGAGGTGTTGCGGGAACGGACGGCTTGCGTGGCAGGCGAGTACTACACCCGGCTGCGGGTGCGCGAAGGGCGGCTGCCGGATGTGCCCCTGGTAACCGACCGGGCCCTGGTAGTGGTGCTGCCTGCGGGTGAAGAAGGTCTTCTCCAGAAAGAGGTGACCTTGCGCGCCGCGCCGGTAGCGCCGGTGCGCTTTGGGACCCCCCTGGGGGAAGTAGTTTTTACCTGGCGGGGGCAGGAATTAGGACGCGTGGGGCTGGTAGCCGGGCGGGAGGTGGAACGACTTCCGTGGCACGCGCGGTTCTGGCGGTGGCAATAGAGGGTGCGGCGCCCTGGTTCTCAAGGGTCTTCGTGCGGCATATAAACTATTAGCTTCCTCACATCCTCTTATCCGAGGGACGGCGCGTTGGTATTTTTACTCGCCCTGTTAGGGACCTTTTGCTGGGGCCTCGCCCCCCTCTTCGGCAAGCTGGGCCTTGCCCAGACCAACCCCTTGACGGCCCTGGCGCTCCGGACCTTTTACACCGGCGTCGTCCTTGCCGGGTGGTTTGGCTTTACCGGGGGCATAGCCGAGTTCCGGCTCCTCCCCCCGAAAATCTATCTTTTTATCGCCTTCGAAGCGCTCCTGGCTACCATTTTGGGGGATCTCGCCTATTTTTCCGCCCTTAAAATCGGTAACCTTAACGACGTGACGATGATCATGTCCACCTCCCCGATGGTTACGCTCGTCCTGAGCCATTTCTTTCTCGGTGAGCAGATTTACGCCTATCAGGTTGTCGGTATCCTGCTCATCGTGGCGGGGCTGGTGCTGGTCGGTTTGCAGCCGAAGTTTTAGCGGCTGTTTTTACGCGGGCCGAACTCGACGATACGGGGGCTGGGCTCGTACCAGTCTGTCCCGAGCTCTTTCTTGATCGCTTTGCCGGTAGGCGTTTTGATTGTGAGCCACGAACGGACTACAATTCCTTCCTGGCCTTTCATGACCACCCTTTTCCCCCCGGGCGGGAGCTGCGGGTTAAAATGCTCTTCGGTCCAGGTGGGCACCCGCTTCAGGACGGCGTGGTGCCACCTGACTTCTGGTGGTTTTTCCGTCCCGTAGAGCGCCATGTAGAGCGTGTTGTCTTTGAATTTAGCCAGGATCACGACCGGTCCGGCGGTGGTGTTTTGAAACTTAAAGTCTCTGACGCCGTAGTAAACGGTCGCGTCCTGGCCAGGGGGTACGTAAGGAACCGTCATCGAATGGGGGTGGCGCTCTACCACCCGGAGGTTGCTGAGCAAAACGACGTTGTAAAGAAGAGACGATACCTTGCAGACACCGCCGCCGATGGTGGTGGTGTACCGGTTTCCTATATAGGTGGGGCCGGCGCGGTAGCCGCGGTCTTCGGTATAGGGTCCGATGGTCTGGTTCTGGGAGAAGATCGCGCCGGGTAAGACGACGGTTCCGGAAAGCTTTTCGGCCGCGAGGGCGATGTTGTAGGGCTCCGCACCGATAGGTTCGCGCAGGACCGCCTTGAAAGCCGCCATCAATACGGGCGCGCCGCGCTCGGCCAAAAAGGCCTGAACGCTGGGGCTTTCATCCCAGGGGAGCGGCCCCCGGTAAGAGGTGGCCTGCGCTTCCCAGTCCCAGTCTTCGGCGGCGGTGTTAGTCGGTTCAGGACGCGGTTTGGCGCCGGGCCTTACGGCTATATCAACCGGCCACGAGAGAAGGGCTACGGCGGTGCAGGCCAAAAGGATCACGAGTAGACTTGCCTTTTTCAAGAATGGGCCCCCTTCAAGCGCGGGTCCGCGCTCGCGGCGCGCATCGTTTCGGGTCAGTAACATTTCCGTAAAAATAGCTTTCCCCGAAAAAGGCCTGCGTTTTACTCCTGGCGACGCCGTAGTCCTTTCACCCCGCTGCGTTCTTTCCCATACTAATAAATCAGGTTTGCATCCCCAAAAAAGGACAAGCGGAGGTGTCATTCTTGCTTCCCATTCCTGTTAAATTCAAGCTCGTTTCCGGGACGGCGGAAGGGGAAACGAGGCTTACGGCCTTCGATAAGGCCATTCTGCGGGCCGGCGTCGGTAACTGCAACCTCATCAAGGTGAGCAGTATTTTGCCGCCCCGCTGTCGCCCGGACAGGGGTATCGTATTGCCACCGGGGGCGCTTGTACCCGTAGCCTACGGCTTCATCACGAGCGACGTTCCCGGCGAGGTCATTGCGGCGGCGGTAGCCGTCGGCCTGGCGGAAGACCCTGCTTCTTACGGCATCATCATGGAGCACAGCGGACGGGTTTCGCGGGCCGTGGTGGAGGCAGAGATCGTGCGGATGGTTGAGGAGGCCTTCGCTTGCCGCTCGCTGCCGTTGAAAGAGGTGCTGGTCGAAAGCACCGAACACCAGGTTGTGAAGCTGGGTTGTGCCTTCGCGGGCGTGGTTCTATGGTACTGAAGCCGGGTTGGCCGGCGAACTGCGGGTTAGCTTCATTTCGAATAAGGGGGCGCGGAAGGTGGCATAGTTTGAGCGCCGCTCCGACCGCGGGTTAGCTTCGTTTAGGTAGGGGGTGACCGTTACGGTTCGCCCTTCATCTTTGGGGGGAAGTAGGGCGTCACCCGCGGCCGGGGAATTCTGCGCGCCGCGGTTTTGAACGTATGTCTCTAAATTTGGCTATACCAGGAGGATTTTGGTGAAGGCCATCGAATATTTCCGATAAAATTTCGAAAAGGGGATGAGCGGATGGCCACGTGTGAGTTTTACGAGAAGTGCCCCATTTACAACCGCTTCAAAACGGAGATGCTCAAAAACATCTATATCCGCCAGTATTGTTCCGGCGACTTTACCAAGTGCCAGCGTTACCAGATCCGGCAGAAGACCGGCAAACCCGCCCCGGAAGACCTCCTGCCCGACGGCAAGACCCTGAGCAAATTTCACGGATAGAACCGGTTTTCGCCAGGCGTGCTTTCGCCGTATGCTTGACAAAGAGCTGGCTTTGTGGGATAATGGTTGCGTAGCAGTTCCGGGCGGATAGTTCAGTGGGAGAACGTCTGCTTGACGCGCAGAAGGTCGTAGGTTCAATTCCTACTCCGCCCACCATAGAGCGGCAAGGCTTCCGGATGCCCGGAAGCCTTCAAATTTCCCTGTTTGACAACAATCTGACAACAATGAGAAATCGAGCGCAGCTCCCTGGCTCCCGGACTTAACCTCGGTGTGGCTGAAGTGTAGGTCGCCAAGGTAAACGCTTCGCGGGGCATGCCCGAGGCGGGCGGCCACGACTTTAATGTGTACGCCGCGCTCTAACAGCAGCGTGGCGTACGCCTATTTTTGCATCGGGATTTTCGACGGTCTGGGCACCGGCTCAACAACTTACAAGGAGGATCTCTATGGTGGTGCCCGCCCCCTCTAAGGTGTTCGTGGGCAGGGGGCCTACAATGGCCAGCTTGCAGGGTAATAAAACTTAAGCGAATGGAGCTGCATTCAGGTGTGCGAAGCGGTTGTAAAACCGATCCACTGCAAAACGGCCCTTAGCCGGACCGGCATCGGCGGCTACCGCTACTGCCTGAACCCCTATTTCGGCTGTGCGCACGGGTGCCTTTACTGCTACGCCGACACAATCCTCCGTTTTGCGAGCCGCGCCGGAAAGTGGGGCGGGTTCGTTGCCCCGAAGGTGAACTTTCCCCAAGTCCTCACCCGTGAATTACAGCGGAAGCAAGCACTTTCGGGGCGGATCATCTTAGGCACGGTTACAGACGCCTACCAGCCCGCGGAGGCGGAATTCGGTCTTACGAGAGAGTCTTTGAAGGTTCTTGCAGCGGCAGATCCGGAGGCGGAGGTCGAGCTGCTCACCAAGTCCGACCTTGTGGTACGGGACGCGGATCTGCTTGGGAAGCTCCAGAACTGCTCCGTGGGCTTTACGGTGACTGTTTCCGACGACGGCGTGGCTGCCGTGCTGGAACCCGGAGCGGCGCCTCCGGCGGCGCGGCTGCGGGCGGCCGGAAGACTTGCCGCTGCGGGTATAGAGGTGTGGGCGTTTGTAGCGCCCGTCCTTCCCGGGATAACTGACGCTCCCGGAGTGTTGGAGCGGCTGGTAAGTGCCCTGAGCGAAGCCGGGGTCCGGGAGGTTTACCTCGATGCCCTGAACCCTTACCCGGCTTCGGTTGAGCGCCTAACGGCTGCTTACCGGAGGAACTTTCCCCGGGCCGTAAAGTCTTTGGAGCGGTATCTCGCCGACCCTTCCGGGTACTTGGGCGCGCTTTCTGGGAGGCTGACAGCTCTTGCGCGCCGGCACGGGTGTTTCATCAAGCCCCCGCGCCCTTGGGACCGGAGAAGATTCACCGCCGGGAGGCGGTAGGAGGCAGGGCGGAGAGGGTGAGGTGCCTGTTGCTACCGATGAGGGACGGGGCAGTTTGGGGTCAGGCAGGTGGTAGGGGCGTGAAGTTACCGGTTGGATGCGCGGCGTGCCCGGTGCGTTGTCTCACGATTGCGGCCGACCTCGCTCCGGAGGTGCTGGCGGAGTTCAGCCGCCATATTGTGCAGCGCCGCCTCGCACCGGGCCAGCAGGTGTTGGTGGAAGGAGAGCCTTGCACGGAGCTTTTCATTGTCCACGCGGGCCGGCTCAAGCTTTACTACCAGAACGAAGAGGGGAAGGAGCAGATTATTGACCTCGCGGGGCCTGGCGACCTGGTGGGCGAAGCTGCTATCCGGGAAGGCGGCCGTTGCGATGTTAGCGCTGCGGCGGTCGAGGAGGCGGTCGTTTGTGCCTTGCCGGGCGCTTACTTCCGGTGGTTGGTGCAGGCTCGGCCGGAGGTGGCTTGGCGGGTTCTGGCGCTCTTAGGGGCCAAACTGGCCCACTCGCGGCTGGTAGCGCGTGACCTGGCGCTCAAGCGGGCGCGCGAGCGTCTGGCAGGAGTGCTGCTGCGCCTGGCGGCAAAAGAAGGGGAGCCGGTGCGGGACGGGGTGCGCCTAAAAATGCCCTTGAAGGTGGAGACGCTGGCGTACCTTGCAGGGCTGACGCCGGAGACTACTGCTCGGATCATGAGCCGGTGGCGTAAAGAGGGAATAATCCACCGCGAGAAGCGGCGGCTGGTGTTTGATCCCCAAAAATTAGCGCCGTCCGCCGAAAATTGATGCAGATCATTTTTTATCGCTGCTGCCCGTGCTAACTTTTCTATTGAAAAAAGATTAGGAGGTTGAAGTGATGCCGAAGGCAGCAGTGCAGCAAAAAGACGGTAGCTACGCGATCGTTCCCCAGTTAACGGCGGGGCTGGTTACCCCGGAGGTATTGCGGCGCATCGCGGCCGTGGCGGAGCGCTACCAGATCCCGGTGCTCAAGCTCACCGGCGCCGCCCGGATTGCTCTGGTAGGGATCAAAGAGGCGGATGTTGACCGGGTCTGGGAGGATCTCGGGCTACCTCCCGCACCGGCCGTGGGGAACTGCGTCCGGAGCGTTAAGGTCTGCCCCGGGACGGCGGCTTGTACTTACGCCCTGCAGGATTCCCTGGGGTTAGGGATGAAGCTCGAAGAACGCTACTTGGGAGCGGCGGTTCCGGGCAAGTTCAAGATCGGCGTTTCCGGTTGCCCGCGTAACTGTGCCGAGGCCTGGGTTAAAGACTTCGGGGTCTTCGGTAAGAAAACAGGCTTCACTGTGGTATTGGGCGGCAGCGCCGGGACTACACCCCGGCTGGCAAAAGTTTTCGCCGAGGGGTTGAGTGGCGAGGAAGTGATCGCGCTTTGCGGCCGGGTACTCGCGGTTTACGGCACGCACGGAAAGGAGCGCGAATCGTTCGGGGCGTTGGTGGAGCGTTTGGGGATAGAAGAGATGCGACGGCTTGCGGGGTGAACATTAATTTATGGCGGCATTTATTTTTGGGGGTTGGCGGTGGATCCGGCGAACCCCCGAAAGATCAGTTTAGCGTTTACCACCATTTGGTGGTAAATTTTTTCTATAGGAAATAGTTTCGGGGGGAAGCTTAAGAGTAAAAACCGGGAGGTTGCTTCGTGGACGAAATCGGGGACCTTATCAAAACGATTGAGGAACTGCGGGAAAGACTGGAGAAGCTTTTTGAATCAAGGGGTGCGGTTGACCAGGAGGTTATGGCGGCAAGCCAGATACTCGATGCCGTGGTGAACGAATACTACCGCATCTTGAAGCACAAGGCGGAAGAAAAAGGGGGTTGAGCTGTTTTTTTCGGGGCGGCCTGCCTTCGGCATTCCCGGGTAGGCAAATGTTAAATTTAAACGTATAAAATTCTTCGTGGCGGGACAAAATAATAACGGGCCATTCTCGGCGAAAAACTTATACGGGAGGGATTAAATGGCGCGCCGGAAGCGGCGGACCGTTGTTCCGGAGGCCGAGCCTGCTCTCGATAGGTTCAAGTACGAGGTGGCCGGGGAACTGGGACTTGCCGACAAGATTGAGCGCGTTGGCTGGGGGGACATGACCAGCCGGGAGTGCGGTCTGGTCGGCGGCAATATGGTGCGGCGGATGATCCGCTACGCCGAGGAGAAGATGTCCCAGGGCTGAAAGTAACGGCGGGGGCTGCCGGGAAGCGGCAGCCCCTTCCCCTTGTACTTTTTTTCTATTTCTCGGCCGCTTTTTCTTCTTGCGCCTTCTTGATAATCTTTTCCGCGAGCTGGGCTGGCACTTCTTCGTAAGAGGAGAACTTCATCTTGAAGGTGCCCCGGCCCTGGGTCATCGACTTGAGATCGATGGCGTAGCGGGTCATCTCCGCGAGCGGGACGTAGGCCTTGATCAGCGTGCGTCGTCCGCTCGGCTCCATACCGAGGATGCGGCCCCGCTTGGTATTGAGGTCGCTGATGATGTCGCCGACAAAGTTTTCCGGTACCAAGACCTCAACTTCCATGATCGGCTCAAGCAGGACCGGCTTGGCCTGCTGCATTCCCTTTTTGAAGGCCATCGAGGCGGCGATCTTAAAGGCGAGTTCCGATGAGTCTACCGGGTGGAAGGAGCCGTCGTAGAGGTTGACCGCCACGTTGGTCACTGGGTAACCTGCCAAAATGCCTTCGGTCATCGCTTCGCGAACGCCCTTTTCTACCGCCGGGAAGTACTGGCTCGGGACCGCGCCGCCGAAAACGCTCTCGGTGAACTGAAATTCAGCGTCCGGCAGCGGTTTGAGCTCGAGCCAGACGTGGCCGTACTGCCCGCGGCCCCCCGTCTGCTTCTTATATTTCCCTTCGACTTTGGTTTCGCCCCTGATCGTCTCCCGGTACGGGATGCGCAGCGGCTTCTGGGTAACTTCCACCCCGAACTTGCGCTTGAAGCGTTCGAGGATCATGTCGAGTTGCGTTTCGCCCATGCCGGTGATGATGGTTTGCTTTGTTTCGGTGTTTTTGGTTACCCGAACGGTCGGTTCCTCTTCGACCAGACGGGCGAGCGCCGTAGCCAACTTATCTTCATCACCCTGCGTTTTCGGCTCGACGGCAATGGAAAGGGTGGGCTCCGGGAAGTCGATGGGGTCGAGCTTTACTGGTTTATCCTTTTCACAGAGGGTGTCGCCAGTGGTTGTTTCGGCAAGTTTCACTAGTACGCCGATATCGCCGGCCGGGATGCTTTCGGTGGGCTGCTGGTTTTTGCCGCGGAGGTAGAAGGCCTGCCCGATTTTTTCGGGTTTCTCCTTCGTGCTGTTGTAAACCGTGGTGTCGCTCTTGAGGACACCGCTAAAGACGCGGACGAAATTCATTCTGCCCACGTAAGGGTCGGCGAGCGTCTTGAAGACCAGGGCGGCAAGCGGCCCTTCTTTGACCTCCGGCGCGGGGAAGAAGCGCGCCAGGAAAGCAAGAAGGGTCTTGACCCCGCAGTTTTTCGTGGCCGAGCCGCAGAGGACGGGCACGAACTTGGCTGCCCGGAGGCCTCGGGCCAAGCCCGTCTGAATCTCTTCGGGGGTAAGCTCTGCCCCTTCGAGGTACTTCATAAGGTACTCGTCGTCCGCTTCCGCCGCCGCTTCGATCATCTGGTCCCGGTACGTTTCCACCTCGCCGGCAAGGTCGGCGGGGACGGGCGCCTCTTTCTCCCCTTTACCGTCGTCTAAATATGCCTTCTGGTTGAGAATATCGACCACGCCCCGGAAGTTTTCGGCCACGCCGACCGGTATGGTGAACGGCACAAAGTTGGCGCCGAACTTTTCCTTCAACCCCGCGAGGACCTGGTTGAAATTGGCGTTTTCTCTATCGAGCTTGTTGATAAAAACGACCCGCGGCAGCTCGCCGGCCTGGTCCCAGATGATCTCGGTCTGGACTTCCACGCCGGCCACGCCGCAAACGACGAAAAGCGCTCCTTCCACCACCCGGAGGGCCGCTTTTACCTCCCCGATAAAGTCGGAGTAACCCGGGGTGTCCAGGAAATTAAGTTTCTTGCCTTCGTACTCACAAGGAACGATGCTGGTGTGGACGGTGATGCCGCGCTTGATCTCTTCGGGGTGGTAGTCGGCCGTGGTTGTGCCGTCTTCCACCCTCCCGAGGCGCGTGATGGCGCCGGTATTAAAAAGCAGCGCTTCGACGAGTGAGGTCTTACCGGTCCCGCCGTGCCCAACTACCGCGATATTCCTGATGTCTTGTGCCGCGTAATTTTTCAACCTTTCTGTTCCCTCCCGTAATATTTTTCCCGTTTTCAAGCGCGTTTGCGCTAAAACATCCGGAATTTTACCGGCGTTTTGCTCCCGGTTCAAGCTATGCTATTTCTACGGCCGGCGGCGAATTCCTGTTTTTTACCTTGATTTTTCTTGCTGAATTCGCCCGCTCCCTGTTTCCCGTCTGCGCCTTTGGGACTGGCCATATACATAGTTAACAGACAAAAGAGATAGCGAGAAGGCGATGGAGGGGGAAAACCGGTGCGCCAGTCGCTCCTAACGGGTACCCTGGTCTTAACCGGTGCCAGTCTGGTAAACCGGGTTCTGGGCTTTGTTTACCAGGTCTTTCTCATCAGGCTTATCCGGACGGAGGGCATCGGCCTCTTTACGATGATTTACCCGCTCTACGTCCTCGCCTTGGTGATCGCTTCGCTCGGCATCCCGGTGGCTATCGCCAAGTTGGTCGCCGATGCGGTAACCAGGCATGATTTTGGTGCGGTGGGGCGGTTGCTGCGCCTTTCCCTCGCTTGTACGGTGATGGCGAGTCTTCTGGTCACCGTGACGGGAATAGCGACGGCGAAGGTGCTGACCGGGAAGATTGTTTCTAATCCGGCAACTTACCTCCCTTTTGTGTCTTTACTGCCGGGCGTCTTTATCGTTTCCGTCTGCTCGGTTTTCCGGGGCTTTTTTCAAGGGCTTCAGTACATGACGCCTACCGCCACCAGCCAGATGTTAGAGCAGTTAGTGCGGGTGGTTGCAGGGCTGACGCTGGCCTCCATTTTGTTGCCTTATGGCGTGGTGGCAGCCGCCTGCGGCGCATCGCTCGGGGTGGTTTGCGGTGAGGGTGCCGGCTTCCTGCTGATGCTCGGCTACTTCTTCTGGAGCCGCGGCCTGGTAGCTGCGGGGCGAAGGGGCCCCTTCTTCGATCTTGCCCTCGGCCGCGAGCTTTTCGCTCTGGCCCTTCCCGTAACGTTGATGCGCCTTGTCTCCACAGGCTTCCTGGCTCTGGAGGCGGTGCTCATCCCGCACCGGCTGCTCGCGACGGGGCTCACGACCCGGGAGGCGACGAGCATCTACGGCCAGTTTGCCGGCATCGCCGAAACCCTGCTTTACACTCCTGGAATCATCACCGTTTCCCTGGCCACCGCGCTGGTGCCGGCCATCGCCGAGGCGCTGGCCGCGCGGCGCGGCGATCTCCTTAGTTCGCGCGTGAATAACGCGCTGCGCCTGACGGTGCTTACCGGGTTGCCAAGCGCGGCGGTGCTTTTTTTGCTCCCGGGCGAGCTCTGCCATTTTATTTTCGGCTATCGTGAAGCAGGGGCTATTCTGCAGGTGCTTGCCTTCGGGGCGCCCTTTCTCTACTTACAGCAGACGACCACCGGGATTCTCCAGGGATTGGGCCGGCCGCTCGTGCCCTTCCGGAACCTCGTGGTGGCCTCGATTTTCAAGCTCACCGGTATCTATTTCCTGACCGGTCTTCCGGAGTACGGCATTCGGGGTGCTGCGGCGGCGGTCGTCGTCGGCTTCGCCGTGATGAGCATCCTCAATCTCGTTGACCTTTGGCAGTTGACCGGCTGCACACCTGCCGTCGGGGAAGTGATTCTGAAGCCTCTGGTGGCGACGCTTCCGGCGGCTGTAGTCCTTAAGTGGGGCAGCACTTTCTTTGCTAGTCGAGGAGCCGGGCCGCTTTTGAGTCTTGCGGCGGAGCTCCTGTTGGTCGGAACCGTTTACGTCGCCGGTTTAATCCTCACCGGGGCTTTGCGGCGGGATGATTGCGCGCGTTTATTTGCCATTTTTGGGAAAATTTTCACCGCGATAAAAAGATGAAAAGGGCCGAAAATAAAAATGCGGCCGCGATAAGTTGATATAAATGAGGCAGGTGGGGGATAGGAGGGAGCGGCCTTAAGGGGCCGGGAAAAGCCGGGAGGTATAAGGGAAGCCGAAAGGAGTTCTTCATGCCGCTAAGATAGCGGCACCACGAAAGACAAAAATAGATGGCGTCGCCTGTTTCAGCTCCAAGCGAACACTTGAGGCGCGCGGCAACCAAACTCGGGCAACGCCGAGCGGCGAAGGCGGGTCTGCGGCCACGGACGGCCGCAGAGGGCAACCACGGCACGGACGCCGTGTTTGCCCGGTGCCCGCCGGAGCGCGAGAAGGAGCGCTAAGTTTGGTCCGCGCGGTGAACGTGTGAGCGGGAGCGGAACAGGCGGAAGCAGCCGCTGGTATTGGCAATAGTTGATCATTTTCGAAGGTGACCGGACATAAAGTAAGGTGGCGGCAACAAAGCGGGTTTTAAAAGGTGGCGCGATGCGGAGGTGAGGGAGATGGCGCAGTTTTTCCCGCAGAAGAAGCTTTTGCCGGAAGCGGTTCTGGACCGCTTTAAATACGAGGTGGCTGCGGAACTCGGCTTGACATCCCAGATCGAGGATGGCTACTGGGGGAATATCGCCGCGAAGGACTGCGGCCGGGTGGGCGGCAAGATCGGCGGCCGGATGGTCCGCGTGATGATCAGGCACGCCGAGGAGGCCCTCCGGCGGGGGGAGCGTCTCTAAAAGCCGCTGGAAAATTTTCAAGTTGGGGGTTGACAGGGACGGACCGTGGCGGGTAAACTTACTCGTAAGTGAATAGGGATTAGCCGAGCGGAGATGAGTTTGAGAAGAGCGCAGATGAGGCTGGGAAGGCGGCTTTGCGAGTTCTGCCAGCACTCATTCTGGGTGCTGGCTTATTTTTTGCGGCGAGGGGAGTGGGCAGCGTGATTTATCCGTCCCGGGAGGAATACCTGCGCCTGAGCAGGGAGTACGACGTGGTACCGGTTTTCCGGGAAGTGGCTGCGGATTTGGAGACCCCGATCGCGGTCTTCAAAAAGATCGCTTCGTCTCCCGCCTACCTTCTCGAGAGCGTTGCCGGCGGCGAGTTTTTAGGGCGTTACAGTTTTATCGGCTACGAGCCCTTTCTTGTCTTCCGTGCCCGGGGGGAAAGCGGTACGGTAACGGGCGAAGGGGAGGAACGGCGCTTCACCGGTTCCCCGATAGGCGTACTCGGCGAGCTGCTTGCTAAGCTTCGCGGCCCGCGCCTACCTTACCTGCCGCGCTTTTACGGCGGCGGGGTAGGCTACTTCGGCTACGATCTCGTCCGCCACTTCGAGCGCCTGCCGGTGCGGACCGTCGACGACCTGGGGCTTGACGACTGCCACCTCATCTTTACCCGGGTGGTGCTTGCCTTCGACCATGTCAAACACAGGTTGGTAGTGGTGGTAAATACCCGTCCCGGCGGTGATCCCGAGAGGGCTTACCGGGAGGCCCAGGAGAAGATCGGGGCGGTGCTGGCCGACCTTTCCCGGCCGGTAGCGCTGGAGGGGGCGGTTGGCTTGCCGGAAGCGCCGGCCCGCGTGGTCGCCAACATGGGAAAGGAGGAATTCCTAGCGGCGGTGCGCCGCGCCAAGGAGTACATCCGGGCGGGCGACATCCTCCAGGTGGTTTTATCCCAGCGCTTCGCGCAGGAGTTTGCCGGTGATCCCTTTGAGGTTTACCGGCGGCTGCGGATGATCAACCCCTCCCCCTATCTTTTCTACCTTGACCTCGGCGATCCGGTGGTGGTCGGCTCCTCGCCGGAGATGCTGATCCGGGTGGAGGAAGGGGTTATCCAAACGCGCCCGATTGCCGGCACGCGCCCGCGGGGGCAAGATGCCGCGGCCGACGAGGCTCTGGCCCGCGAGCTGCTGAGTGACCCGAAGGAGCGGGCGGAGCACATCATGTTAGTGGATCTGGGCCGGAATGATCTGGGCCGGGTCTGCCTGCCGGGCACGGTCCGCGTTCCCGAATTTATGACCATCGAGAAATACTCCCACGTGATCCATATCGTTTCCGGGGTTGAGGGGCGCCTGGCGCCGGAATACACGGCGCTGGATGCGCTGGCTGCCTCCTTCCCCGCGGGGACGGTTTCGGGGGCGCCGAAGGTGCGGGCGATGGAAATCATCGAGGAACTGGAGCCGGTCCGGCGCGGGATATACGCCGGGGCGGTGGGTTACCTGAGCTTTACCGGAAATTTAGATACCTGTATCGCTATCCGCACGCTGGTTATTCACCAAGGAAAGGCTTACGTGCAGGCCGGGGCGGGAATTGTTGCCGATTCCGAGCCGGAGCGGGAGTATGTCGAAACGATCAACAAAGCGCAGGCGCTCCTTACCACGCTCGGAGCTCCGGAGCGGTCTGCGGTGGCCCACGGGGAGAAAAGGGTTTTCGCCGGTGCTGAAAGGTAGTTAACCAACCAACTAATCTTACCCGGATTTGAGGGGTGCTGGCCTTGGTTTTAATGATCGACAATTACGATTCCTTTACCTACAATCTTGTGCAGTACCTATCGGAAATCGGGGCGGAAGTGCAGGTTTACCGGAACGACGCGATTACCCTCGAGGCGATTGCGCGGCTCAATCCTTCCCACATCGTCCTCTCACCGGGACCCTGCACACCGAACGAGGCGGGTATTTGTCTGGACCTGATCGCGCGCTTTGCCGGGGAAATCCCGATTCTCGGCGTTTGCCTCGGGCACCAGGCGATTGCCCAGGCCTTCGGGGGCCGCGTGGTGCGGGCAGCGCGGCTGATGCACGGGAAGACGTCGCCAATTCACCACGACGGGCGGACCATTTTCCGGGGAATACCTTCTCCCTTCACGGCGACCCGGTACCACTCCCTCATCGTTGCCCCTGAGGACCTGCCGCCGGTGCTCGCGGTGAGCGCCTGGACGGCGGAAGGAGAGATCATGGGTCTCCGGCACCGGGAACTGCCGGTGGAAGGGGTGCAGTTTCACCCGGAGTCGATCCTTACGGAACACGGGAAAGAACTGCTGCAGAATTTTTTGCGCCTCGCAAAGTAACGGGAGAGCCACACGCGGTAAGCCGCACTAGTGAAAAGTGAAAGAAGCATTTCAGAGGGGAAAGGGGTTGAAAAGGATGCTCAAGGAGGCACTGGCCAAGGTGGTGGCTGGGGAGGACCTGCCGGCCGAAGAGGCGCGGGCGGTGATGGGGGAGATTATGGAGGGCGCGGCTACGCCGGCGCAGATTGGCGCCTTTTTGGTGGCGCTGCGGATGAAGGGGGAGACGGCGCCGGAGGTGGCCGGCTTCGCCCGGGCGATGCGGGAGAAGGCGGTGGGTTACCGGTCGCGCCACCCGCTCTTAGTCGATACTTGCGGCACGGGCGGCGACGGCGCCCATACGTTCAACATCTCGACCACCGCGGCCTTCGTGGTTGCTGCGTGCGGCTGTCCGGTGGCGAAGCACGGGAACCGTTCGGTCTCGAGCCGGGCGGGGAGCGCCGATCTCCTTGAGGCGCTCGGGGCGAAAATCGACCTGCCGCCGGCTGTAGCTGGGCAGTGCCTGGATACGGTCGGTTTTGGCTTTTTCTTCGCGCCTCTCTGCCACCCGGCGATGAAGCACGCGGCAGGTCCCCGCCGGGAACTGGGTCTGCGGACCGTTTTCAACATCCTCGGGCCGCTCTGCAATCCCGCCGGGGCCCAGGCCCAGGTGGTGGGCGTTTACGCGCCCGAACTTGTCGACCTGGTGGCGGCGGTTCTCTCTCTGCTCGGGGTGAAGCGGGCCTTTGTGGTCCACGGCGCGGGAGGGCTTGACGAGGTGTCGCCGGTGGGCGAGGTGCTTTACGCCGAAGTGGCAGACGGGGCGGTGCGCCGCGGGGTCCTCGACCCGATCGAGTACGGTGTGGTGCGCTGCCAGCGGGCAGCGCTGAAGGGCGGGACGGCGGCAGAAAACGCCGCCATTACCCGCGGGATTCTCCAGGGTGAGGCGGGGCCGCGCAGCGACGCGGTGGCGCTAAACGCTGCCCTCGCGCTGGTAGCGGCGGAAAGGGCGCAGGACGTGCGCGAGGGGCTGGGGCTGGCGCGCGCGGCGCTTGCTTCCGGCGCGGCGCTCGCCAAGATGGAAGAGTACGTGGCCTGGACCCGGAGCGTGGGATAGGTGTTAGGGAGCATCATTGAGCACAAGCGCGCCGAGATTGCCCGGCGGAAGGCGGTCTGTCCCCCGGAGGTCCTTAAGGCGGCCCTCGCGTTTGCCCCGCCCCCGCGCGACTTTCGGGCCGCGCTGCGGCGACCGGGGCGGGTGGCGGTGATCGCTGAAATCAAGCGGGCGTCACCATCGAAAGGGCTCATCCGTCCGGACGCCAACCCGGTGGCGGTGGCCAGGATATACACGGGTGCGGGGGCAGCGGCGATCTCGGTTTTGACGGACGAGCGCTTTTTTCAGGGGCACCCGGAATTTTTGCGTCTGGTGCGGCGGGTAACGGAGTTACCTCTTCTCTGCAAGGATTTTATTCTTGACCCGTACCAGATCTACGAGGCCCGGCAGATGGGTGCTGACGCCATCCTTTTGATTGTGCGCCTCCTCCGGCAGCGGGAGCTAACGGAGTTTTTGGGGCTGGCGCGGGGATTAGGGATGGAGGCGCTCGTGGAGACGCATACGGAGGAGGAGATCGCGCGGGCGCTGGCCGCCGGGGCGACCGTCGTCGGGATCAACAACCGCGATTTGAAAAGCTTCACCACCGACATTAAGACCACCTTCCGGCTGAAGCATTATCTCCCGCCAGAGGTGGTGGTGGTGAGCGAGAGCGGTATCGGCTCGCCGTTAGCGATGCAGGCGTTAAAAAGGCACGGGGTAGACGCGGCGCTCATCGGGGAGGCGCTGATGGCTGCGCCCGACATCGGGGCGAAACTACGGGAACTTGTCGCTGCCGGTGCAGAAGGCGGCAGTGAGATGATAGGTAACGTCGAACGTTGACCGGGGTAAGCGATGATGGTGCGGGTAAAGATCTGCGGTATCCAGGACGTAGAAACCGCGCGGGTGGCGGTCGCGGCCGGGGCCGATGCGCTAGGCTTTGTTTTCGCGGCCAGCCGGCGGCAGGTAACGCCGGAAACGGTCCGGCAGATTGTGGCGGTCCTGCCGCCTTTCGTGGTGCCGGTGGGGGTTTTCGTTGATGCACCCCTTGAGGCGGTAAAGGAGATCGCCGCCTACTGCGGGCTCGGCGCGGTCCAGCTTCACGGGGCGGAACCCCCCGGGTACTGTCAGGCCCTGCGGGAAATAGGGTTCCGGGTGATTAAGGGTTTCCGGGTGAAGGGCCCTGAAGATCTCGCGGGGCTGGCTGGTTACCGGGTGGACGCGCTTTTGCTGGACACCTTTGTTCCCGGGGTGGCGGGGGGCACCGGCAAAGCCTTCGACTGGGGACTGCTGGCGGGAAAGGTTTTCCCGGTGCCGCTGGTCCTCGCCGGGGGCCTCACCCCGGAGAACGTGGCGGAAGCGGTGCGGCGGGTGCGGCCCTATGCGGTCGATGTCTCGAGCGGGGTTGAAACCGGGGGCCGGAAGGACCCGGCCAGGATCCGGTTATTCATTCAGCGGGCGAAGGAGGTTTTCTGATGCTACCAGATGCGCGGGGGTATTACGGCTGTTTCGGGGGCCGGTTTGTGCCCGAGACGCTAATGCCGGCGCTCGAGGAGCTGACGGCGGCTTACGCGGCCGTCAAAGACGACCCCGGGTTTCAGAGTGAGCTTGAACGGTACCTCGGCGATTACGTGGGGCGGCCGACACCGCTTTATTTCGCGGCCCGGCTTACCGCCTACCTGGGCGGCGCCCGGATATACCTCAAGCGGGAGGACTTAAACCATACCGGCGCCCACAAGATAAACAACACGATCGGGCAGGCGCTTTTGGCGAAGCGGATGGGAAAACGGCGGGTGATTGCCGAAACCGGTGCCGGCCAGCACGGGGTGGCTACGGCTACGGCCGCGGCGCTCTTAGGTTTTGAGTGCGCCATTTACATGGGGGAGGAAGACATCGTCCGGCAGCGGCTCAATGTGATCCGGATGCAGCTTTTAGGCGCGCAGGTGATCCCGGTGGGTGCCGGGAGCCGGACGTTGAAGGACGCAATGAACGAAGCGATCCGCGACTGGGTGACCAACGTCCGGGACACCTACTACCTGATCGGCTCGGTCGCCGGCCCCCACCCTTACCCGATGATCGTGCGGGATTTTCAGGCGGTGATCGGGCGGGAGACGCGGGAGCAGGTCCGCCAGGAAACCGGACGGCTGCCTGACGTGGTTGTGGCCTGCGTTGGGGGCGGTTCGAACGCCATGGGGATCTTTTACCCGTTTCTT
The DNA here is from genome assembly GCF_003815015.1 of Thermodesulfitimonas autotrophica. Classification (NCBI taxonomy): domain Bacteria; kingdom Bacillati; phylum Bacillota; class Clostridia; order Thermoanaerobacterales; family Thermoanaerobacteraceae; genus Thermodesulfitimonas; species Thermodesulfitimonas autotrophica. The sequence continues at coordinate 585,296 of NZ_RKRE01000003.1, forward strand.
AACGAACCGGCGGTGCGGCTGATCGGGGTGGAAGCGGCCGGCGAGGGCCTATCAACGGGGCGCCACGCGGCGACGCTTAACTGCGGCCGCCCCGGGGTGCTGCACGGCTCTTTGAGCTACGTCCTTCAGGATGCGGACGGCCAGATAAACCTTGCCCACTCGATTTCCGCCGGGCTGGATTACCCGGGGGTGGGACCGGAGCACGCCTACCTCAAGGAGACGGGCCGGGTGACTTATACCACCGCTACCGACGCGGAGGCGCTCGCGGCTTTCGAACTGCTGAGCAAGACCGAGGGAATCCTCCCCGCCCTCGAGAGCGCGCATGCGGTAGCCGAAGTGGTGCGGCTGGCGCCCACGTTGCCGCACGACGCGGTAGTGGTAGTAAACCTTTCGGGCCGGGGGGACAAGGATGTGGAAACGGTGGCCCGGGTGAAGGGGTTGAAGTTATGAGCCGGATAGCAGAGACTTTTGCGGGTTTGCGAAAACGGGGCGAGAAAGGCCTCGTCACCTATCTTACCGCTGGCGATCCGGACCTGGAGCGGACTGCGGCGCTCATTGCGGTGATGGACCAGGCGGGTGCCGATATCATCGAGATTGGGATTCCCTTTTCCGACCCTCTGGCCGACGGACCGGTGATCCAGGCGGCGTCAAACCGGGCGCTCGCTGCGGGCGTGACGGTGGATAGGATCCTGGCGATGGTGGCAGAAGTGCGGGCGGCGGTTGCGGCGCCGTTAGTGCTGATGACCTATTACAACCCGGTCTTCCAGCAGGGGCTCGAAGCCTTCTGCCGGCGGGCGGCAGAAAGCGGTGTGGACGGGATGATCGTGCCCGACCTCCCCTACGAGGAGAGCGGGCCGCTGCTGCGCGCTGCGGACCGCTACGGGATCGATCTCATTCCTCTAGTGGCACCTACCAGCACCCCTTCCCGGATTGCGGCGATCTGCGCGCGGGCGCGGGGTTTTATCTACTGTGTTTCGGTCACCGGCGTAACGGGGATGCGGGAAACGATCGAGACGGATCTGAGGAGTCTGGGTGATAGCATCCGCCAGCACACTAACCTGCCAGTGGCGATTGGTTTTGGGGTTTCCGGCCCCGAAGCGGCGGCGCGGGTTGCGCCCTTCTGCGACGCGGTGGTGGTCGGCAGCGCCATCGTCCGCCTTATCGGCGCCGGGGCTTTCGAGGAGGTGGGAAGGTTTACCGCGGCCCTGAAGCGGGCTTTAAGCCCTCAAGGGGGATAAAGGATTGTCCTGCCAATAGGACTGTGGTAAGATTGTTCAAAAACCGGGGAATGAGGTTGTATGGAAATCAAGGTGCGCAGTTGTCTTGACAGCCTGGCAGTTTACCAGCCGGGTAAGCCTATCGAAGAGGTCAAGCGGGAGCTCGGCCTCGAAGACATCGTTAAATTAGCCTCCAATGAGAACCCTCTCGGTCCTTCGCCGCGGGCGATGGCGGCCGTTGCCGCGGCGGTTAGCCAGATGAATTTTTACCCCGACGGAAGTGCCTACCGGCTTCGCGCTGCGCTGGCGGCGCGGCTAGGGGTTGAATTCGATGCCGTGATCGTCGGCAACGGCTCCAACGAGCTCGTCCAGATGCTCTCGCTGGCGCTTTTGGAACCGGGCGACGAGGTGGTAATGCCGGTCCCAACCTTCCCGCGTTACGAGCCCCTTGCCCGGCTGATGGGGGCGGTGCCCGTGGAGGTGCCGCTTAAAGATTTCCGGATCGATATCGAAGCGATGGCCGCCCGGGTAGGGCCGAAAACCAAGATGATTTATCTCTGCAACCCGAACAACCCGACGGGAACGATCGCCACGCGGCAGGAGGTCGATTGGCTGCTCGAGCGCCTCGACCCGGCGGTTCTGGTTGTTTTTGACGAGGCCTATTTCGAGTACGTCACCCACCCGGACTACCCCGACGGCCTCGATTACTACCGCAGGGGTTACAACGTGATGGTGCTGCGGACCTTTTCAAAGATGTATGGTCTGGCGGGGCTGCGGGTCGGCTACGGTGTCGGCTCGCCACGGCTTGTCGGCTATCTCAACCGGGTGCGGGAGCCCTTCAACGTCAACGCCCTGGCCCAGGAGGCCGCGCTGGCTGCGTTAGAGGACGAGGAGTTCGTGACGCTTACGAAAAAGACGAACGAAGAAGGCAAGCGCTTTCTCTACCAAGCTTTCGGGGCGCGCGGGATTCCTTACGTGCCGACGGAGGCGAACTTCATCTTCTTCGACGCCGGTCGGGATGAGCGGGTAATCTTCCGGCGGATGCTGGCGGAGGGCGTCATTATCCGGGGCGGTTTCGGATATCCGACGCACCTGCGGGTGACGATCGGCACGGCGGCGCAGAACGCCCGCTTTGTGGCGGCGATAGAGAAGGTTCTGGCGGAGTGAGACGGAGGTGGAGTGCTGAATGATCATCGTGATGGCGAATAACGCTACGGAACAGGAGATCGAAGGCGTAATCAGGCGGATCGAGGACGAAGGCTTCAAGGCCCACCTTTCGCGGGGCGTGGAAAAGACGATTATCGGGGTTATCGGGGACGAGCGAAGGCTAAAGGAGGTTGCCCTGGAGGTGTTGCCGGGGGTGGAAGAGGTGATCCCCATCCTTCAGCCTTACAAGATGGCCAGCCGTTCCTTCCGCGCCGACAGGACGGTTATCGACCTGGGAGACGGTATCGTGATCGGCGGCGAGAGGATTCACGTCATGGCCGGACCGTGCGCCGTAGAGAGCCGGGAGCAGTTGCTGACGGCGGCCGAAAAGGTTAAAGCCGCAGGCGCAACGATCCTGCGCGGCGGCGCGTTTAAACCGCGCACCTCCCCTTACTCTTTCCAAGGGTTAGGCGAAGAAGGACTCAAGATTTTGGCCGAGGCGCGCGAGAAGTTCGGGCTCAAAATCGTGACGGAGGTAATGGATATCCGCACCCTTCCTCTGGTTGCGGCGTACGCGGATATCATTCAGATCGGCACCCGGAACATGCAGAATTTCGACCTCTTGAAGGAGGTTGGCAAGGTTAACCGGCCGGTGCTCCTCAAGCGCGGCTTGTCAGCAACCATTGAGGAGTGGCTGATGGCGGCCGAATACATCCTCGCCAACGGTAACTTCAACGTGATCCTGTGCGAGCGCGGCATCCGTAGCTTTGAAACCTACACCCGCAATACCCTCGACCTTTCGGCGGTTCCGGTGGTGAAGCACCTGTCGCACCTGCCGGTGGTGGTCGACCCGAGCCACGGCCTCGGGCGCTGGAAGTTCGTGGCGCCAATGTGCCGGGCGGCGATCGCGGCGGGGGCCGACGGCCTGTTAGTGGAGGTTCACCCCAACCCGGCGGCGGCGCTCTGCGATGGGGCGCAGTCGCTCACGCCCGAAAACTTTGGCGCAATGATGGATGACCTGCGGCGGATAGCGGCAGCGTTAGGGAGGACGCTTTAGTGGCCGTTTTGCGGATCGGCTTTTTAGGGCCATCGGGAACCTTTACGGCGCAGGCGATGGCCCGTTTTTATTCGGGCCAGGATTACGAGGGGGTCCCTTATGCCGAGATACCGGAACTTTTCGGTGCGGTTGCGACGGGGGAGGTGGCGGCGGGGGTCGTCCCCGTGGAGAATTCCCTGGAAGGCAGCGTGAACGTGACGCTCGACCTTCTCGTCCGGGACCCGGCGGTGGTCATCGTTGGCGAGGTGATTCTGCCGGTGGTTCACCATCTTCTCGCCCGGCGCCCCGGGCGCTTCACGCGGGTGCTTTCCCACCCACACGCGCTGGCGCAGTGCCGGGCGTTCCTGGAGCGGGAGCTACCGGGGGTGGTCCGGGAGGCGACCACCTCTACGGCGGAAGCGGCCCGGCTGGTGGCTTCCGCCGACGAATCCTGGGCCGCCATTGGCACCGAGGAGGCGGCAGAGCGCTACGGGCTGGTCGTGGTGGCCCGGGCGATTCAGGATAGCGCCGAAAACGAGACCCGTTTCGTGGTAATTGGGCGCGAACCCGCTTCGCGGACGGGGAAGGACAAGACCTCGATCGCCTTTTCGCTGCGGCACGACCGGCCGGGAGTGCTTTACGCGGCGCTTGGCGAATTCGCCCGGCGCGGGATCAACCTGACAAAAATCGAGTCCCGCCCGGCGCGGCGCAGCATCGGCCACTACATCTTTTTTATCGACTGTGAGGGCCATAAGGAAGACGCGCCCGTAGCGGCGGCCCTGGCGGCGATAATAAAAATGAGCACTTTTTTCAAGGTTCTTGGTTCTTACCCGCGCTGGGAATGACGGGCAGAAGTGGCTGCAAATGTATGGGGAAACCGCTATTTGGGGAGGACGGCAGGTGTTCGGACGGGTTGCGATTATCGGTGTGGGGTTGATCGGCGGCTCCCTCGGGATGGCGCTTAAGCGGGTCGGTCTGGCGGAAGAAGTGGTGGGCGTTGGACGGAGCGAGGAAAAACTCCGGTTAGCGCTGGAGGTCGGTGCGGTCGACAGGGTGACGACCGCGTTAGGGGCGGTGGCGGACGCAGCGCTCGTCGTGGTGGCCACGCCGGTCGGCACGGTGATCCCCGTGGTAGAGGCGATAGCTCCTTACCTTAGGGCGGGGACCGTGGTTACGGACGTGGGGAGCACCAAGGCGGCCATCGTGCGGGCGGCTGAGCCCATCGCCCGCGCCCGTGGTTTTTCCTTTGTGGGCGGCCACCCGATGGCCGGCTCGGAGCGAACCGGGGTGAAAAGCGCCGACCCCTACCTTTTCGAAAACGCCTACTACATCCTGACCCCGACCCCCGCTACCGAGCGGGACGCGGTGGCGAAGGTCCGGGCGCTGGCTTCAGGGATCGGGGCCCGCGTGGTTGAGCTTTCTCCCGAGGCGCATGATTTTTACGTCGCGGCGGTGAGCCACCTTCCCCACTGCGCGGCTGCCGCCCTCGTCAACACCATTGGGGCGCTTCCCGAGCGGGAGGCGCTGCTGCCCCTGGCCGCGGGGGGCTTCCGGGATACCACCCGGGTGGCGGGAGGGGATCCGGCGCTATGGCGGGACATCCTGCTCTCTAACAGCGGTGCCGTCTTGACCATGATCGGCCGCTACCGGGAGTCGCTGAGCGAGCTTGCGGCCCTGATCGCTGCGGGCGACGGCGCGGGCGTGGAAGGGTGGCTGCGGCGCGCGCAGCAGGTGCGCCGGACGGTGCCGGCCAAGAGCAAGGGCTACCTGCCGGAGCTTTACGAGATTGTGGTGACCGTCCCCGACCGGCCGGGTGTAATAGCCCGGCTGGCGGGGATTCTCGGTGATGCCGGTATCAATATCAGCGACATCGAGATCCTCCGGGTGCGGGAGGGGGAGGGCGGCACGATCAGGCTCGGTTTTGCCGCGGCTGCCGACCAGGAAGAGGCGGTGCGCCTGCTGCGGGCCAGCGGCATCGAAACCCGGAAACGGTAAGATCTTAATAAACGTCGAACGCTGAACGTTAAACGGACCCCAAAGGTCAGTCAGTATAAGCTTGAACGTCTTTTCGGAGGGGGGGTTCATTTGCGGCTTAGGGTCAAGCCGGCACGTACCCTGCAAGGTGAAGTGGAGGTTCCCGGCGATAAGTCGATCTCCCACCGGGCGCTCATGATAGGGGCGATTGCGGAAGGGGAAACGGTGATCGAGAATTTTCTCGCCGGTGAGGACTGTCTAGCCACCTTAGCCTGCCTGCGCGCGCTGGGAGTGGGCATCACGGGGCCGGAGGCGGGGCGCGTGCGGGTTAAAGGGCGCGGGCTACACGGGCTCACCGAGCCCGCCGACATCCTCGACGCCAAAAATTCCGGCACTACGATGCGACTGCTTCTCGGCATCCTTGCGGGGCAGCCTTTTTTTAGCGTCATCACCGGTGACGCGAGCCTCCGCCGGCGGCCGATGGGCCGGGTGGTCCGGCCGCTGCGGGCGATGGGGGCCCAGATTATGGCGCGGGCGGGCGGGGAGCTTGCCCCCCTTGCGGTTAGTGGCGGGGGGCTCAAGTCCATCGAGTTTGCCTCGCCGGTGGCGAGCGCGCAGGTCAAGTCGGCGGTTCTTTTAGCGGGGCTTTATGCCGCCGGGGAAACGGTGGTAACCGAGCCGGCGCTTTCCCGCGACCATACCGAAAGGATGTTGGCGCTTTTCGGCGCGCCCGTCAGGCGAGACGGGCTTTCCGTTGCGGTTCGGGGCGGGCCGGTGCTCAAAGCGGTGCCGGTGCGGGTCCCCGGCGATATTTCCTCGGCCGCTTTTCTGCTGGTTGCCGCCTGTATCGTGCCGGACGCCGCGGTTACCGTAAAGGGGGTAGGCCTTAACCCCACCCGCACCGGCATCCTCGACGTGCTGCAGGCGATGGGAGCCCGGATCGAGGTTAAGGTGCGGGATGCCGGGCCTGAACCGTGGGGTGACGTTACCGTTTATTCCGGGGCGCTACGCGGCACGGAAGTGGGCGGCGAGCTGATTCCGCGCCTCATCGACGAAATCCCTGTGCTGACCGTAGCGGCGGCGTATGCCGCCGGCGAGACGGTGATCCGCGACGCCGCCGAGCTCAAGTATAAGGAGTCGAACCGGCTGCGGACGATGGCGGTAGAACTGGCGCGTCTGGGGGCGGACGTTGAGGAGCTGCCCGACGGACTGGTTATCCGCGGCGGAAAGCCGTTAAAGGGAACGATGGTGGAGAGTTACGGGGACCACCGGGTGGCGATGGCGCTGGCGGTGGCGGGCCTCGCCGCCGCGGGCGAGACGGTTGTTCAGGACGCCGGGGCGATTAACGTCTCCTTCCCCGGTTTTGTAGCCGCGCTTACGCGTCTCGGTGCGGCGGTTGATACGGAAATTTTGGCTTAGAAAAAGGAAATCTATAGGGAGTGTCGAATTCAAATCAGCGAACGCAGAAAGGGCAGAGTTCGGCTTTGCGGATCGCGATTGACGGCCCGGCAGGTGCCGGGAAGAGCACCGTAGCCAAAAAGCTCGCGGGACTCCTCGGCTACGACTATATCGACACCGGGGCGATGTACCGCGCTGTCGCCCTGGCGGCTCTATCGGCGGGGATTCCCGGCGACGATGAAGAAGCGCTGACGCGTCTGGCCGAGAGCCTTACGATCGAACAGGTCTGGCGGCAGGACGGGACGACTTTAAAGGTTTTTCTAAACGGGCGCGATGTGACGCGCGAGATCCGGACGCCCGAGGTTTCGCGTTTTGTATCCGTTATAGCGCAAGTTCCCGGGGTGCGGCAGCAGCTCACCGCAAAACAGCGGGCCATGGCGGCTTCCGGCCGGGTGGTGATGGAAGGGCGGGATATCGGCACGGTGGTGCTGCCTGACGCCGAGAAAAAATTTTTTCTCACGGCGTCGGTTGAGGAGAGAGCGAGACGCCGCTTCCTCGAGATTACCGGGCAGGGATACGACGCGACCCTCGAGGAGCAGATTAGGGAGATTGCGGCGCGGGATGCCCGGGACGAATCGCGCGCGGTGGCGCCCCTAATGCCGGCGCCCGATGCGGTGGTGATCGATACCACCGGCAAGAGCCCCGATCAGGTGGTGGCAGAGATGGCGGCGCTAGTGCGCGGGGGCTGAAACGGTGGTTTACTGGTTTGCCTGGGGTTTATGCAAAGTTTTGCTCCTGCTCCTGCGCCGGTGGAAGGTGGAAGGGGCGGCGAACCTGCCGCGCGAGGGAGCGGTCATCGTAATTGCGAACCACCAGAGCTACTGGGATCCGGTGGTGCTCGGGACGGCGCTTTCGCGGCGGGTTTACTTTATGGCCAAAGAAGAGCTTTTCCGGGTCCCGCTTTTCGGTCTGCTCCTGCGCCTCTTGGGTGCTTTCCCGGTACGGCGCGAGGTTTACGACCGCCGGGCGTTTAAAATGGCGCTTGACCACCTAATGCGCGGTCACGTCGTCGGGATATTCCCCGAAGGGACGCGCAGCCACACGGGAAAGCTCCTGCCCGCCCAGCCGGGGGCGGCGATGCTGGCGCTACGGAGCGGGGCGCCGGTGGTTCCGGTGGCCCTGATCGGTACCCGCGGCCTCTGCGGCCGGGTGAGGGTTAGGGTTGGCAAGCCTTTCTTCCTGGCGTCCGGGGGCAGTAAGCCGTCCCGCGCCGAGATAACGGCCGGGGGCGAAAAAATGATGGCGGCGATTGCCGCCTTGATGGAAGATGGTAGGCACTGATGGAGGTTAAGAGGGCGGCGTCGGCAGGCTTCTGCTTCGGGGTGAAGAGGGCGATAGAGCTGGCGCTGCAAGCCCGCGCGGAAAATACCGGGCGGATTTTTACCCTGGGCCCCCTGATCCACAATCCCCAGGTGGTCAGGCTGCTGGCCGAGAAGGGAATTGAGGTGATCCAAGACTTGGCGGCCGCGGCGGAGGGGACCTTGGTCATCCGGTCTCACGGGGTAGAACCCGAAGTTCTTGCGGCCGCTCAAGAATTAGGCTTGAAGGTTGTGGACGCCACCTGCCCTTTTGTAAAACGGGCGCAGGAACTGGCCCGAGACCTTACCGAGCAGGGCTACACGGTGGTCGTTGTCGGTGACCGGGAACACCCGGAGGTGCGGGGCATCGTCGGCTGGACCGGGGGACGGGCGCAGGTGGTGGAAGGTCCGGAGGAGGCCGCCCGCCTGCCGCTCTTGCCGCGGGTTGGCGTCATCGCCCAGACCACGCAGCCGCTCGATAACTTCGAAGCGGTGGTGGCGGTGCTCCGGCGCCGGCTGGTTAAGGAAGGAGAAGCGCCTTCCGAGCTCCGGGTTTTCAGCACCATCTGCCACGCGACCGCCGAGCGGCAACAGGCGGCGCGCGAGCTTGCCGCGCAGGTCGACGTGATGGTGGTGGTCGGCGGCTACGACAGCGCCAACACCCGGAAGTTAGCGGCGATCTGCCGGGAGAGCGGCACGCCGACCTACCATATCGAAACCGCTGACCAGCTCAAATCGGAGTGGTTTGCCGGGGCGCGGGTGGCGGGGCTGACTGCCGGGGCGTCCACACCTGATTGGATTATCGAGGAGGTAGAAAGGCGAATGAAGGAACTGGCGGAGAATGCGCAGGAAGAGATGCAGATGGCCGATTTCCGGACCCTGCGCGGCGGCGAGATCGTCAAGGGAGTCGTGGTGGCGATTGACCAGAACGAGGTGCTCGTAGATGTAGGGGGCAAAACAGAAGGCGTTATCCCGCTCCGGGAGCTGTCCTGCTGCGAGATCTCCTCCCCGCACGAGGTCGTGAGTGTGGGGGATGAAATAGATGTCTGGGTGGTCAAGGCCGAAGACCACGAAGGCCGCGTCATTCTTTCTAAGGGCCGCGCGGATGCGGAGAAAGCCTGGGTGAAATTGCAGGAAGCCTTCGAGAAAGGGACGCCCGTCGAAGGGGTCGTGCGGGAGGTGGTGAAAGGCGGGGTGATTGTGGATCTCGGTGTCCGGGCCTTTCTGCCCGCCTCCCTCGTGGACCGGGGTTATGTGGAGGACCTGACGAAATATTTGGGGCAGAAGGTGACCTGTAAAGTTATCGAGCTTAACCGGGCGCGCAAGAAGGTTGTCCTTTCCCGCAAGGCCATTCTCGAAGAGGAATACCAGCGGAAACGCGAGGAACTGTTCAACTCCCTCCAGGAGGGCGCGGTGGTGCGAGGCGTCGTGCGGCGGCTCACCTCGTTCGGTGCGTTTGTGGACATCGGGGGTCTGGATGGCCTGCTGCACATTTCGGAGATTGCCTGGCACCGCGTCAACCACCCGGCGGAGGTTTTGAAGGTCGGCCAGGAGATTGAGGTCAAGGTGATCAAGATCGACCGGGAAAACGGAAAGATCAGCCTTTCCCGGAAGCAGGTGATTCCCGACCCCTGGGATACGGTGGCGGAAAAGTACCCCGTGGGCAGCCTGGTGGAGGCGAAAGTGGTCCGGCTGGCGCCCTTCGGTGCTTTTGTGGAGCTTGAACCGGGTGTGGAAGGGCTGGTGCACATCTCCCATTTCGCCGACTGGCACGTGGAGAAGCCGGAGGATGTGCTCAACGAAGGGGACAGGGTTACGCTCCGGGTTCTCAGCGTTGACCCTACCGGGCGGCGCATCCGGCTCTCCCTGCGCGATGCCATCCGGAAAGGAGAGGATGTGGCCGGGGATGAGCAGCGGACCATAGAAGACAGCATGACTGTCGATTACGCCAGTGCGGTGGCCACGGCGGAAACTGAAGAGGACGCAGGGGAGACGGCGGCTATCGGTTTGCCCGACGACGAGATTTCGGACTGAAGGGCCGGCCCGGGATCAAGGGTTGGCTTATAGGTAGCTGCCGGAAAAGAACGGGGCCGGGACGAGATTCGGGCCTGGCGTTTCTGCCGCTTTCAAGTTCGCCGCTTTTGTTTAAGACACCGGAGAAAAACCCGGTGTTTTTTATTTTGCGCGGGCGCGGCGCTTTCCCGGGGTGAAAGGGCGCGGGGCGGCGGATGCTGGTATATTTTTGCGCTGTGCGGGGCAGCCTTATGACGGAAGTCCATCTTGCGGAGAAACGGATAGAAAAGGTGAGGTGGTTATGGACAGATTACCGATCGGTCTGTTAGCGCTAATCATCGTTTCCGTCCTGATCTACCTGGGACTTGGCCACCGGGTTTTTGACCGGATGCGGCTGACGGACAGGGCGGCACTTATGATTATCGCCGCCCTTCTTTTAGGCAGCCTGATCGACATCCCGATACCTGGGCGGCCGGTTTCGGTTTCCATCAACGTGGGCGGCGCTTTGGTGCCGGTGGGGCTGGCGATTTACCTGCTTGCCGGGGCAGGCACGCGCGAGGAGCGCTCCCGGGCGCTGTGGGGCGCGCTTTTGACCGGCGCCGTGGTTTACTTTATCGGCAGCTACCTGATGCGGGGCCTCACGGAGCCCGCCGGCCGCTACCACTTTATGGAGCCTCTCTATCTTTACCCGATCGTGGCGGGCGTGGTGGCTTACGTGATGGGACGGTCGCGCCGGGCGGCCTTCGTAGCGGCTACCTTAGGCGTGCTCCTCGGGGACATTTTTCACTACCTCCGGGTTGCTGCCGCCCGGGCGCCGGTGCGGGTGGATATCGGCGGCGGGGGCGTTTTTGACACGATAGTGCTCGCGGGCATTTTCGCCGTACTCTTAGCGGAGGTAGTGGGCGAAATAAGGGAGCGGGCGCAAGGGGGGCCCGCCACTGAAGGACGGGCCGAAGAGTTAGTGGCCAACCTCCAGTCTCCCGCGGAAAGGGGTAGGGATGATGAGAGTAAATAGCGCCGTTGCGCTTTTGTTAGGAATGGTGCTGATAGCGACCGGCTTGGGACTCGGCGTTTTCCTGACGGCGGGCGAGCTGCCGGCTTTGCCTGCGGCGGCGGGCTTACTTGACCGCGACGATGAGCTCAAACCGGGCGACTATTTCACCGTGGTTGACGAGGCGCGCCGGGCTATCGACGAGCTCGGGCGGGCGCTTACTCCCGGTGACGAACTGATTACCGCCGACGGGAAGCACTACCGGATTGAAAAGGTGAGCGGCAAGGTCGCCCAGGCGCGGCTTTTGGGCATTGACCGCGACGTTCTGGCGTGGGAGGAATACTTCGACCGCGCGGCGGTGCCGGTGGGCATCTTCGGCGGGCGCCGGGCGGTGGGCGTCTATCATACCCACAGCGACGAGTCCTATGTCCCTACGGATGGTGCGGCGGCGATTCCCTACCGGGGCGGGATTCTGAAGGTGGGTGGCTACCTTAGCGGGAAGCTGCGGCGGAACGGGGTTGGCGTTCTCCACGACACGACGCCGCACGACCCGCACGACGCCTACGCCTACATCCGCTCGCGCAAGACGGCCGTCCGGTTGCTGCGGGCAAATCCCATCGCGCTGTTCGACGTTCACCGGGACGGTGTCCCCGATCCGGACTTCTACCGGAAGCAGGTGGCCGGCACCACGGTGGGGCAGGTCCGCCTCGTGGTGGGACGGCAGAACCCGCGCATGTCCGCGAACCTTGACTTTGCGAAGCGGCTGATGACCTATGCTAACCGGGTGCATCCGGGGCTGGTCAAGGGAATTTTTCTCGGTAACGGCAGCTATAACCAGGACCTGATGCCGACGGCGCTGCTCCTTGAGTGCGGCACGCACACGATAACCCGTCCGGAAGCAGAGCGCGGCGTGCAACTGTTGGCCGACGCGGTTCCGGTAGTGCTGGGAATTACCGGACCCCGTCCAGACCTGCCGGAGAGTGCGCGCCCCGTGACCAACAAGACCTCGCCGGGTGCCTGGCGGGCCTTTGCGTGGGTCCTGGTGGCTACGGTTATCGGCGTGGGGGCTTATCTCCTCATCGGCGCTGGCAGCTGGGAGACCGCACGCGAACGGCTCCGCTCCTTCTGGCGGCGCGAGGCGAACGTGCTCCGCGACCGCGACCGGCAGGGGGATGATAAGGCTTAGTGAATATCGTTTACCACTGCTACGGCGGAACGCACTCTTCGGTTCTGGCGGCCGCGCTCCACACCGGGCTTATCTCCCCCCGGCGGCCGCCCGGGGCTGCCCGCCTCTTCGCGCTGCCGTTTCTTGACCGTCAGGACGGGAGCAATCACGGGCAGCTCTATTTCTTCGGCACCGACGAAAAAGGCCACCGCGTTTACGTGCTCGGGCGCCGCCGGGACGGGGAGATGCTGAGCCTGGTCTTCGGCGGCCCTGCAGGGGAGGAACCGGCCGGGGACTTGTTGCTCGTAAACGCAATGTATTGCGTGCCGCCGCTTTTAAAAATCGGCGGTTTCCTGTCGCGGCGCCTCAAATTAACCCGGGTCGGCCGCCCGTTAGTGGTGGCGGGATTGCGGCAGGCTTACCCGTGCCTGCGCGAGCTGGTCTACCGGGTTAAGGCGGAGGTCGACGAATCATAGGCAGAAAGCTCCTCTTTTTCAGCTGCCGGGAGCTGCCGCTGCCGGCGGTGGCGGCGGCGATCAGGACCGGCCGCCTGGCGGGAGACGTTCCGCCGGCGCCCGGCCGTCTTTTTGCGCTGCCGCTCTTCGCGGCGCCGCGGGCCTTCGTCTATTACGGCACCGACCCTGAGGGGCACCGGGTTTACGCCTTTTGGTGTCGCGGGGAGGCGCCCTTATTTTACGAATTTTTTAGGGCGCGGCAAAAACTTTTGGGAGAAGCGGAATGGCTCCTCCGCCCGGTGCCGGATGTCGCCTGCGGAACGTGGTTGTCCCTGGCCTGGTGGCTTGCCCGCAGCGGTTGCCCCTTCGGCAGGTGGCTTTTCTGCCGGGCCCTGGCCCGCTGCTACCCGCATCTGGTGCGTTTGGCGGCGGAAGAGGCTTGACGCCGGCACCCTCCTGCAGGATAATTTACTCGTGGTGTCTGGGTATTTCCGACAAAGTTTGCGCTTGGCGCGGTGAAAGTTGCAGACTGCGTTTCCCCGAGGTCAATGAGCGGTCTCGAGATAAAAGCGGTGGAGCCCGGCAGCGCCGCATTTGCGGCCGGGCTGGCGGCCGGCGACCGGATCACCGCTATCGGTGGCCGGCCGGTCAGGGACATCATCGACTACTACTTCTATCTGGCGGTTGCCGAACCGGAACTCACCGTCCGGCGGGGGGAGAAGGAGTTCAACGTCCGGCTCGCGGCGGAAGCAGGACGGCCGGGCTTAAGTTTTGTTTCGCCTTTCGGCCGGATCCGCCGGTGCGCCAACCGCTGCCTTTTTTGCTTCGTCGACCAGCAACCGCCGGGACTCCGCCCGAGCCTCTGCTTCAAGGATGACGATTACCGCCTCTCCTTCTGGGAAGGAAATTTCGTTACCCTGACGAACTGCACGCGCCGGGACATAGAAAGGATTGTGGCCCAGCGGTTGAGCCCGCTTTACGTTTCCGTGCATACCACCAACCCGGAGCTGCGCGCGCGCCTGATGGGAAATCCCCGTGCGGCGGAGATCAAGGCGCAACTCGCGGCGCTGGCAGCGGGCGGCATTACCCTGCACACGCAGGTCGTCCTCTGTCCCGGCCTCAACGACGGGGCGGAGCTGGAGCGGACGGTGCGGGATCTGGCGTCCTTTTTCCCGGCGGTGCGTTCGGTGGCGGTGGTACCGGTTGGCCTGACGGCACACCGGGCGGGACTCTACCCGCTGCGCCCCGTGACGCCCGCTGCGGCAGCGGCGCTCATAGAAGACGTAACGGCGTGGCAGCGGGAGTTCCGCCGGCGCTACGGCAGCAGGTTGGTCTTCGCGGCCGATGAGTTTTACCTCCTGGCAGGAAAAGCGGTGCCGGCGACGAAGGAGTACGAGGGCTTCCCGCAGTTGGAGAACGGGGTTGGGCTGGTGCGGCGCTTTCGCGACGCTTGGAAGCGGGTGGCGCGGCGCCTCCCGGAGACGACCACCCCCTGCCGGGCGGTTTTGGTTACCGGCACGCTGGCCGCGCCGGTGCTGCGACCCGTGGTTGCGCGGCTCAACGCAGTGGCGGGGCTTGAAGTAACGTTGGTGCCGGTTGCGAACCGCTTTTTCGGGACCAGCGTAACGGTGGCCGGCCTGCTTACCGGCCGGGATATCTGCGCGGCCCTCGCTACGCTTTTCCGGGAGGGGCTGCGGCCCGAACTCGTGGTGGTCCCCGCTGCGGCGCTGAAGGACGGGCGCCTCTTCCTCGACGATACGACCTGCGCGGCGGTAGCGCAGCAAGTCGGCTGCCGGGTGGTAGCGGCGGCTGGCCCGCACGAGCTCGTGGCCGCCCTCGGGGTGAAACTTGCGCGCCGCAGTTTTCGTAAAGAGTGAGATTCCGAAACGGTAAAGGAGTCGGTCATGGGCGAGAAACCGGTGGTTGTGATTGTCGGGCGGCCAAACGTGGGCAAATCAACCCTTTTCAACCGGCTGGTCGGGGAAAGGGCGGCGATTGTAGAGGCTGAGCCGGGCGTTACCCGGGACCGGATTTACCGGGAAGCCGAATGGAGCGGCCGGGAATTCCTGTTGGTGGACACGGGCGGTGTGGTGGCCGCGCCGGAAGGGGCTATCGAGGCGGGCATCAGGCGTCAGGTGGCGCAGGCGCTGGAAAAAGCCGATCTCGCCCTCTTCGTCGTCGATGCCGGTACCGGACTGATGCCCGAGGACAGGGTGGTGGCGGACCTCCTGCGCCGGGCGGGGAAGCCGGTGCTTCTGGTGGCCAATAAGGTGGACCGCTTTGACCCGCCGCCCGCCCTTGGGGAGTTTTACGCCCTCGGGATGGGGGAGCCCTTACCGGTTTCGGCGGCCCAGGGGCTTAACACCGGCGACCTCCTCGACGCGATTGTGGCGCGCCTTCCGGAGAAGTCATCCCGGCAGGTGGGTGAGGAAGCCCTGCGGGTGGCGATTGTCGGGCGGCCGAACGTGGGGAAGTCCTCGCTGGTCAACGCGATCTTAGGCGCGGAGCGGGTGATTGTGAGCGAGATTCCGGGGACGACGCGGGACGCGGTGGATACGCCCTTCCAGCGCGGCGGCAAAAGCTACGTGTTGATCGATACCGCCGGTATCCGGCGGAAAAGCCGGATTGATTTGCCGGTGGAGCGGTACAGCGTGCTGCGCGCCCGGAAGGCGATTGACCGGGCGCAGGTGGCGGTGCTCGTGCTCGATGCGCTTGAGGGCGTCACCACGCAGGACCAGCGGATTGCGGGGATGATTGAAGAGGCGGGCCGAGCGGTGGTGGTGGTGGTGAATAAGTGGGACCTGGTGCCGGCGGAACGGAGGGACGCAGCGGCGTTCCGCGAGGCAATCGGCTACGCGCTCGACTTCATCGGCTACGCGCCGGTGGTCTTCACCGTGGCGACTGCCGGCAAGGGTATCGGGCGACTCATAGAAGCGGTGGATACAGCGGCGGCCAACGCTTGCCGGCGCGTACCGGCGGGGGAGTTCAACGCCCTGCTGCAGGAGGCAACCCTGCGTAACCCGCCGCCCCAGGCAGCCGGCAAGCGCCTGAAGATCTTCCACGGGAGTCAGGTCGGGACCAACCCGCCCGTCTTCCTGCTTTACGTTAACGATCCGCGACTTATGCACTTTTCCTACCGCCGTTACCTCGAAAACCAACTGCGTGCGGCCTACGACTTCACCGGAACACCGGTCCGCTTCAAGTTGCGGCGCAAGCGGGAGAAGAAGGCCTAACTGCCCGGCGGCCAAAAACCTTACCCTGGCTTTCCCCGAAAAACCTTTCTTCATATACTGAAGGTGAAACCCGGGAGGGAGACGCATTCTGCCGAAAAGCGGCGCATTGCGGCTTGTCTTTTTTCGCGTCTCCCTGTATCCTAAATAAAAAACCAGCCGGCGGCTTCAAAGGTGAAAATCTGCTAGCGCAGAAGCGGGAGCCGCGGCAGGCGGGGTGGTTTTTCTGAAACTGATAGGCATTGCCCTGATTGCTTACCTTCTCGGCTCTTTTCCCACCGGCTACCTGTTAGCCCGCGCCCGGGGGATTGACATTTTCCGGTACGGCAGCGGTAACATCGGCGCCACCAACGTCTGGCGGACGCTGGGTCCGGCCTTCGGTCTGTTGGCGCTGGCCGGCGACGTGGGCAAAGGGGCGGTGGCCGTCTACTTAGGCAGCCGCGCTGGCGAGTGGCCGGCGGTCGTTGCCGGCGCCTGCGCCCTGGCCGGTCATAGCTGGTCGGTCTTCCTCCGCTTCCGCGGCGGCAAGATGATTGCCACCGCGCTCGGCGTCTTCATCATGCTCACGCCGGGGGCGGCCTGCGGCTCTCTATTGATCTGGGCCTTCGTCTTTGCTTTGAGCCGCTACGTTTCTCTGGCCTCCATTATCGCGGCCGGCAGCCTGCCGCTGCTCATCGCCGCTTTCGGCTACTCCTGGCCCTACATTCTTTTCGGGGCGGTTGCGGCTGGCGTTGCCATTTACCGCCACCGGAGCAATATCCGGCGCCTCCTTACCGGGACCGAGCACCGGTTCCGCTAACCCGCGACCTTTTCTGACAAAACAACTAAAAATCAGCGGCAGGGGAAAGCGCTGTTGGCGACGAACCATAAACCTACAGCACGATTTACGGAGTGAACCCGGTGCGGGAGATCGATTTTCCGCCGAACGGGTGGGACGACGTCGCCTCTTTTCAGCCGCGCGACTTCCTTGCTGCTGTCACCGAATCATCTCCGTCCTGCCGGATGAACGATGAGCTTTACGGTGCCGTCTTCCGCGCGGCCGGCCGGCGTTACGCGCTTTCCCCAGCGTTATTGCGGGCCATCGGTGCCGTGCTTTCGGGGAAAAGGGCGGACTTTGTCTCTTCCAGCGGGAAAATGGGAATCATGCAGCTTTCTCCGGAAGTTGCCAGGTTTCTGAGGCTTCAGAACCCGTTCGACCCGGTCGAGAACATCTTCGGTGCGGCGCGCTACCTGCGGTTGCTCCTTGACCGGCACGACGGGAATTTCCGGGCGGCGCTTGCGGCTTACTATGCGGGCGCCGCGCCCGGCGCGGCGACTCCGGGTGACGCCTCCTCCCGGGAGGCGGAGGAATTTGTTACCCGGGTGCTGGCTCTGGCGGCGGTGGAGGCCGGGCGCCAGAAAAAGCGCCCGAAAGGGGAAATACTTGCGGAACTTGCCCGGTTACTCCAAAACGGCGCGAAAGGCGGCCGGGCTGACAGGGCCTGAGCCCCCGTTTTTCACGGCCGCCTCTGGAATCCTGGTAAAGCTGCGGCTTTAGTTCTGCCCCACCGCGTCGAGCCCGAACTTCCTGTGCAGCGCCTGCACCGCCCTCTGAGCCTCGCTCTCCTTAATCACGCAGGAAACCTTGATCTCTGAGGTGCTGATCATCTCGATATTTATCCCTTCCGCGCTCAGCGCTTCGAACATCGCCGCCGCCACTCCGGGCCGGGTGATCATCCCGGCGCCCACAATCGAAACCTTCGCTACCCGGTCGTCGTAAGTGTAGCCTTTGGCGCCGACGGCCTCCTTCACCTTTTCGACCACGGCCAGCGCCTTTTTTAGATCGGTCCGGGAAACGGTGAAAGCGATGTCGTTCCGGCCGTTGCGGGTCGCCCCCTGGATGATCATGTCGACGTTAATCTTTTCTTCGGCCAGCGCGGCGAAAAGCCGGTACGCGATCCCCGGCTGGTCCAGCACGTCGAAGATGCCGATTTTGGCGACGTTCAGATCGTGCGCGACGCCGCTCACCATGTGCGCGCGTTCCATCCCGTCATCCTCCTTAACGAGTGTTCCCGGATTGTCGTTGAAGCTCGACCGCACCACTAACGGCACCCCGTAAAGTTTTGCTAATTCTACCGAGCGCGGGTGGAGGACCACCGCACCGAGGCTGGCAAGCTCTAACATCTCGTCGTGGGAGATCACCGGCAGCTTGCTTGCTTCCGGTACCACCCGGGGATCCGCGGTATAAACCCCGTCCACGTCGGTGTAAATCTCACAGCGGTCTGCTTGGAGCGCCGCCGCTATGGCTACCGCGGTCGTGTCGGAGCCGCCCCGTCCGAGGGTCGTGACGTCGCCGTTGGGCGCGAGGCCCTGAAAGCCGGCCACCACGACGATTTTCCCCGCAGCGAGTTCCGCGCGGAGTCGTGCCGCAGCAACCCCCGTAATCGCCGCCTTGCCGTAGACACCGTCGGTAGCGATACCGGCCTGCGGCCCGGTGAGCGAAACCGCCTGGGCGCCTAATTCGTGGAGGGCCATGGTCAACAGGGCGATGGATACCTGCTCGCCCGTTGCTAAGAGCTGGTCCATCTCGCGCGCCGCGGGATCATCGCTTAACTGCCGGGCAAGGGCGATAAGCTCGTCCGTAGTATCGCCCATAGCGGAAACAACCACTACCACCTCGTTCCCTTCCTGGCGCGTGCGCCAGACCCGGTCAGCAACGCGCTTGATCCGCTCCGGATTGGCCACCGAACTGCCGCCGAACTTCTGAACAATAAGCATTGCCACACTCTCCCGACATGCTTCTGTCAATAGCATTATTATATAACCAGCAAGCGAAATGTTGCAGAGCTAAAACTGCTCCACCCGGGCGCCGGCCGCGTCCGGTTGCAGAATCAAAACCCGCGCCTGAACCCCCGCGGCCCCAAAAGCGGCCTCCATCGCGTCGCCAACGGCCGCGGCGTCCTGCGTGGTTAGCGCCACCACCGCGGGTCCCGCGCCGCTTAAAGCCACCCCGCAGGCGCCTGCTTTAAGGGCGGCGGCGAGTACTTCGTTCAGTCCGGGTACCAGCGGGGCGCGGTAGGGCTGGTAGAGCCGGTCTTGCATTGCCACCCGTAGCAGGTCGTAGCGCCCGCAGGCCAGTGCGCCGGCCAGGAGGGCTGCCCGCGCGACATTAAAGAGGACCTCCTCCCGCACGTAAGAGGGGGGCAGAACCCGCCGGGATTGCGCGGTAGGGAGGGAGAAAGCAGGAACGGCTACCACGGCCCGCAGTTCTGCCGCTACCGGGAACCTGAGAGTCAGGACCCGCTTCCCTTCAACAACCGCCACGACGGCGCCCCCGTAGAGCGCTGCCGCTACGTTATCCGGGTGCCCTTCCAGCGCGGCCGCTAAATCCAGTACTTCCTGAAGGGTCAGCTTTGCGCCGCCGGCGGCGTTTGCCGCTAACATCCCGCCGATGATCGCTGCGGCGCTCGAACCGAGGCCTGCGCCTACCGGGATGGCGTTTTCGAGCGTGATTTGGACCCCGGCGGGGACCGGAAAGCCGGTCGTGTTCCAGACGCGCCTGGCCGCCTGATAGACCAGGTTTCTTTCATCCCGGGGGATGTTCTTTTCTCCTTCACCCTTTACCGTGATCCGGAGCCCCTCTCCGGCCACGGTGAGCGCAACCTTATTATAGAGCGCGAGGGCGAGGCCGGCGCAGTCACAGCCCGCGCCGAGGTTTGCCGTGGTCGCGGGGACCGTTACCCTGACGCTAACCGCCATACCACTCTTCGACCCGGATGATGTTGGCCACCGCTTCCACGGTCGGCAGCCGGCGCAGTTCTTCGACCGCGGCCCGCAGATTTGCCTCGCGCACCCGGTGGGTGACGAGCACTAATTCCGCGATTTCGCCCGTCGTCTTCTGGATCACCGCCGCCAGGCTCACCATATTATTCCCGAAGGCGGCGGCGATGCCGGCCAGAACGCCCGGTCTATCCGTCACGCGGAGGCGGAGGTAATAGGAGGTTTCCACCGCCGTAATCGGTTTCACCCGCTTGGTTTCAAAACAGGTGCACCCCGTCGTTCCCCGCATCTGGTAGCGGATGTTCCGGGCCGCGGCGATGATATCCCCGACCACCGCGCTGGCCGTGGGAAGTTCGCCGGCGCCGCGCCCGTAAAACATCGTGTCGCCGACTGCGTCCCCCCGCACAAAAACGGCGTTGAAGACGTCCCGCACCGCCGCGAGCGGGTGCGCGACCGGCACCAGGGCCGGGTGAACCCGCACCTCGATCCCCTCCGGCGTTTCGCGGGCAATGCCTAAGAGTTTCACCACGTAGCCTAATTCGCGGGCGTAGCGAATATCCGCGGGCGTTACCCGCGTGATGCCCTCAACGTAAACGTCTTCTAACTTTATGCGGGAGTTGAAGGCGATGGAGGCGAGGATGGCGATCTTACGGGCGGCATCGAGTCCCGCAACGTCGCTGGTCGGGTCGGCCTCGGCGTATCCTTTCGCCTGCGCTTCTTGCAGGACCGTCTCGAACGCGGCCCCTTCCTCGCTCATCTTGGTTAGGATGTAGTTGGTGGTACCGTTGACAATCCCCATCACTTCTATGATGCGGTTGCCCGCCAGCGCTTCTTTAAGGATCTTGATGATGGGGATACCGCCGGCGACGCTCGCCTCAAAGAAGAGGTCGGCCCCGGTCGCCGCAGCGGCGGCAAAGAGTTCCTGCCCGTGGGCGGCGAGAAGGTCCTTGTTGGCCGTCACCACGCTTTTTCCCCGGGTTAAGGCTTCTACCACGTAGCGGCGGGCCGCCTCAATGCCCCCCACCACTTCAACCACGATCTGAACGGCGGGGTCAGTGAGAATCGCCGCCGGATCGGCGGTAAAGAGGTCCGGTGGCACCTCTATGCCCCGGTCCTTCTCCGGGTCCCGGACGAGCACCTTGCGCACCTCGACGGTAGCGCCCAAGCGGTTCGTGATTAGTTCCCGGTTTTGCTGCAGGACGCGGTAAACGCCGCGCCCCACGGTGCCGAAACCCAAGAGGCCGATACCGATTGTGTCCACGGCTATCTCCCCTTTTGTGCCTGGTGCGCCCGCTTGTAGCGCATCTTTCGCCGTGCTTAACCTGTCGCGGGCGTTTTTGCCGTCTATAAAAAGGATTATAACACCGCTAACCGCCAAAATAAACAGCCATTTCGGGCCTGCCCTGCGGGGCAGCGACAGAATATGGTATAATGGCTGCTGAGGGGGCTAAAGCGCCATGAAATGGATAGAAATCGAGGTTACGGTGCGGCCGGAAGCGGTGGATCTGGTGAGTTCGCTTCTCTGCGAGTTGACCGGCTACGGCGTGGAAATCAGCACCGGTGGGCCGGGAGCCCATTCTCCGGAGGCGGTAGCAAGCCTGGTGCACGTCAAGGGCTACCTGCCTGAGGAGCGGGCCGGGCAGAGCGAAGAAATTATTGCTCTTCTTTCAAGATTCGTGCTCTGTCCGGTGCAGGTGCGGGAGCTGCCGGAAACGGACTGGATCCGCCTCTGGCGGAGCCACTACCGGACCTTTCGGGTAGGGAAACGCCTCGTTATCCGGCCGCCCTGGGAAGAGTACGCACCGTTGCCGGACGATCTGGTTATCACCCTCGATCCCGGCATGGCCTTCGGCTGCGGCACTCATCCCACCACGCAGCTCTGCCTGGAGTTACTGGAACGGGTGGTGAAGCCGGGAGATGTGGTTTGCGACGTTGGCACCGGCTCCGGCATCCTGGCCATTGCCGCCGCACGCCTTGGTGCCAGCCGGGTCTTGGCGGTGGACGAGGATGCGGTGGCGGTGCGGGTCGCGCGTGAGAACGTGGCCCGCAACGGTGTCGCGTCAGTGGTCCGCGTGGTAGCGGGCGACCTGCTGCGGGGGGTTGGCGAGCCGGCCGACGTCATCGTGGCCAACATTGTCGCCGACGTCATCATCGCCTTCGCTCCCGAAGCGGCGCGGCACCTTAAATCGGGCGGCACGTTTATCGCCGGCGGCATTGCGGCCCCCCGGGAAGCCGAAGTCACGGCGGCGATAGAAAAATATTTCGCGGTCTGCGAAGTCACCCGCCGGAACGACTGGGTGGCCGTAGCGGGGGTGGCCCGGTGACGGGGCGGTGGCCGGGCGACCGGGGTTAAAACGAGGCTTGCTCCGTTGGTCATCGTATGGTAGGATGCCCTTAAGAGGTTGCGTGGAGGGTAGGCTGCTTGCTGATTGCGAATGAAGGGGCGCTGGCGGAGCTCAAACGTTTCGGCGCGGCGCTTGCCGCCTTTCAGCGGCCGCCGGCAGGGGCGGTCCGGGAGGCGCTCTGCAAGGTCGGGCGTTTTATCCCGGTGGCGCCGCGGGAACCCGAGCGGGCGGTGGTGGCGGTGGATGGCTCCTGCCAGACAATAGGGACAACCTACCCCTGCTTTTTGGCGTTGATTCAGGCGGTGGCGCTGCCCCTGCCCCCTGTGGGGGAGCCGGCGGTAGGCCACCGGCTTTTTTCGCCGTTGCTTCCCGAAGAACGGGCGGTGCTTGAGGCGGCGGGCGGGGCGCAACCGGCCGAGACGGCGGCCGAACTGCGGGTTAAGGCGCTTATGGCCGAGCTGGAGCTCACGGTGGCGCTTGAAGTCGCCGGCCGCGTGCGGGGGGCGCTCACGCTGCTTGACGGCGGTTTTGTCCATTTTCGGGCGCGGGCGGCGGCGCCTTTTGCCCGGCTAACAGAGGCGGTTGCGGCCGGCGCCGGGGTGCTCATCGGCGTGATCGAGGAGGTTTCGAGCCGGCTGTTAGGTGAAGCGGTGGGCGACCTCTGGCCTGCCGGGCACTGCCCCTACGACCGGGAGATCCTCTACGGCTGCCTGGAGGTCGGGGAGGCTTTCGTTGTCGGGCCGGGGCTGAGTAAAGGGGAGGGGACGGGGACCGTTTTCGCCCGCTTCGGGGCGCACCCGCAGCCGGTAGCTTTCGATTTCTTACGGGTGCAGGAGGAGGCGGTCCTGGCGGCTTTAGGGATGTTGCGGGCGTTGACGCCAGGGGACGGGCGGGGCGTTCCGGCGCCGGTGGACCTCGCCGACCGTTACGTGCGGCTGACGGCGGCGGAGGTGGAGCAACTGGTGGCGGCAGCCGTTCCGGCGGCGCTGCGGGAATTGTTGCTGACGGCGCACCGGACGCGGCGCGCGCTTTAAAGGGGAGTCGTTCCCGACGATTTCATCGTCGTCACCTGTTTCAGCTCCAAGCGAACACTTGAGACGTGCGGCAACCAAACTGAGCGACGACGAGCGGCGGAGGCGGGTCTGCGGCCACGGACGGCCGCAGAGGGCAACCACGGCACGGACGCCGTGTTTGCCCGGTGCCCGCCGGAGCGCGAGGAGGAGCGCAAAGTTTGGTCCGCGCGGTGAACGTGTGAGCGGGAGCGAAACAGGCGCAAACAGCCGTCGGCGTTGGTAATAATTGGTCATTTTCGGGGGAGGAGCGCGGTTGCGGTTAATCGGGATCACCGACCAGCACCGGGCCAAGGTGGCAACCCGGGAGCGGCCCTTTCGGCTGAGCGAGTTCTTGGTAGTCGAGGAGGAAGCGGCGCCCGTTCTGGTTGAGGTGGTGGCCACGCAGGCGGTGAACCCCCTGCTGCCCGATACGGGGCGGGGACCGGGGCTTATCGATGAGGCTACTTTGGGCACGCTGCAGGCGCTCGGCTACAACCCGCAGGGCGAAACCTTTTACCTCGCCGAGGTGCGGGCTACGGCGGAGCTCTCCTGCCCGCTATCGGTGGGGGCGCGGGTGCGGCCCGCCTCTTTCGCCGATGTCCGGGAGCTGCTGCTGCCGCGGGAGACGGCGAATGCGGCGCTTTTGGGGGTGGTGCGGGGGACGGAAGGCTACGCGCTGCCGCCAGAGTTACAGAACCGCGTTTTTCGTTACTTTCCGGAGGAAGATTGCGCCCGGCCGGCGGAAGGAGTACCTTTTTTCCTCGCGTGGCCGGAACTCAGCCGCTACCCCCACATCGGCATCTTTGGGGGTTCCGGTTCCGGGAAGTCTTTCGCCCTGCGGGTGCTGGTAGAGGAGTTGATCGCGCAGGGGCTTCCGGCAGTAGTCTTTGACCCGCATTTTGAACTTAGCTTCGAGCAGGCCCTGGCGCTCGAGCCCGTTTTTATGGAAAGAACGGCGGCCTTGAGCGGCCGGTGGCGGATTTTTACTTTGGGACGCAACGTGAGCGTGCGTTTCGAGGATCTTACGGTGGGGGACCTCGTGACCCTCTTCCGGGCGGTGATGGACGGCTGGACGGAGCAGATGGAGCATTGCGCGCGGCTCCTGTGGCGTCAGGGAGACAGCGCGGAAACTTACCGGCGGCGGTTGTGGCTGTTAGCCGACACGCTCGCCCAGCGGAACCGCTACGAGCGCGCGGTCGAAGCCCTCGAGCGGGGGGAGGACCCGGCGGCGCGGTTCTTCCCCGAGGACCCGGCCCGCCAGGAAGAGTTCCGGGAGAAGCTTAACGTTTACCGGGACTACCGGGATAGCGGCATCGCCGAAGCGACGGCGCACGCGGTGCTGCGACGCCTCAATTACCTCTTGCAGGGCAACCTGGTCGGTTCGCAGGGGACAGAAGTTATAGAAGAGGCATTAAAACAGGGCCAAACCTGCATTGTGCGCGGCGATGCCCGGAATCTATGCGTTTTCGCGACCTACGCCATCCGCAAGCTCTTCGGCCTGCGCCGCCGCTACCGGGACAACCTGCAGTACGGGGACGGGCGGAGCGTCCCTTACTTTCCGCCCTTTTTCCTCGTGACCGACGAGGCGCACGTCTTAGCGCCGAAGCCGAAAGGGGAGAAGGATTTTGCGCCGGCGCGCGCGGTCATCCGGGAAATCGCGCAGGAAGGGCGCAAGTACGGCGTTTTTTTGATTCTGGCAACCCAGCGGCCCGCGCTTCTCGACGACACGGTGAACGCGCAGCTTAACACCAAGATCATCCTGCGGACGGTGCGGGCGCAGGATCTCGACACGATCAGCCGGGAGACGGACCTGGGGCCGCACGAGGTAGCGCGCCTGCCCTATCTCTCGTCCGGGAACGCTTTCGTTTCTTCGGCCATTTTGGGGCGGACGGTGCCGGTGGCGGTGCGGGCTTCTTGGACGCGCAGCCCCCACGCGGAG
The DNA here is from genome assembly GCF_003815015.1 of Thermodesulfitimonas autotrophica. Classification (NCBI taxonomy): domain Bacteria; kingdom Bacillati; phylum Bacillota; class Clostridia; order Thermoanaerobacterales; family Thermoanaerobacteraceae; genus Thermodesulfitimonas; species Thermodesulfitimonas autotrophica. The sequence continues at coordinate 610,374 of NZ_RKRE01000003.1, forward strand.
GACCCCTTTGCGGAGTGGCGGCGCCACCTATCGGCTTGTGGCGAGGACCTCTGGCCGGCGGTACGGGCGTTTTTGGACGCTAACCGGGGTTATCTCACCGAGGTGGATTTCGCGGCCTGCCTCAACCACTGCCAGCAGAGCCTCAACCGGCGGGTGACGGAGGCGGAGCTGCGGGGGGCGCTCGAACGCTGGGCGGCGGACGGGCGGTTGGAGGCGCGGCCAAACCGGGCGTTCGGCGGGATGCGGTACGTGCTGCGTGGTTAGGCGTGCGGCATTCCGCGTTCTACGTTGGGAGTTGGCGATGCGACGCTGCTTCAGGTAACGGGCCAGCCGGCCGATGAAAAAAATAGCGGAGGTTTTGATGCGGCTCCTTTTTGTTACCGACACCCACCTGCGGGGGGTGGCGCCCCGCAACCGGACGGATGACTTCGTAGCCACGCTCAAGGCGAAGCTAGGCGAGGTGGCGGCACTCGCGGCCGAGCACCGCGTTTTCGCGGTGCTTCACGGCGGCGACCTCTTCGACGTGCCCGTTCCCGGCTTGGGCGTGGTAGGGGAGTTCGCGAGCATTTTGCGGCAAATCGAAGCGCCGCTTTTTATCGTTCCGGGCAACCACGACCTCCACGGGCAGAACCCCGAGACGCTGATGCGCACGCTGCTCGGTTTTTTGGGGCGCTGGGGGGTGGTCCGGTTACTCGATAAGAGCCCGGTATACCTTGACGACGGCAACGTTCGGGTTCAGCTAACCGGTGCCCCTTACCACTTTGCCATTGACGACGGCGGCGGCGACTATATCGTTAAAAAACAAAATTGCGACGTGGCCATCCACGTCTGCCACGGCGCCCTGCTCGACCGGAGCTTCGGGCCGATGGTGAAGTACACCCTGATCGACGACATCGCGGCGCGGACGCAAGCCGACTACACCCTTTGCGGGCATTACCACTTAGGTTACCAGGACGTTTGCCGGGATGGCCGGTGGTTCCTTAACCCCGGTGCGCTCGTCCGGCTTTCCGCAAGTCCCGGGGAGCTGAGCCGCTGGCCCGCCGTGGTCCTCATCCGGTTGGAGGGAACCGGGGCGCGGCACGAAACGATAAGGCTTAAAAGCGCCCGTCCCGGTGATGAGGTGCTCGACCGCGGCGCCATTGAGGACGCGGCCTTCCGGGCGCGGAAGCGCCAGGAGTTTCTCCAGACGGTGCGGCAGATCGCTGAGCCAAGCGCCTTTACCCGGAGCGATCCCGAAGCGATTCTCTCCCGGGTGTTGGCGGGGATGAAGGAAAGGCCGGAGTTTGCGGCGGTGCAGGCGGAGGTCATGAAGCTCTGGGCTGAGGTCCGCGAGGAGGCGGGTAAGGGTTGCGTCTCAAGCGTTTGATCCTCGAAAATTTCCAGTCGCACCGCTACACGGAGATCGACCTGGCCCCAGCGGTGACGGTACTGCTCGGGGAGTCAGACCAGGGGAAATCGGCCGTTGTCCGGGCGCTGCGGTGGCTTTTTTACAATAGGCCCCAGGGGGCAAATTTTATCCGGGTGGGCGCGGATTACTGCCGGGTGACCGCGGAGTTCGCGGGTGGCCTCGTGATCGTGCGGGAGCGCCGGGGCAAGACCAACCGCTACGTGATCCGCCGCCCCGGGCAGGAACCGCTGGTCCTGGAAGGCTTCGGGCGGGAGGTGCCGGAGCAGGTTGAGGAGCTTACGGGGGTGCGGCCGCTCAAACTCGAAGGGGCGAGCTTCGAGCTTCACGTGGCCCACCAACTCGACCCGCCGTTTCTTCTAACGGAGAGCCCGGCGGTGCGGGCGCGGGCGGTAGGGCACCTTTCCGGGACGCACCTCTTCGACGCGGCCGACCGCAAGGCCGCCCGGCTGGCGGCGGAACTGGCGCGCCTGCGGGGGGAATTAGAAGAAAAAGCGGGGGCGCTGCGGGTGCAGATCGCGGGATTTGCCGACCTGCCCGAACTTGAGGCGCGTTTCGAGGGTTGTGCCGACCTTTACCGCCGGAGCGAAGCGGCGGCGGCGAAGGTGAGCCGGCTCGTTGCGCTGCGGGAAGAGTACGGCGGCCTGTGCCGGGGGATGCGGGAGGCGGCGGAACTCCTGCGGCAGGTGCCGGAGCCGGAAGAGTTGCGCCGTAGGGGCGAAACCGCGGCGCAGAAGGTTTCCCGCTGTCTCCGGGTGCGGGAGCTTCGGGAGGCGCGGGGGAGGGCCCTCGGGCTTCTATGCGCGGTGCGGGAGACACTGGCCGCGACCGCGACGGTGCGGGAGGCGGAAGCGGGGGCGCTTAGCGCCGCGGCCCTGATCGAGCGGCTGGCGGCCCTGCGGCGCAAAGGCGGCGAGTGGCTGGCACTCAGGTCGGAGCGGGACGAGATCCGCGCGAACCTGGCGACGTTAACGGTGGTCCCGCAGGCTGAAGGGCGGCTCCTTGAGATAGGGGAACGGCTCGCGCGGCTCGCCAAGCTCAGGACCTTGGCCGAGCGGCGGCGGGACACCAGCCGGCACCTGGCGCGGGTTGCGGCGGCGCTTGCCGCTCTCGACGGGGTCCCGGTCGCGGGGCGGCTCTGGGAGCAGGTGGCGGCACACGCCCGCCTGGCGGAGAAGTTGCGGCGGCTCCTGAGGGATTACGCGGCGACGCAGCGACAGCTCGCCGCCGCTGCCGGGAGCCTGGCGGCAGCCCGGAAAGAGGTTGCCGAGCGGGCCCGGGAATTGCGCGCGTTGCTCGCGAAGGCGCAGCGGTGCCCGCTTTGCCTCGCACCTCTTTCCGCCGCGCGCGTGGCGGAAATCCTGCGCCGGGAATTGGGGGAGGATGCTGCTGATGGATGAGCTCGAAAAAGAACTCGGGCGGCTGAAGGAAGGTATCGAAAAGGCGCGGCGGCTGCGGGAGAAGGCGGCCGGCCAGAAGGAGGTCCTGGAGCAGCGGCTCCGGGAGATCGAGGCGGAGATCCGCGCTGAAGGTGTGGAGCCAGACCGGCTGGAGGAGGAGATCGCGCGGTTGGAGGCGGAGGCGCGCCAGGCACTGGCCGAGGTTGACCGGCTGATCCCCTGGGACCTGCTCCGGCGGGTCGAGGAAAACCGGAACGCGGGGCGCAAGTAATGACGGACAGGGAAACGATCGGTGCGGCGCTTGTGAGCTTTGGGGAATACCTGCGCCGGCGCCGCTGGGAGTACGAGCGACTGCTATCCGAGCTGGCGGCCGTGGAAAAGGAACTGGCAGCCACCAGCGCGCGCGAAGCGGTGCTGGCGCAGGCCCGGGAGGTTTTCCAGCTTGCCGCCGAGGCCGCCCGGGAGCAGGCGAAGCAGGGTGTGGAGCGGGTGGTCACGTGGGCGCTGCAGTCTGTCTTCGGCCCAGAGATCTCCTTCGAGGTCACGCTATCCGAACGGCGCGACCAGCCGGAGGCGGACTTTTTTGTGGTAAGCACCTACGGCGGAACCACGCCCGTGCGGACCGAACCGACCGAGGCCCGGGGCGGCGGGGTCGTGGACATCATCTCCCTGGCGCTGCGCTACGTGCTCCTCGAGCGGAGCCGGATGGGCGGGCCGCTGGTGTTAGACGAGCCGGGGAAGCACGTGAGCGAGGAATATTCCCGGGCGCTCGGTGACTTTATCCGCCTGATGAGCGAGGATGCCGGGCGGCAGGTGATCATCGTTACCCACAACAGCGAGCTCGCCGAGACGGGCACGCTCGCCTACCGGGTGGAGCTGCGCAACGGGGAGAGCCGCGTTTACCCGGCAGGCGCTAACAACCGTCACCCGGGCACGGGGTCGTAAAAAATTGCCGGTAGGCGGGGAACGCCCCGATTTACCCTTCCCCGTGGGTATTATTTTTTCGAGCGGGTTATTGACGGGCTGCCGGAGATTGTGTTAATATACCCCTGGGGGTATATTAAAAGAGGTTAAAATGCTGTAAATTATTGTGTTGGCCATGGTAGAATTGCTTTTTAAAAAGCCGCCGCAGAAAAATTTGTAGAAGTCTGGGAAGGGAGAAGAAATGATGCTCGAAGTAACGCCGTTGGCCCAGGAGAAACTGAAGGAGTTTCTCGAAGCGCGCAAGGCGCTCGACGCCTACATCAGGGTCTACATCAGCGGGATCGGGTGAGGGGGGCCGAACTTCGGTCTGGCTCTGGATGAGTCAGTGAAAGCGGATGACACCGTCTTTACGGCCGGGGAAATCAAGTTTGCCGTGGACAAGGCAACGGAGCCGTATTTAGAGGGCGCCGTTCTCGACTACGCTAACACCTGGTTGGGCGGCGGTTTCACCATCTCAAGGCCCGGCGCCTCTTCCTGCGGGGGCTCCTGTTCTTCCTGCTAAGGCGTCTGGCGGAAAACCTTTCAGGGAAAACCGATTTTTGTTCTGCCACGGCATAGAAAGGGCTGCCCTCGATCGGTGGGGCAGCCCTTTCCCTGTCTGGCAGTGAACTTTCCGCTGGCGCTCAGTAAATAATGTCGCTGGCCCAGTTCCAGCCGTTGTTGTTGTCCCAGTTGTTGGCGCTGTCTTTGAAGCAGAAGTTGAGTTCGCTCGTCCCCTGAACGGGAAGGGAAATCGCGAAGCTCCCGTCCGGTTCCCGCCGCATCTCTGCTGTGTTCACATTTTTCCACCCGTCGAACCCGTAGTGGACGTAAACACGGTCGGCACCGCTCTTGGCGAGCAGGCCGTTGTAGCGGATCAGAACGTCCCGGCCCCGGACGGCCGGCGAAGGAGTGACGTCAACGCGGTTATCAAGGATATGTTTCCCTTTGGCGATGAACATAATGACCCTCCTTAAACTTTTATGGGTTTAGTACTCAATTGTTATCTTGCACCGCGCTCCTGGGGAAAATACTTGGGAAAAGCTGGGGATCGTAGCGGGTGGGCACCGGGCTGCGCGGCGTGTAAGTGGTGTGCAGCAGTTTCATGGCGGTGGGGCCAAGCGGCCGCCCGAGGAACTCTTCGTAAATCTTTTTGGCTTGGGGGTTCTCGTGGGAGCGCCGGATGGTCCGGGAAAAGTCGATCCGGTAAAGCGCGTCGGCGCGGTTGTGCCGGTAGTCAAGCGAAAGCGCGGCCTGATCGTGGCCGGCAAGGATCGGCTGGCCGCTCCCGCCTACACAGCCGCCGGGGCAGGCCATGATCTCGAGGTAGTGGAAGGCTTCGCCTGCCTTTACCAGTTCGAGAAGCCGCCGGGCGTTACCCAGACCGTGAGCGACACCCACCCGTACCTGCCAGCGGCCGAGGTCTACCCACGCTTCCTTGATCCCGCTTTGGCCGCGCAGCTCCGCCATATCAATCAGCCCCCTTTCGTCCGGGTGCGTGACCGCGTAGGCGGTCCGCACCGCCGCTTCCATCACGCCGCCGGTGGCGCCGAAGATCGTCCCCGCACCGCTCGCGATACCGAGCGGCTGGTCGTAGTCCTCGTCCGGCAGGCTGCCGAAGTCGATCCCTGCCTGCCGGATCATCCGCCCGAGTTCCCGCGTTGTGAGGACGTAATCGACGTCCCGAAACTGGTCGGTTCCCATTTCCGGGCGACTGGCTTCGAACTTTTTGGCGACGCAGGGCATAATCGCCACCACCACTACCTTACGCGGGTCGTAGCTGTGTTTGGCGGCGAAGTAGGTTTTGGCGAGGGCGCCGAACATCTGGTGCGGCGACTTGCAAGTGGAGAGGTGACCGAGGAATTCGGGGTAAAAGTGCTCGCAGAACTTGATCCAGCCGGGGCAGCAGGAGGTGAGCATGGGGAAGGGGCCGCCGGCTTCAAGCCGCTCGAGGAACTCATGGGCCTCTTCGATGATGGTGAGGTCGGCGCTGAAATCGGTCGCAAAGACTTTATCGAAGCCGAGGCGCCGCAGCGCCGCCACCAACTTCCCGGTAACCACGGTTCCCGGCGGCATCCCGAAAAGTTCCCCGAGGGTCACCTGGATCGAGGGCGCCGTCTGGGCCAGCACGATCTTATCCGGGTCGTCAAGCGCCCGCCAGACATCCGCGATGCACTCCCGCTCGTAGAGGGAGGCCGTGGGGCAGGCGAGGATGCACTGGCCGCAGGTGGTGCAGGCCACGTCGGCCAGGTCGAGCATAAACGGGGGCGCAATCACCGTCGCGAAGCCCCGGTGCTGCGCCGCGTAGACGTGGACCTGCTGCGCGTTCGAGCAGATGGCCTCGCAGCGGCGGCACCGGACGCACTTGTTGTAGTCCCGAACGATGAAGGGGTTGCGGTCGTAAAGCGGGTAGTTTGGCGTCTCACCGGTGAAGCGGATGTTGCGGATGCCTAAGGTTTCCGCCAGATTCTGCAACTCGCAGTTGCCGTTGCGGATGCAGGTAGTGCACTCCCGGTGGTGCTCGGAGAGGAGGAGTTCCACCACGGTTTGCCGCACCCGGCGGACCCGCGCGGTGTTGGTATGCACCTTTAGCCCTTCGGCCACCTTGTAAACGCAGGCCGCCTGCAGTGCCGGGAGGCCCTCGATTTCCACGAGGCAGACCCGGCAGGCCCCGATCTCGTTTATCCCGCGCAGGTAGCAGAGGCTCGGGATCGCGATGCCGTGTGCCCGCGCGGCTTCGAGAAGATTGGTTCCTTCCGGCGCCTCCACTTCCCGGCCGTCGATGGTCAGCCGCACGATCCTTTGGGGTTGAGCGGGTGGCGGGCCCTCGGGGCCGGCGTGTTCGATGCGGCGCTTCTCGTCGGTCACGGCAACATCACCGGTTCTAATCTTCTACCGCCCGCGGCTTTTTATTCTTCGGCAGGGCGCGGCCGGGCCGCTTCCCCGGGGCGAATGTTGCGCGCGGATTGGCGCCGGCGGCAGGAGATTGGCGGCGGGGCGCGAAAATAAACGAAGATTTCACTATTAAGAGTAGGGAGGCTTGCGGAGTTGGCGAAGACGGGAAGGCGAAGTTTGCGGCGCGTTTGCTCTATTCTGCCAGGGCAAGCCGGCTTCACGCCCGCCAGGTTAAGGGCGGCCGCTGGTGCGGCTCTCTTGGCGGGCCTGCTGCTGGTCTTTGCCCTGCTGGGCGCGGGGTGTGGGACAAAGCCGGCGGCACTCACGGTGGGGCTCTTGCCCATCACGGACAACCTCCCCTTCTGGGTCGCGGAGCAGAAGGGCTATTTCCGCGACGCGGGGGTGGCGGTGAAATTTATCTCCTTCCCGAGCGCGGTGGAACGGGACAGCGCCTTCACCGCCGGGCAGATCGACGTGGCGGTGGGCGACCTTCTGGCGGTGGCCCAGATGCGGCAGGGCGGGACTAAGGTGAAGGCGATCGCTCTCTGCCAGGGCGTGCGGCCGGAGGAGGGGCGCTTTGCGGTGCTGGCGGCGCCCGGCTCGGGGCTGAGGACGGTGGCCGACCTCAAAAACGTGCCCATCGCCTGCTCCCTGAAGACGATTAACGAGTACGTGCTCGACCGGCTGCTAACGGCGGAGGGGTTCAAACCCGAGGAGATTAAGAAAGTGGCGATCCCCAAGATTCCGGTGCGCCTCGAGGCGCTGCTCAACGGCACCGTCAAGGCGGCGATCCTGCCGGATCCCTTCGCGGCGCTGGCGGAGGCCAAAGGCGCGCGCCTCATCATTGACGATACGAAGAGCAACATCTCCCAGACGGTCATCATCGCGCGCGAGGAGACGATTGACCGAAACCTCACGGGGCTCAAGCGGCTGCTGGCGGCTTACAACCGGGCGGTGCGCGACATCCAGCGGGACCCGACCGCTCAGGTGCCGCTGCTAAAGGAAAAGGCGCGGGTGCCTGAACCGGTGCTGCCCGGGGGGCGCCACGGGATGAAGCTCATCTTCTCGCCGGCACAGCTTCCGGCACCCGCGGACGTGCAGGCGGTGGTTGACTGGCTCACGGCGAAGGGGATTCTGAAGGCGCCGGTGCGCTACGACGACCTGGTGGAAAAGCGAGTGCTCGGCGGTTGATCCTGGTTGAGGGATTGCGGGTGACGTACCAGACGGCCGGGGGGCCCGTGGCGGCCCTCGGCGGCGTCTCTTTTCGGGTGGCGGCGGGGGAAACCTGCTGCGTTATCGGGTCTTCCGGCTGCGGCAAGAGCACGCTGCTATCGGTTTTGGCGGGGCTCATCCCTGATTTTGCGGGAAAGGTGCTGGTTGCCGGGGCACCGGTTGCTCCCGGGCGGCGCCAAACGGCGCTGATTCTCCAGGACTACGGCCTCCTGCCCTGGAAAAACGTCTTCGCCAACGTGGCCCTCGGGCTGGAGATCCGCAAGGTGCCGCGGCCGGAGCGGGAGGCGCGGGTGAACCGCCTCCTGCGGGAGTTGGGGCTGTACGAGTACCGCCGCCTCTACCCGGCGCAGCTTTCCGGCGGCCAGCGGCAGCGGGTGGCGATCGCGCGGGCGCTCGCCCTTGAGCCCGACCTGCTCCTCATGGACGAGCCCTTTTCTTCCCTCGATGCCCTCACGCGGGAGGCGTTGCAGGAGAGCCTCCGCGAAATTTGGACCCGCACGCGCTGCACGATTGTCCTGGTGACCCACAGTATCGAGGAGGCGGTCTTCTTGGGCCGGCAGATCATCGTTCTCTCCCCCCGGCCGGGGCGGGTGGTGGCCGCGCTGCCCAATCCCGGCGCGGGGCGCCAGGATTGGCGCCGTGACCCGGAATTCCTGCGGCTTTGCTCCTTCCTGCGGGAAAAACTGGCGGTTGGCGCTGCAGCACCGGGCACCGCAGCGGCGGGTCGGAGGTGAGGCGCCGGTGCAGAGACTATTCCGCCGCGCAGGCACCACCCTCGGCGCGCTTTTGCTGCTGCTTGCTTTGTGGGCGTTGGCGGCGGCGGTAGTCCGTCTCCCTGCGCTCCCTACGCCGCTTGCGGCCTTTGCGGTTTTCTTCCGGGAGTTGCCGGGTGAGCTCGGGCGCCACCTGCTTGTCAGCAGCTACCGCGTGGCGGCGGGCATTTGCCTTGCCGTGGCTACCGCCATTCCCGTGGGACTTGCTTGCCGCAATCCCGCGGTCGACCGCGTTTTATCACCCCTCATCTACCTCATTTACCCGGTGCCCAAGATCGTCTTTCTTCCCGTGGTGATGGTGCTCTTGGGCTTAGGCGACGGGGCGAAGATCCTGCTCATCACCTTAGTCCTTTTCTTCCAGATCCTCCTTCCCGTGCGCGACGGCGCCCGGCACATTCCCCAGGCGCTCATCGCTTCGGTGACTTCCCTCGGCGCGGGGCCGGGTGCCCTTTTGCGCCACGTGATCTGGCCGGCGGTGCTCCCGGAGGTCCTGACCGCCCTCCGGATCGCTTCGGGAACCGCGATCGCCGTGCTCTTTTTTGCGGAGACGATCGCGAGCCAGGAGGGGCTGGGCTACTACCTCCTCGACGCCTGGACGCGCTACGCTTACCCGGAGCTCTACGCCGGCATCATCGCCATGGGACTCCTCGGCTTCCTCATTTACGTAATCCTCGAGTGGCTCGAGCGGCGCCTCTGCGCCTGGAAGTACCTTTAGTGCAGGAGCTTCCGGCAGCGGCCGGCGGGGCAGCGCCGTTCTTTCACGTGGGCGAGGTATTCATCCCGGAAAAAGCGCAGCGAAGAGAGCACCGGGTTGGGCACCGTCTGGCCGAGGCCGCAAAGGGAGGCGTCCTTCACGTCTTCCGCCAGCTTTTCGAGCAGTTCCAAGTCCGCGACCGTTGCCGTGCCACCGGTGATCCGGTCGAGAAGCTCAACCATCCGCTTTGTGCCCACGCGGCAGGGAGTGCACCGGCCGCAGGATTCGTCCTGCCCGAAGGCGGTGTAAAAGCGCGCCACGTCCACCATGCAACTCGCCTCGTCGAGCACGATCATGCCGCCAGAACCCATGATCGTGCCGAGCTCTTTGAGCGACTCGTAGTCTACCGGCGTATCGAGGTGGCGCGCGGGGAGGAAGCCGCCCGAAGGCCCGCCCGTCTGCACCGCCTTAAGCTCCCGCCCCGCCGGCGGCCCGTAGCCCAGGCCGAAGACGATTTCCCGCAGGCTTACCCCCATCGGCACCTCGATCAACCCCGTAATGTTGATGCTCCCCGCCAAGGAGAAAATCTTCGTCCCTTTGCTCTTCTCCGTGCCGATGCCGGCGAACCATTCGGGTCCCTTGCGGATGATGAGCGGCACGTTGGCCAGTGTCTCCACGTTATTCAGCACCGTCGGCTCGCCCCAGAGCCCTTCCTCCACCGGGTAGGGCGGCCGCGGGCGGGACTCGCCCCGGCGGCCCATTACCGACGCGAGGAGCGCCGTCTCCTCGCCGCAGACGAAGGCGCCGGCGCCGTGGCAGATTTCCACATCGAAGGAAAAGTCGCTCCCGAGAAGGTTTTTGCCTAAAAGGCCGGCGCGCCGCGCCTGGCGGATGGCCGTCTCCAAGCGCTTAACCGCGAGGGGATACTCCGCCCGCACGTAAACAATCCCCTCCTGCGCCCCGACGGCGTAGCCGGCGATGAGCATCCCCTCTAACACGGCGTGGGGCGTGCCTTCGATGATGCTGCGGTCCATGAAGGCGCCCGGGTCGCCTTCGTCGGCGTTGCAGACGATGTACTTGCGTTTGGCCGGCTGGGCGGCGGCTGCGGCCCATTTCCGGCCGGTCGGAAAACCGGCCCCGCCCCGGCCCCGCAGACCCGCGCGGCTTACCGCAGCCACAACCGCCTCCGGCTGCCAGCCCAGGACCGTGGCGAAAGCCGCGTAGCCGCCAGCGGCAATGTAATCCTCGAGGCTTCCCGGGTCGATCACGCCTACCTGGGCCAGCACGGCGCGGAGCTGCCGCCGGAAGAAAGGGATGTTGGGGAGTTGGGCGATTGCGGCCCCCGTTTCTGGGTCCCGGAAGAGGTGCTCCGCCACCAGGCGCCCGTCGCGCAGGTGCTCCCGGGCGATTTTGCGGACCGCGTCCGGGTCGAGCCCCAAGTAGAGCACCTGCCCCGGGTAAACGAGCGCCGCCGGCCCGAACTTGCAGAGCCCGAGGCAGCCCGTCTCGTGCACGGTCACGTCAAGCCCTAACGCCGCCACCTCCTCTTTGAGCGCCGCGATCACCGCTTCGCTCTTCGCGGCGAGGCAGCCCATGCTAGTGCAGACCAGCACCGCCGCCGGCGGACCCGCGGCAGCCGGTGTCCGGAAGCTAAGCCGGGGGAGGAGGCGTTGCCGCAGCTCTGCCAAGTCCCGCGTACTCTGCAGCATCCTTCCTTTCCTCCCCTTCTTTCCGGTAGCGTGCTACGATCGCCGCGGCCGTTTCCGGCGTAGCGTGGGCGAAAACCGCTTCGTTTACCGTCACCACCGGCGCGATGCTGCAGGCGCCGAGGCAGCGGGTCGCGCGCAGGGTAAAAAGGCCGTCCGGCGTAGTTTCGTCGGCATCAACCCCCAGGAGCTTTTTGAAAGCGGCGAAGATTTCCCCGCTTCCCTTAACGTAGCAGGCGGTGCCCAGACAGACGTTGATGACGTTTTTCCCCTGGGGCACGGCGGCGAACTGGGAGTAAAAAGTTGCCACGCCGGCCACCGTGCTGGCCGGGAGCTTCATCTGGCGCGCTACGTAGGTTTGCACTTCGGGGGAAAGGTAACCGAAAATCTCCTGCGCCTTTTGGAGCACCCGCACCAGTCCGCCGGGCTTTTCCGCGTAGGCCCGGATGAAGCGGTCGAGGCGCGCGTAGGGGTTTATCTCCGGCATCGATCCTCACCGTGCTTAGCGTTTACCCCGGCGCGGCTTTTAATACCCCGATTTATTCTTTGGAAACCGGCCGCCGGGGGCTGGCGCCGGCGCGGCAAATCTTTACCGGTTGTTTCGGTAGCGGGGGCGGAGCGACTTGCTCCGGATGGCGACGCCCGCTGCTTTTTCGCGGAGGAGGTCGCACAGGGAGAGAAGCTCATCGAGACGTAAGGAGAAGGCGGCGGCGAAAAAGAGGAGGGCGCCCGCCGCGATATCTGCTGCCACCCGGCAGAGCAGCCCCAAACCCGTGGTTTTCAGGTGGGCGGCCAGGTAACCGTCGGCTACGTGCACCCCTGCGCCCATAAGGGCGGCGGCGAGGAGCAGCCGGCCGGCGAAGCGGCAGAAAGAGGCGTCGAAGAGGGCGGGGAGGCGGCGGTAGAGGAGGTAGGAGAGGAGGCACATATTGAGCGTCATCGTGACGGAGGTAGCCAGGGCAAGGCCGGCGTGGTGCAAAACGCGCACCAGGACGAGGCTCAGCAGAAGCTTCACGGGGACGGTAGCGGCCGAGATCAAGAGCGGCGTCCGGGTGTCCTGAAAGGCGAAAAAGCCGCGGGTGAGCGGGAGGTTGAGGCAGAAAGCCGCTAAGCCCACCGCGTAGCAGAGGAGCGCCTGCGCCGTCATCCCGGTGGCCCGCGCGTCGAAAGCCCCGCGTTCGAAGAGAAGCATCACCACCGGGGCGCGCAGCACGATGAGCCCGACCGCGCCCGGGACGCCTAACAGCAGGATCCACTTCAGCGCGCGTCTGAGCGTCGCGGCCATCGCCTCCGGCTGCTCCTCCGCCGCCAGGCGGCTTAGCGTCGGGAAGATGGCGGTGGTCACGGCCGTGACCAGGAGCCCCTGCGGCAGGTTCATCAGTTTGTTCGCGTAGTTGAGCGCCGCGATGCTCCCCTCGGCGAGACCTGACGCGAGGCGCCAGTCGATGAAGGTGTAAACCTGGCCGATTCCGGAAGCCAGCACCACCGGCAGCAGCAGCGCCCCAACCCGGCGCACCTCGCGGTGCCAAAAGTCGCAGGCCGGTGTGTAGCGAAAGCCGACGTAGCGGAGGGCCGGAAGCTGAACCAGCGTGTAGGCGAGGCTTCCGGCCACTACACCGAGGGCCAGCCCGTAAACGTCAAGGAGCCGCGCCCCCGCAAGCGCGCCGGTGATCACCATGACGTTCATGATTGCCGGCCCGAGGGCCGGCGGCCCGAAGATGTTGTTGGCGTTGAGGATGCCGCCCAGGATGCCGGCCACCGTCAAAAAAATAATCGCGGGCGTCATCGCCGCGGTGAGTTTGGTGGCGAGCGCGAGCGTCGCCGGCGGGAAGCCGCCCCCGAGCGCCCGGGTGAGCAAAGGGGCGGCGGCCACCCCGAGGAGGGCCAGAACCAGCGTCAGCACGAAGGCGGCATTGAGGAGGCGGCTTAGCACCTGCCAGGCCGCCTCTTTGCGTCCCTGTGCCGCGTAACCGGCGAAAACCGGCACGATCACCGTCGCGAGCGCCGTGCCGACGACACCGGAAAAAGTGTAGGGAATGACGTAGGCTACGAAGAAGGCGTCCGCCTTCGCTTTCGCGCCGAAGGCGTAGGCGATCGCCATCTCCCTGCCGAGCCCTAAGAAGCGGGAAAGGAGGGAAAGAGCGAGAATCAAAAACGTGGCGCGGACGATTATTCTACCGGAGCTCACGCAACCTCGGCCTCATCTCAATGAGAAGTTTTTGCTTTCCCAAGAATCTTTTTCGGCGGAAAAAAGCTACTTCCTGCTTCACTTTAACGCGCAGCACTATAGTTTATTGTCGAAATTTAGACTATTTTGTTTCATAATTTTGGACGTTTTTTAAAGGATTTGTGTGGTCTAAGCCGAATTAAAACATATAGGGTAAATAAAGCCAATAATACCACCAACAGACAGATACTTCTATCTGCAGCAGCGCTACCGCATTAAGCCGACCAAGCCCTCCATCTTGCGCGATGCGCCGGCCAGAATTCCGGGCAAAAATACAGGAGCCCCATACGGGTCGTGAAGTCAGAGAGAAAAAACGCCGGTGAAAGCAGTGGCTTGACTTCTAACGTAAGGGGGACGAGGTAGGTGGGAGAATTTACTATTTTGCTCGGTGGGCAGTCACCCGAGTGGCGCGAAAGTTTGGTTGCCGCTTTTGCGGCGAACGGGTCTTTTGAAGTGATCGGCCACGTGGCTAATGCCGACCTGCTCCCGGCGGCGGGCCGGCTTCACCCGGATATCGTCCTCTGGAACGTCGCGGGTGAGGATCCTGTGGCCACTGTTGGTGAACTCAAGCGCCGGTGCCCCTTCGTTTTTCCGGTGGTCCTGGTAGATAACCCGCAGAAGCTGGACCTGCTGGCGTTGCTTCGGGCTGGCACGTGGGGGTGCTTACCCCTGCGCCTGCTGCCCCGCCAAATCGTCCAGGCGGTGGAACTCATCATTAAGGCCGGGATGCTCTGCCTCCCGCGACTGGGGCCGGAGTTCTTCAGCCTCGCGGAAAGAGGGAGAAGCCCGGTTGACGCTGATCTCCTCACGGGTCGTGAACGCGAGGTGCTCTCCCTGCTCGGCCAGAACCTTTCGAACCAGGAGATCGGCCGCCGCCTCTTTATGTCGGAATCGACGGTTAAAACGCATCTCCGGAGCATCTTCCGCAAGCTCGGCGCCCGCAACCGGACCGAGGCGGTGGTGGCCGCGCTGCGCGTCGGGCTGCTTCAAGAAGCGGCTTTAAACGACCAGCCCCGACGCTAAGCACCGCGCGCCGTACCCGCGGATTAATCCCCTTTAGGACGAAAAGCTGAAAGCCCCGGCTTAAACCGCCGCCGCTGGGACTAATACTGTCTGTTGCCGCAATCTTCCGCGTCCCGCCTCCCGCGCGAGTTCCGCTCTCACTCCTGGATTAATTCTCCACCGGCGCCGTCCCCTGATTTTCATCCTTGCGGTCGATAGAAGTTGAGAGAAGGGCCGTGGTATGCTGGTATCAAATCCCATAGACCCGGCGGTCCCATTTTTTGTGACTGCGCGGGCGGGAGAGGGTGAAACCGGTGGCGGGCAACGGCGTGCCGCACTGGCAGGAAGATAACCGGCGCGAGCCCGGCTACTGGTTCCGGCGGGTGAAAGGGAAAAGGCCGGCGGTGGGCTGGCGGGCGGTACCGGGCTACGAGGCGTGCCGCTTCAAGGTGGGCGCGCGCGTCGTCCAAGCCGTCAGGGCGCTGCCCTGGTGGGCGAAGGTGCTGCCGGTCGCCGTCGCCGTAGCGGTGGCCGTGGGCTTCGGCGCCGCGCGGGTGCTCGGGAACCCGCTGCCTGCCGGCGGCGGCTTCAGCGACACGGAGACGGTGACGATGAGCTTCACCGTGGCGTGCCCGGAGCAGGGGTGCGGCGGCGGGAATGGGAACGGCGACGGTAACCACAACGGTAATTGCAACGGCGGTAACGGCGGCGGGTGCAGCGCCCGGGGAGAAGACAACTGCGGCGGGCAGGTGGTTTCGGGCGCTCAAGGTAGCGGCCCGGCGGCGGACGGCGGCGGTAACGACAGCCCGCAGGAAAACGCCGGTGGTGCTACCAGCAACAGCGGCGCGGTGGCAGGTGGTAGCGGCGGCCCAGCGGATAGCGCGAACGGCGGTGCGGCGCCGCAAGAGGGCGCGAGCGGCGGCGCGCAGGCGAATCCGGACGACCAGGGCGGCACCCCGGCACCGCAGAACCCTGCGCCCGGCAGCGCTTGCGACGGGGCGGCGGAAAACGCCGCGCTGGCCGGCAGCGGTGCCTATTAACGGCGTAAGACTCATTTTCCCGGCAGAGGTAGGGAGGCGACGCTTTTGACAGGCGAAAAGACCCGGCAGGAAAACCGGGCGGCGGAAGCGCCCCCGGTGAAAACCAGCAAAGGCGCGGCGCGGCGGCTTATTAACTGGCTGGTCAACATCATTACCGCGCTGGCAGTGCTGTTAGTGGTCTTCGTTTTCTTCGCCCCGCGCTTCGGGATCAACATCCACCCGGTCCTCTCCGGCAGTATGGAGCCGGCGCTTAAAGTCGGCGGCGTGGTGATCACCAAGCAGGTCACGCTCGACCAGGTGAAGCGGGGCGACATCATCTCCTACAAGATCGACGCGCAGCGTATCACCCACCGGGTGGTAGAGGTAAGTAAAAGCGGCGGGAAGGTGCAGTTTCGGACCAAAGGCGACGCCAACGAGGAGCCCGACCCCTACGCGGTGGTCCCGAAGATGGAAAAGGTGCCCAAAGTGGTTGGCTACGTCCCGTATTTCGGCTTCCTGGCCGGTTTTATGAAGGACCGGACGCACTTCTTCGCGCTGGTAGGCACGCTGGCGGCGCTGCTCATCGCGCTTTACGGTTGGGACATCTGGCGGGAGGCGCGCAAAACGCGCCGGCAACCCGTCAATTGGAAGGCACGCATTTAATAAGGGGGTGATGGCGGCCTAAAACGAAGCGGGCTTAGCCGGAGTGGGGATTAGGAGTTCACAGTTCGAAGTTCTGAGTTCTAAGTTTAAAAAAACTTTAAGGAGGGAATTTAAGGATGCGTAAAATTCTAATCGCGCTTTTGGGCGTGCTGCTGGTCGCGGCGCTCGCCGGCGCCGGCACCTTCGCCTACTTCAGCGACACCGAGACGAGCACGGGGAACAGCTTTACGGCTGGGACGCTGGATCTCGGGCTGGCGAATGCGGCTGGTCTTGATCCTACGGGCAGCACTTCAGCGACGTGGGTATCTCCTTCTAACTGGGCTCCGGGGCAAACGGTGGACGCCAGCATTTACGTCAACAACGAGGGCACTATCGGAGCCAGCAGGACCACCGTTACCTTTACGTACAGCGCAACCGAGGGTACGCCCTCGAGCGTTGATGCTGGAAGTTCGCTAATCGGTGACGCCATCGTAGCAACCACCGTTGAGCTGGACGGTGTTACTGTTACTGGCCTCCAGGGCAAGACCCTGAGCCAGTTACAGGCTCTCGGCGCGTATGACCTCGGTTCTTTACCTGCTAACACGGAGAAAAAACTCCATATCGTCTGGACATTAGATCCCAACGCCGATAACGGCGTCCAGGGTGACAGCGCCAACGTTACGCTTAGTTTCAAGGCGTCTCAATAATGCTTTTAGCGAGGAAGCAGGAATAGGGCGCTATCCTGCTACCCTCCCTTAAAGGAGGGAGCCTGATGTGAAGAAAAAAGTCTTATTGTTGGCGCTAACGCTGCTCCTGGTGGCAGGGATGACCGGCTACGGCACCTGGGCCTACTTCGCGGACACCGAGCAGAGCCTGGCGAATACCTTCGCCGCCGGCACGTTAGACCTGAAGGTGAGCGACGACAACCAGCCGTTCGGCGACGGGGTTTCCGAAACCTGGGTGCTGACCAATATGGCGCCCGGAGACGTGCCGGGGGTGGCTTACGAGGTCAGCCTGATGAACACCGGCAGCCTGGCGGGCAGCCACGTGGAGATCGCCTTTAGCCACGCGATAGACGAGGCGCTCAACCCGGTGGAGTCGGATACCAACCGGAACTCCACCTGGCAGGAGATGGCTCGTTACATCGAGATTCAGTACATGGATTACGACGGCATTGTCTTTACCGGTGCGGGCGCTACCTCCGGCCATGCTATTGTGGACGCCAACGATAACGGCTGGCTTGATCTGGAAGACGTAACGCTGCCGGCCAACGCGGCCGCGCTTGATAACCTGCCAACGCCGCTGCCCAACGGCGGGAATACGAAGAGCTTCCACGTTAGACTGGCCTTCCGTCCCGAAGCGGGCAACGATCTCCAGGGCGACCGGCTGACCACGACGGTTACCTTCACCCTGAACCAGGACGCGAGCCAGTAAAACGTTTCCCTTACCTGAATGTTGCGGGGCAGGCCTACAACCTGCCCCGTTTTTATCGGTTTCCAAGGGTTGCCCAGTGTGGCAAGGCTGCCAGTATTTACGCCGTACCACCGGCAGGGCGGTATGCTACAATGGTGAAGGCCGGGTAATTGCGCGGCCGCTAATTTTTATGGCGCTATCTTTGCTTGGGAGGAAGAGGGGTCAGGACCGATGAAGCGGCGAAATGTAAGCCTGTGGTTCTTGTTTTTAACCTTTTTCGTGGCGGTGTGCGGCGCCGGGTTTTCTTGCGGGAAGGGAGAGGTTACCGGTGACGGTAACCGCGCGGGGAAGCCGGCTGTTCAAGCCGCCGCCGGCGGGTCCGGTGAGAAGCAGCAGGGGACGCTGCGGGAGGCGCGCGGGGCTGGCGGGAGCGCGGCCGGCGCGGTGGGGGGTGCCGGTGTTGCTGCGGGCGGCGCTATACCGCGGCAGTTGCGGCCGGAAGGGGCCGGCGCGGTTACCCCGCCGGGAGCGGGAGCTGGCGGGCCGGACGGGCTTTTGCTGGTGGTGGACAAGGCGGCGCACACGCTGACGCTTTTTCAAGACGGGGTACCGGTGAAATCCTACCACGTAGCTACCGGGGACGGGGGCCCGGGGGATAAAGAGGTGGCGGGGGACCACCGGACACCGGAGGGAACCTTTTACATCTGCGAGAAGCTGGTCATCGACCCGCCGGACGAGTACCTGGGCTCCCGGTGGATGCGGCTTAGCTACCCGGGCGTCGACGATGCGGCGCGGGGGCTGCAGCAGGGCCTGATTGACCAAGCCACCTACGAAGCGATTGTGGCGGCGTGTAGCGCCGGGCAGGTGCCGCCGCAGGAGACGGCGCTCGGGGGCGGCGTCGGCATTCACGGCGGCAGCAGGCCAGAATGGGGTGACTGCTGGACGTGGGGGTGCATCGGCCTCACCAACGCCGACGTGGAAGACCTTTACGACCGGGTGGCTGTTGGGACGCCGGTGGTGGTTCGCGATTAGCTACCGGTGCAAATTTAACTTCTCTTGTGCCGTGAGGCGGTCGTCGAGTTTTTTAATGTCGGCCCACACGGCGTCAAGCTGCTTGCGGATCTCCTTCTGCCCCTTCTCCAGACGTTTCTGTCCCTTTTCCAGACGGATTTGGGCCTCCTGGAGGGTTACAACCGCGGCCCGGAGTTCCTCCTGCCCCTTCTGGAGGGCGGCTACATCGCCGCGGAGTTCCTCTTGGCCCTTCTGGAGGGCGGCTACATCGCCGCGGAGTTCCTCTTGGCCCTTCTGGAGGGCGGCTACATCGCCGCGGAGTTCCTTCTGGCCCTGGCGGAGTTCCTCCTGCCCCTGGCGAAGCTCTCTTAACTCGGTAAGAATCTGCTGGAGAATCTCTTCCACCTATGGCGAGCCTCCTGCCAGTAGGTTATCAGGTTAATATTACCATATAAAGGCGGCCTTGGGAAGGTTTTCGTTTAATTTCGCGAAGAAAAGGGCGGAGGGGGGCGGAGCGGTGCCCCCCTCACGCCGGTTTAGTTGGGGGCGTTAAAAGACCTTCCGGCTGTTCATATAGCCTTGGACATGGTCGAGGGCTTCGCCGAAGCGTTGAAAATGGACGACTTCGCGCTCGCGTAGGAATTTGAGCGTGTCTTTGATCCCCGGGTCGTCAGTGAGGCGGATCAGCTGTTCGTAAGTGGCGCGGGCCTTCTGCTCGGCGGCCATATCCTCGACCAGGTCGGCTACGGGGTCGGCGTGGGCCTGGATGTAGGCGGCGGTCCAGGGGAAACCGCTGGCGTCGGCGGGGAAGAGGGCGCTGTCGTGCTGGGCGTAGTGTGGCCCGAGGCCCGCCCGCTCGAGTTCGTCAGGTGAGGCTCCTTTAACTAACTTGTAGATCATGGTGCAGATGATTTCAACGTGGGCGAGTTCCTCGGTGCCGATGTCGGTAAGTAACCCTTTGGCGCGGGGGCAGGGCATGGTGTAACGCTGGTTTAAGTACCGGATGGCCGCGGAAAGCTCGCCGTCGGGCCCGCCGTACTGGGTCGATAGGTACTTCGCCATGCGCAGGTCGCGGGAGTAGACGCGCACCGGGTACTGGAGTTTTCTCTCGTAAAGCCACATTGGGTCAGTCCCCCCTAATATTCGATCTCCCAGGGCCACGGCTGCTCGACCCACTTCCAGGACGGCTCAGCCCTTTCGTGGCCGAAAACGCAGAGCGGCCCGTATTTTTCGGTGTACTCCTTTTTCAACGCCGCAAGCTCACCGGCGAAACGGTTGTAGTCTGATAGAGCGGCGGCATCATCCGGGTGGGTGTCGAGGTAGAGGGTGAGTTCAGTAGCGCAAAATTCGACGGCCTGGATTTTTTTGAGTAACTCAGCCTGCTCGTAGGGCATAACCACTCCTCCTCCCAATGTTATTCAGCGCGGGTTTGGCGGTGGGTAGGGCGAATAGAGATCGGGCCAGAGGGTGCCTTTCTTTAACGCCTCGTCGGGTTTAAACTGCTTGCCGTAAGGTTGGGGCGGCACGTAGGCGGTGGCGAGTTTGAGCTCGGGACACGGGTACTGGCGGGCCGGCATATCAGGTTGAGCCGAAAGCTGCCGGGACGTTGCCTCGGTGGGGTTGTGCCGGCTGTTTCTGTTCACGGGGATCCCTCCTCGTCTTTTGGGTCCAAGGACGTGATTTGTCCGGGTCTATATTACAATATATAGTATTCAAGGGAAAATGTTCCTCTAAAGCCGGACAGGAATCTGACAGATTTCTACAATAAAGGCCAAAAAATGGTTCTGCTGGAGATATTGACAAATTACCGGTTGTCTGGTAGTCTTTAGGATGTGTTTTGGCGGAGGGAGCGAGAGGGATGGCGATAAATTCATTTCTTGCCGAAGGACAGAAGCTGCACCCGCGGATGGGGATAAAGAAAAATGGTTGGAACTGTTGCGTATGCGCGAGCCCAGGAGCGGGTGCGGCAGTAATAGCGGGCGCCGGCGTAAATGGTGAAGTTAGGCGGGACAACTTAGGCTTCCGGGCGCGGACCCTGCTCATGAATATCATCGGTTTTTCGGAGTTGCTGCTCCTGAAGTTGTCCGAGAGCGAAAAGAGGGAACTGCTTGACTATGTAGCGCATATCAGAGACGCGGGCCTGAAGCTCGAACAGCTTATCGAGGAAGTTACCTGCGTGCGGCGGGATAACCTTGGGCCGTGCGGCGCGGTCGTTCCGGTGGCGGAGATAGTGGCCAGGTGCAGAGAGGCGGTAGCGGCGAGGGCGACTGCGGCAGGCGTGAGTCTTAAGACCGAGGTTGCCCCCGAGGTGGCGCCGGCGCTGGTGGGTGATCTGCTGCTGCTCGAGGTGCTTACGGGCCTGCTCTTGCTTTCGGTTGGCAAGACCCCCAAAGGTGGAAGGGTAGGCCTGTGGTGCACGCGTTTGGAGGATAAGGTGCTCTTCACCGTCTGGCGGAGTTTTACTCCGGGCTGGCAGATGGCGGAATGTAGTGGCCCATCGGGGGACGAAACGGCAGCCGGGGAGCGCGTTTTCGCCCTGGTGCGCGAACTCTGCAAAGCGCAGGGCGGCGCCTTCTGGATGGAGGGCACGCTGGGCGAGATGGCGAGCTTCTGCTTGTTACTCCCACCCGCCGCGGAAGGGGAAGCGCCTGCAGCGGCGCCGAACGTTAGTCACCCGAAAGAAGCTTAACCTGGGTTAAAAGCCCGGTGATACTGATCGGCTTAGGGAGATAAGCGCTGCAGCCGGCAGCGAAGCACTTTTCCGCGTCGCCCTTCATCGCGTAGGCGGTGAGGGCAAGAATAGGAATGGGTGCAGTTACCGGGTCGGTTTTAAGCAGCTGTGTGGCGGTGAGCCCATCCATTCCCGGGAGCCCGATATCCATCACGATGAGGTCGGGCCTTTTTTCTTTGGCCAGGGTGATGCCGAGCTGGGCGGTTGTTGCTTCGAGGGTGTTGTAACCGTGGAGCTGCAAGATGTCGCGGACGAGCTTGGCGTTGGTTGGGTTATCTTCAATAATCAGGACCGTCTTCAACCGCGAACCCCCTCCATTAGCTCACTCGACTTGCGCCACTACACGGCAGCGTAAAAGTAAACGCCGAACCTTTGCCGGGTGTGCTTTCCACCCAGATGGCGCCGCCGTGCATTTCCACGATTTTCTTGACGATCGCCAGGCCCAGGCCTGTGCCTCCGTAGTGGCGGCTGATGGAGCTGTCGACCTGCTTAAATTCTTCAAAAATCTTGGGTATGTCTTCCGCTTTGATGCCGATGCCCGTATCGGCCACGGTTACCGCTACCATATTTTCTTTTCGGGAGGCGGCGACGTAAATCCTGCCGCCGGCAGGGGTAAATTTTACCGCGTTGGAGAGAAGGTTATTGAAAACCTGTTGGAGGCGGTAGGCGTCCGCCATAACCAGGAATTCCCCGGGAGGAACGCGGTTTTCGATGGTGAGGTCCTTCTTGGTGGCCTCCGGGGTCAAGAGGTGGAGGGCGTTCTGGAGGGGTGAGAAGAGGTCTACTTCTTCGATCTGGAGTTCGATCTTGCCGGACTCGATTTTCGCGAGGTCGAGGATGTCGTTAATCAGGGCGAGGAGGTGGTTGCTGCTCTCGTGGACGTCGGTCAAATACTCCTGCTGGCGCGGGGTTAGGGTCCCGGCGGCGCCGGTGAGCAGGAGCTCCGTGAAGCCGATGATGGCGTTGAGCGGCGTGCGGAGTTCATGGGACATTTTGGCGAGGAACTCCGACTTGGCCTTCGTCGCCTGCTCCAGAGCGAGGTTCTTCTGCTCGAGTTCCACGCTCTGGGCAGCGAGTTCCTGCGTGAGCGACTGGAGCTCCTCAGCTTGGGCCTGGAGCTCCTCAGCCTGGGCGTTAAGCTCTTCGTTCTGGGCGATGAGCTCTTCGTTCAGGGTTTCGAGGCGCTCGGATAGCTCGCGCATCTGGACGTAGTGGAAGGCGTTTTCGAAGGCGATTCCGAAGAAGATAGCCAGGTGCTCAAGGGTAGCGATTTTTTCCTGCTTGAGCGGCAGCAGGCCCGCAAAGCCGAAGACCCCGATAAGCTTTTCCCCGGAAGCAACGGGCAGGTGGAGGAGCCAGAGGGGGACGAGCTTACCGGGGAAACTGTTGACGAGGTATTTGGTGTCGGCGGGCACCGGGGTCAACAGGTGCGGTTTGCCGCTTTGGGCGCAGGCGCCGGGAAGGCCTTCGCCCAGACGGTAAAACTCGTTTTCCGTCGCCGGGGTGAAGCCGTGACAGGCGTAGAGGGTAAGGTATTCCTTGTCCGGGTGGTAGAGGTAAAAGGCGCCGATGTCCAGCGCAAAGTTTTCGCAGAGGGTGGCGAGGGTGGCCTGCACCAGCGATTTGGCGTCAATGGTGCCGACGAGCGTTTCCAAGACCTTGCCGGTGCGCACCTGGTTGGTAAAGTGTTCTTCGAGAGCGCCGGCCATCTCGTTGAAACTCCGGGCCAGGAGGCCGATCTCGCCGCTTATTTCCGGGACGCGCGGGGAAAGGTCGCCGGCGGCGAGCTGCGTGGCTGTCGCCGTGAGGCGGCTGAGCGGTCCGGTAAGCCGGCGGATGGTGAAGGCGAGGAGGATGAGGAGGGCGGCGAGAGTGATGAGGCTGATGCCGCCCTGGGTGAGGGCGTGGTTTCTGACCGGGGCAAGAAATTCCGCGGCCTCCTGCTTCACCACTAACCCCCAGGATGTTTCGGGGAGGTAGCGAACAGCGGCGATAACGTTGCTGCCGGTATAATCGCGGGTTTCTATCACGCCTTCCCGGCCGTGGATGGCGGCCTCGATGTCCGGGGTGCCCGGCTTGAAAGCGAGGGCCGCGTGTGCTTGGCGGCGGAGAGTATTGATTACGGTGCCATCGCGCCGGGCGAGGATGATTTCGCCGGTCCGGCCCAATTTTTCCTGCTGGCTGGCGGCAAACTGAAGTATCTCGTCAATGCTGACGTGGAAGATGAGCCAGCCGAGGAGACGCCCCCCCTTCTTTTTCGTAAAGCGGCAGAATGTAGTCGATCCCCGGTCTGGTGGTTGCCGCGCCGAGGTGAACATCGCGGAGAAAAGGTGGGGCGTGGCCCTGGGGCACAGGGAAATGGTAAGGGGTGCCGTTATCCTTTTCGCTGGCGGAGGCGAGGATCATCTTTTCGCGGTTAACAAAAAGGATGTCGTCGTAAAGGCCGCGCTCTTCACAGATGCGCCGGAGGATGCGGCTCAACTCGTCGCGGGCCGTCCGGGCCTGAGGGCCTGTGCCGGTGGCCTCTTTGAGCGCCGGGAGGAGGGAGAGCCAGCGGGTCTGGTGGAGGGTATCGTAGCGACAATCCTTGAGGAAGCGCTCGACATTCGCCTTAACGGTGTCGGCCAGGATGTCAAGCTGCTGGGCCGCCTGGTGATGGGCGTGCCAGCGCTCGTGGTAAAAGGTGAGGAGGCCCGTGGCGATCGCCGCCGCGATAAAGAGGAAGGTTACGGGAAGCATAAGCGTGCCGTGAAAGGTTTCCCAGAGACGCAATTTTCGCCGGCGGGAGGAATTCATCTGGCAACGCTTCCTATCGCAAGTTTTTCGCGGTGCACCAGGGGGGCTTTTTGGCAAAACCCTGGCATTTCAATATCATTTCTTGAAGGTAATTGTCAATGAAAAATTTTGGTTTTGGGGCTGAGATACGGTCACTGGAGCGGTCAAAGTTGACATCCTGCGGTTTTCCTGGTATAAATAAGCCAGATTTCGCGCTTTTCCGGCCCGGCCCCCTTTGCTAACTGCGGTTGGGCCTTTTCGGGAGGGAAAGCGCGGAGGGGGGAAGCGCGTGCACCCGGATATCGAGCGGGTTCTGCTCGGCCGCGAGGAGATTCAGGAACGGGTGAAGATGCTTGGCGAGACGATTTCGGCGGATTACCGCGGGAAAGAACTCCTGGCGGTGGGCGTCCTTAAAGGGTCGGTGGTTTTTTTAGCCGACCTTTTGCGTGTGCTGACGGTGCCGGTAGAGCTTGACTTTATCGCCGTTTCAAGTTACGGCGCTTCCAGCACGACTACCGGTGTGGTGCGGATTCTCAAGGATCTCGACCGGAGCGTGACGGGGAAAGAGGTCTTGTTAGTGGAAGACATTGTGGATACGGGGCTGACGCTCAAGTACCTGACGGACCATCTCTACCAGCAGGAGCCGGCGGGGCTCAAAGTGTGTGCCCTTCTGGACAAGCCTTCGCGCCGGCGGGTGCCGGTGACGATTGATTATTTGGGTTTTTCGATCCCGGACGAGTTCGTGGTCGGCTACGGGCTCGATTACGCGGGGCGCTACCGGAACCTGCCCGACATCTGCGTGCTGCGCCGGGAAATTTACGAAGCGAGGGAGTAACGTGCCCAACCCGCAAGCGGAATTAGTGATTATCCTCGATTTCGGGGGACAGTACACCCAGCTTATCGCCCGGCGGGTACGGGAATGCCGGGTTTATTGCGAGATTATGCCCTATTCTACGCCGGTGGAGGCGCTGCGGGCGCGCCGGCCACGGGGCATCATTCTCTCGGGGGGGCCGTCGAGCGTGTACGAAGAGGGCGCACCGGTGCTCCCGGCGGCCTTTTTTGAAACCGGGATCCCGGTGTTAGGCATCTGCTACGGGATGCAGCTCATGGCCCACCTGCTCGGCGGCAACGTGGCGGCCGCAGCGCACCGGGAGTACGGCCGGACGCTCCTGGAGGTTCTGGCCGACGGGGACCTTTTTGCGGGGGTTGCGCGCCGGACAGAGGTCTGGATGAGCCACGGGGACAAGGTGGCGGCGCCGCCGCCGGGTTTCGTGGTGACCGCCCGCACGGAGGCGGCCCCGGTGGCCGCGATGGCGGACCCCGCCCGGAGGCTTTACGCGGTGCAGTTTCACCCCGAGGTTGCCCATACGCCCGAAGGGAAGAAGATGCTCGAAAACTTCCTTTATAGGGTTTGCGGCTGCACCGGGGCGTGGACGATGGGTTCTTTCCTGCAGGCAGCGGTGGCCGAGGTGCGGGCGACTATCGGTGCGGGCCGGGCGATTTGCGCTTTAAGCGGCGGCGTGGATTCAGCGGTGGCGGCGGCACTGGTGCACCGGGCGATTGGGGACCGGCTCACGTCCGTCTTTGTGAACCACGGGCTTTTGCGGCAAGGGGAGCCGGAGTCGGTCCAGGAGGCTTTCCGGCACCTAGGCATCCCGCTCGTTTACGTGGAGGCGAAGGAGCGTTTTTTGCAAAAGTTGGCGGGGGTGGCCGACCCGGAGGCGAAGCGGAAGATTATCGGCACCGAGTTTATCCGGGTTTTCGAGGAGGAAGCGCGCCGGCTGGGCGGGGCTGATTTTTTGGTGCAGGGGACGCTTTACCCGGACGTGGTGGAGAGCGGCACGGCGACGGCGGCGAAGATCAAGTCGCACCATAATGTCGGGGGGCTGCCGGAGGATTTGCAGTTCAAGCTCGTGGAACCGCTCCGCTGGCTCTTCAAGGATGAGGTGCGGGAGCTAGGGAAGGAGCTCGGGCTGCCCGAGGAGATCGTCTGGCGCCAGCCTTTCCCTGGTCCAGGGCTGGCGGTGCGTATCCTGGGGCCGGTGACGGAAGAGAAGTTGGCGCTTTTGCGTGCGGCGGACGCCATCGTTACCGAAGAGGTGAAGCGGGCGGGGTTAGATAGGCAGGTCTGGCAGTATTTCGCCGTCCTGCCCGACATCCGGAGCGTAGGCGTGATGGGCGATGCGCGGACTTACGCCCACGCCATCGCCGTCCGGGCGGTGGAGAGTCAGGACGGGATGACCGCCGACTGGGCGCGGCTGCCCTACGCGGTGTTGGAGCGGATCGCCACCCGCATCGTGCGGGAGGTGCCCGGCGTTAACCGGGTGGTTTACGATATCACTTCCAAACCGCCGGCGACAATTGAATGGGAATAAGGTATTGCCGAAGCGCGGGCGGTAGGGTATAATAAATTAGCGTTGGCTTAAGAGGGGCGGCATAGCCAAGTGGCAAGGCGACGGTCTGCAAAACCGTTATGCGGCGGTTCGAATCCGCCTGCCGCCTCCAGGGTTACCTTTAATCCGGTCCCGTGAGGCCGGGAAGGGAGAGATTAGCTTTGACGCAAAAAATAGCGCGTGCTCAAGGCCTGCTTACCAGATAGGCGGTAAGGAGGCTTTTTTTATGCCGGAAGGCGGTTGGGAGGGTTGATGGTGAAGCTGAAGGAGAAAGCGCAGATCATGGATGCCGAGGGTATCAGGCGGGCGCTCACCCGGATGGCCCACGAGATCATCGAACGGAACAAAGGGGTGGAAAACCTGGCCCTTATCGGCATCCGGCGGCGGGGGGTGCCTCTGGCGGTCCGGCTGGCGGCCCTGATCTTGGAGATAGAGGGGCGGGAGGTGCCGGTCGGTTCCCTTGATATTACCCTCTACCGAGACGACCTGACGCAGCTTAGTTACCAGCCGCTGGTTTACCGGACCGAGGTAGATTTTCCGGTGACTGGGAAGCGGGTGGTGCTGGTGGACGACGTGATTTATACGGGGCGGACGGTGCGGGCGGCGCTTGACGCGCTGATGGACCTGGGGCGACCGGCGGTGATTCAGCTCGCAGTGCTGGTCGACCGGGGGCACCGGGAGCTGCCGATAAGGGCGGATTTCGTCGGCAAGAATGTGCCGACATCACGGAAGGAAGTAATTGAGGTGCATATCAGAGAGATAGATGGTGACGAGCGGGTGGTTATTAGCGAAAGGGTTGAATGAGGCGTCCTTTTAAAGACGGTCCGGCGAGGCTGGCAAAGGGCGCGGGAAAGGAGCGCGTTTGCCGGCCCCGGCCAGCCAAAAGCAGGACGGGGCCTTTTTATTGGGGCTTGAGCGGGGAGGTAGAAGATGCTGCAGCGGAAGGATCTGTTGGGCCTGGAAGAGTTAGGGGCGGATGAGATCCGCATGATTCTCGATACCGCCGGCGCGATGCGCGAAGTGATCAGGCGGGACATCAAAAAAGTGCCGACGCTGCGGGGCAAGGTGGTGGCGACGCTTTTCTATGAGCCGAGCACCCGGACGCGTTTCTCTTTCGAGTTGGCGGCGAAACACTTGAGCGCGGATACGATAAGCGTGGCGGCGGCTACGTCGAGCGTGGCGAAGGGCGAGGGGCTGGTCGATACGGCGAAAACCATCGATGCGCTCGGGGCGGACGCGGTGGTCCTCCGCCACCCGGCGGCCGGCGCGGCGGCGGTTTTTGGCCGTTACACGCGCGCGGCGGTGATCAACGCGGGCGACGGGATGCACGAGCACCCGACGCAGGCGCTGTTAGACCTCTACACGATCCAAGAGCAGAAAGGCCGGATCGAGGGGCTCACGGTGACTTTCGTGGGCGACATCCAGCACAGCCGGGTGGTGCGGTCGAACATCTGGGGGTTGAAGAAGCTCGGGGCTACGGTGCGGGTCTGCGGGCCGCGCACCCTTTTGCCGCCGGGACTGGAAGAGATAGGCGTGGCCGTTTTCACCCGGCTGGAAGACGCGCTACCGGGGTCGGACGTGGTTTACGTGCTGCGCCTCCAGCGGGAGCGGTTTGCTCAGGGTCTGCTACCCGGCGTTGAGGAGTACGCCCGCCTCTACGGGATCACGCGGGAGCGGCTGGCGTTGGCCAAGCCGGAAGCGATCGTGATGCATCCGGGGCCGCTTAACCGGGGCGTGGAAATCAGCGCCGCGGTGGCCGACAGCGGGCGGGCGGTGATCACCCAGCAGGTGACCAACGGGGTGGCGGTGCGGATGGCCTGCCTTTATCTGCTCATCCGGAGGGAGAATGATGACAAGGCTTATCATTAAGGGCGGGACAGTGGTAGACCCGGTTGCGGGGAAGCTATTCCAGGCGGACGTGACCGTGGTGGGGGATAGGATTGCGCATATCGGCAAAGCGCCTGCGGATAAAGACGCTACGGTGGTCGACGCCCGCGGCTGCCTTGTTTTGCCGGGGCTGATTGATATGCACGTCCACCTCCGGGAACCCGGCTATGAGTACAAGGAAACGATCGCCACCGGGGCGGCGGCGGCACTCCGGGGCGGCTTCGCGGCGGTCTGCGCGATGCCGAACACCCGGCCGGTCTGCGATAGCGCGGCGGTGGTGGGCTTTGTCTTAGAGCGGGGGAAGGCGGCGGGCCGCGCCCGGGTCTACCCGGTCGGGGCGCTCACCAGAGGGAGCGAAGGGAAGGAGCTCGCCCCGCTCGGCGAGATGCGGGCTGCCGGCGCGGTGGCCTTTTCGGATGACGGCCGCTGGGTGAGGAACGGGAATCTCATGCGCCGGGCGATGGAGTACGCGGCGATGCTCGGCGCGCCGGTGATTTCGCACTGCGAGGATCCGGACTTGAGCGCCGGGGGAGTGATGCATGAGGGGGTCACCGCGTCGGTGTTGGGGCTCCGCGGGATGCCGGCGGCGGCAGAGGAAGTGGCGGTGGCGCGGGACATTATCCTGGCGGCGCTTACCGGGTGTCACCTCCACATCGCCCACGTGAGCACGGCCGGCGCGGTGCGGCTCATCCGGGAGGCGAAGGCGCGCGGGGTGAAGGTAACGGCGGAGGTGACGCCGCACCACTTCACGCTCACGGATGAGGCGGTGAAGGGTTACAACACTAACGCGAAGGTGAACCCGCCGCTCAGGACTCCGGCTGATGTGGCGGCGCTCAAGGAGGGGTTGGCCGACGGGACGATTGACGTGATCGCGACCGACCACGCGCCGCACGCCCGGGAGGAAAAAGAGGTCGAGTTCGATGCGGCCCCCTTCGGCATGGTGGGCCTGGAAACCGCGGTGGGCCTGACGATGGCGCTCGTGCGGGAAGGGGTCCTCACGCTCCCCCAGCTTGCGGCGAAGCTTACCACCAACCCGGCCCGGATTTTAGGTTTTGAGGGTGGCTTACTCCGGGAAGGAGCGCCGGCCGACATTACGTTGATCGATCCGGAGCTGGAAGAGACGGTGGAACCGGAGTGCTTTGCCTCCAAAAGCGGCAATACCCCGTTTGCCGGGTGGCGGCTCAAGGGGTTGCCCGTGGGGGTGGTGGTCGGCGGGCGGTGGTTTGCGGTGCGACCGCGGGTGGCTACCGGCAGGCGGACACGGGATAAAAAGTAGCTCAGGGGATTAAACGAGGAAGGGGATTGAAAGCACAAGATGCGGGCGGCGCTGGCACTGGAGGACGGAACGGTTTATTTCGGCACAGGTTTCGGTACCGCGGGGGAAAGCTGGGGAGAGGTCGTTTTCAATACCGGGATGACCGGGTACCAGGAGGTGCTGACCGATCCCTCCTATTGCGGTCAGATTGTGGTAATGACCTACCCGCTTATCGGCAATTACGGGATTAACGACGCTGATTTCGAGGCGCGGCGCTCCTTTGTGCGCGGGTTTGTGGTGCGGGAGGCCTGCAGCGCACCTTCCAACTGGCGGGCCAAATGGGACCTGGCAACCTATTTACGGGAGCAAGGGGTAATCGGGCTGGCGGGTATCGATACGCGGGCTTTAACCCGGCGCCTGCGCGAGCACGGGACGATGCGCGGGGTTTTAAGCACGGTGGACCTGGATGCGGCAAGCTTAGTGGAAAAGGCGCGCCGGTCGCCGCCGCTTACCGGGCAGGCGCTGGTTGACGCGGTTGCTACGCGGGAGCCCTACGTGGTGCCCGGTAACGGCTACCGGGTGGTGCTCTTCGACTTCGGGGCTAAGGAAAACATCATCCGGTGCCTTAACCGGCGGGGCTGCACGGTGGTGGTGGTGCCGCCGCGGACCACGGCGGCGCAGGCGCTCTCCTACGAACCGGACGGGATCATGCTTTCGAACGGGCCCGGCGACCCGGTAGACGTCTTTTACGCGGCAGAAACCGTGCGGGAGCTAATCGGGAGGGTGCCGGTTTTCGGGATCTGCCTTGGCCACCAGATTTTGGGGCTGGCTTTTGGGGGCCGAACTTATAAACTGAAGTTCGGCCACCGGGGTGTGAACCACCCGGTCAAGGACGTGGTGACGGGCCGGGTTTACATAACATCGCACAACCACGGCTTTGCGGTTGATGCCGCATCGCTGCCTCAGGAGGTTTACGTCTCGCACGTAAACCTCAACGACGGGACGGTTGAAGGGATGCGCCACCGGCACCTGCCGGTTTTCTCGGTGCAGTACCATCCGGAAGCGTCCCCAGGAACCAACGACGCGGAATACCTCTTCGACGAATTCATGGCTATGATGCAGCGCGAGAGGAGATAGGGATGCCACGGCGCAAGGATCTTAAAAAGGTAATGGTTATCGGTTCGGGCCCGATCATCATCGGGCAGGCGGCGGAGTTTGACTACGCGGGGACCCAGGCCTGCCGGTCCCTGAAGGAAGAGGGGCTGGAGGTGGTGCTGGTCAATTCGAACCCGGCGACGATCATGACTGACGCCAACATGGCGGACCGGGTGTACATCGAGCCGCTCACGCCGGAGTTTTTAGCCGAAGTGCTCAAGAAAGAGCGCCCTGACGGGCTCCTGCCTACCCTCGGCGGTCAGGTAGGTCTGAACCTGGCGCTGGAACTGAGCGAGATGGGTGTGCTTGCGGCGCTTGGCGTGGAGCTCTTAGGGACCCAGTTGGAAACGATCAAGAAGGCGGAGGACCGGGAGCTTTTCCGGACGATGCTCCAGGAAATCGGGGAACCGGTGCCGGCGAGCGTTATCGCGTCGAATTTAACGGAGGCGGTGCGCTTCGCGCGGGAGATAGGCTACCCGGTAGTGGTGCGACCGGCTTATACGCTGGGTGGCACGGGCGGGGGCATCGCGCGTAACGAGGAGGAGCTTCGCGAAATCGCGGCGCGCGGGCTCAAGCACAGCATCATCAGCCAGGTGCTCCTCGAACAGTGCGTCGCCGGTTGGAAAGAGATCGAGTACGAAGTAATGCGGGACGGTGCGGATAACTGTATCACCGTCTGCAACATGGAGAATATCGACCCGATGGGCATCCACACCGGTGACAGCATCGTGGTTGCTCCCTCCCAGACGCTGAGCGATAAGGAATACCAGCTCCTCCGCACCGCTTCGCTCAAAATCATCCGGGCGCTCGGGGTTGAAGGCGGCTGCAACATTCAGTTTGCCCTGGACCCGAAAAGTTTCCAATACTACGTGATTGAGGTCAACCCCCGCGTCTCGCGCTCTTCGGCTTTGGCTTCGAAGGCTACGGGCTACCCGATTGCGAAGGTGGCGGCGAAGATCGCCATCGGGCTCACCCTCGACGAGATAAGGAATGCGGTGACGGGCAAGACTTACGCTTGCTTCGAGCCGGCGCTCGACTACGTGGTGGTGAAATTCCCGCGCTGGCCTTTTGATAAGTTTGCGTTGGCCGACCGGATCCTCGGAACGCAGATGAAGTCAACCGGCGAAGTAATGGCCATCGGCCGGACCTTCGAGCAGGCGCTTTTAAAAGCGGTGCGCTCACTCGAAATCGGGCTTTACGGGCTGACCCTTCCCGAAGCGGCTAAACTTTCAGACGAAGTGCTGCGGGGCAAACTTGCTGTTCCGCACGACGAGCGCCTCTTCATCGTGGCGGAGGCGCTGCGGCGGGGCTTCGCGGTTGAGGAGATCGCGGCGCTTTCTAAGATTGACCCGTGGTTCATCGAGAAAATTAAGGGTATCGTAGCCTTTGAGACGGAGCTGCAGCGGGAAGGGGCGGCGGGATTAACGGCCGCGCGGCTGGCGGCGGCGAAGCGCCTCGGTTTTTCGGACCGGGCGATTGCGATGTTAACAGGCCAGGCGGAAATAGATGTGCGGCAAAAACGAGAGGAACTCGGCGTTACGCCCGTTTACAAGATGGTCGATACTTGCGCCGCCGAGTTCGAGGCGGAGACTCCTTATTATTACTCGGCCTACGAGACGGAGGACGAGGCACCGCCGGAACCCGGTCCTAAGGTGGTCGTTTTGGGTTCCGGACCGA
This sequence comes from Thermodesulfitimonas autotrophica, assembly GCF_003815015.1. NCBI lineage: Bacteria > Bacillati > Bacillota > Clostridia > Thermoanaerobacterales > Thermoanaerobacteraceae > Thermodesulfitimonas > Thermodesulfitimonas autotrophica. Next base: position 642,630 of record NZ_RKRE01000003.1, read on the forward strand.
TTCGGATCGGGCAGGGGATCGAGTTCGACTACTGCTCGGTTCACTGCGTCTGGGCGCTTCGGGAGGCAGGGGTCAAGGCGGTCATCATCAACAACAACCCGGAGACGGTAAGCACCGATTTCGACACGGCAGACCGCCTCTACTTCGAGCCCCTTGTGCCGGAGGACGTGATCAACATCCTGAAAAAGGAGCGGCCCGACGGGGTAGTGGTGCAATTTGGGGGGCAGACGGCCATTAACCTGGCAAAACCGGTTGCCCAGGCGGGTTTCAAGATTTTAGGGACCTCGGTGGAAGATACCGATACGGCGGAGGACCGGGAGAAGTTTGACCGGCTCTTAGAGCGCCTCGGTATCCCGCGACCACCGGGCGGCACCGCGTTTTCCGTTAACGAGGCGACGGCAATCGCGCGGCGGGTGGGCTTTCCGGTCCTGGTGCGGCCCTCCTATGTTCTCGGCGGCCGGGCGATGGAGATCGTTTACAACCAGGACGACTTGGTGGAGTATATGCGGTCAGCGGTCAGGGTGAGCCCGGAGTACCCCGTGCTCGTCGATAAGTACATTTTCGGGAAGGAAGTGGAAGTGGACGCTATCAGCGACGGCCAAGAGGTAATTATCCCCGGGATTATGGAGCACGTTGAGCGGGCCGGGGTCCATTCCGGGGACAGCATCGCGGTTTACCCGCCGCAGGGGCTGGCACCGGCGACCGAGGAGAAGATCGTGGCTTACACTATCGAGTTGGCGCGGGCGCTGCGGGTGAAGGGGCTGCTGAACATCCAGTACGTTGTGGCCCCTAACGGCCAGCCCTACGTGCTTGAAGTTAATCCCCGGGCGAGCCGGACCGTTCCGTATCTCAGCAAGATTACCGGCGTGCCGATGATCCGCCTGGCAACGCAGGCGATTTTAGGTAAAAAGCTGCGGGAGTTAGGTTACGCGACCGGCCTTTACCGGAAGGGGCGCTACATCGGGGTTAAGGTTCCGGTTTTCTCCTTCGCCAAGCTGCTGGATGTTGATGTTTCCCTCGGACCGGAGATGAAGTCGACGGGCGAGGTGATGGGGGTAAGCGCCGATTACGCGGCGGCTCTCTACAAGGGTTGCGTGGCGGCCGGCTACTCCTTCCCGCAAGCGGGGACGGTGCTCGTGACCGTTTCCGACCGGGATAAAGAGGAGGTTCTCCCAATTGTGCGCGAGCTTGTGGCGCTCGGATTTAAAATTGTAGCTACCGCGGGGACGGCCCAGGTGCTCCGGGCGGCCGGCATTCCGGTGGAAACGGTGAAAAAACTCCACGAGGGCTCCCCCAACATTGTGGACTTGCTGCGCGAGGGTAAGATCCACCTGGTGCTAAACACGCTTACCCGCGGCAAGATGCCCGAACGCGAAGGCTTCCGGATCAGACGGACGGCGGTAGAGTTAGGCGTCCCGTGCATCACGTCCCTCGACACGATACGGGCGATTCTAACCGTGATGAAGGCGCGAACAGCGGGCGGATTCATCGAAGTAATACCGTTACAGGAGTACCACTTGGAGGGGGCTATGCCGTGGTCTACGAGGCAGAGATTGTAACGCAGCGCAAAATTGCGGACGGTTGCTACCGGATCGAATTGTACGCCCCGGAGATAGCGCGCGCGGCCCAGCCAGGCCAGTTCGTGATGGTGCGGACGAGCATCACGGCGGACCCGCTGCTGCGGCGGCCCTTTAGCATCAACACGGTGGACCGGGAGCGGGGACTGGTGAAGATTCTCTACCGCGTGGTCGGGAGGGGCACGGCGCTGTTAGCGGGGAAGAAATTGGGGCGCCGGCTGAGCGTCTTTGGGCCCCTGGGAAAAGGCTTTACCGTGCCGCCAAGCGGTCGCTTTGCCGTGGTGGCCGGGGGACTCGGAATTGCGCCGCTTTATTTCTTGGTCCAGCGGTTGCGGGCGCTCGGGAACGAGGTGACCGTTTTTTACGGCGCGCAGAACCGCTACGAGTTGCTCCTGCAGGAAAAACTCGCCGCCTTGCGGGTGAGGCTTTTCGTGGCGACGGATAACGGGGCGGCTGGTTTCAAAGGGACGGTGGTAGACCTCCTGCGGGCGGAAGGTATCCCGCCGGTGGATATTCTTTACGCCGCGGGGCCAGGCCCAATGCTGCGCGCGCTGGCGGCCTTCCTCCGGGAGGCGGGAATAGCCCGGGCGGAGTTTTCCCTCGAGGAGCGGATGGGTTGCGGCATCGGTGCCTGCCGGGGGTGCGCGGTGAAGGTGATTACCCCGGAAGGGCCGGTTTACAAGCGGGTCTGTGTTGACGGCCCGGTTTTCTTGGCGGAAGAGGTGGTCTGGGAATGAAACCGGAACTTTTCGTTGACCTGGCCGGGTTGCGGCTCAAGAATCCGGTGGTGACGGCTTCCGGCACTTTTGGCTTCGGGATAGAGTACGCTAGAGTGGTTGATCTCGCGGCTCTGGGGGCTGTGGTTTTAAAGACGGTGACCCTGAAGCCCCGGCAGGGGAATCCGCCGCCGCGCCTGGCGGAAACGCCGGCGGGGATGCTCAACAGCATCGGGCTCGAAAATCCAGGGGTAGAGGCCGTAGCGCAGGATATTCTGCCGGAGCTGAAGCGGCGGGGAGTGAAGGTGATCGCCAGCGTCGCCGGGGAGACAATCGGTGAGTACGCAACGGTGGCGGAGCGTTTGGCCGCCGCAGGCGCGGACGCGCTGGAATTGAATCTTTCGTGCCCTAACGTGGGGCGGGGCGGCCTGCATTTCGGCAGTGACCCAGAAACGGCCGCGGCGGTGACCCGAGCGGTCCGGCAGGTGGCGGGGAACTTGCCCGTTTTCGTCAAGTTGGGCGTAATGGGCGCGGATGTGGTGAAGGTGGCGACGGCGGTAGCCGCCGCCGGGGCGAGTGGCGTTTCCTTGATCAATACCCTTCCCGGTCTGGCGGTCGACTGGCGGCGGTGCCGGCCGATTCTCGGTAATATCACCGGGGGGCTATCCGGTCCGGCGATAAAACCGGTCGCCCTCTGGGCGGTCTGGCGGGTCTATGCGGCCACGCGGTTGCCGATCATCGGGATGGGCGGGATCATGAGCGCCGCAGACGCCCTGGAATTTATCGTCTGCGGCGCGACGGCGGTGGCCGCGGGTACGGGGAATTTCGTCAACCCGCGGCTCACGGTGGAGCTGGTCGAGGGGCTGAATCGCCTGCTGGCCGCGGAAGGCGTGGTAGATGTCAAGGAGCTTATCGGCGCGGCGCACCGGCGCTCCGGGTAAGGGGGAGCAAGATGCGGGGGAAAGAGCGGCTCATAGTAGCCCTCGACGTGGACGACTGGTCCCGGGCCCGGGAACTGGCGGGGCTTTTGCGCGGCGTCGTCGGGGGTTTTAAAGTCGGGATGCGGCTTTACTACCGGGTCGGGCCGGCGGCGGTAGAGTTCCTCCGGGGGCTGGGCCGGGAGGTCTTCGCTGACCTGAAACTGCACGACATCCCTTCAACTGTAGCGGGCGGGGTGCGGGCCCTGACGGCGGCCGGCGCTTCCATTATCAACGTCCACGCTGCCGGCGGGCGGGCAATGATGCGGGCGGCAGCCGAAGCCGCGGCGGCGGAAGCGGCGCGGTTAGGCATCCCCCGGCCAAAGGTGGTTGCGGTTACGGTGCTCACGAGCCTTGATGAGCAGGCGCTGCGTGAGGAGGTCGGCATTCCCGAAAGCACACTGGCGGTGGCGCTCCGGTGGGCGTTACTGGCAAAGGAGTGCGGTCTGGATGGTGCGGTGGCGGCGCCGCTTGAGGCGGCGGCGATTAAGAAGGCCTGCGGTCCAGATTTTCTGCTTATCACGCCTGGGGTGCGGCCGCCGGGTGCGCCGCTTGGTGACCAGCGGCGGGTTATGACCCCGGGGGAGGCGGTGCAGGCCGGCGCCGACTACATCGTTGTGGGAAGGCCGATTCTCCAGGCGGCGGACCCGGTGCGGGCGGCGGAAGAGATTGTAAAATCGCTGGGTGGATAAGTTCGCGGTTTAAAGTTCAGGGTTAAGCAAGGCCAGGTAACGTGACCGGTGAAACTATTGTGTAGGGAGTAGCCCATGCGGGCTAAAGGCCCGCACCGGCAGAAACGGCCGCCAGTGTTGGCGACAACTCGTTATTGACGGAGGAGGGGTTCGCAAGTTGGGGTTTGGGGAACCGGGCGAAGCCGAAATCCGGCAGATTTTTGAAAAAAGCGGGGCCATCCTTTCGGGACACTTTATTTTGACCTCGGGGCGCCACAGCGATACTTACGTGCAGTGCGCCCTAGTGCTGCAGTACCCAGAGCTTGCCGCGCAGCTATGTGGCGTGCTGGCCGAGCGTTTCCGGGGGCTTAACGTTAACTGCGTTGTGGGGCCGGCGCTCGGCGGGATCATCATTGCCTACGAGGTGGCCCGGGCGCTTGGGGTGCGGGGCATCTTCACCGAGCGGGTGGAAGGCGTGATGCGCCTCCGGCGCGGCTTCACGGTGGCGCCAGGCGAACGGGTGCTGGTGGTGGAAGACGTCGTCACCACCGGGGGTTCGGTGAAGGAAGCGGCGGCGGCCGTGGCCGCCCTTGGCGGGGAAGTGGTCGGTTTCGGGGCGCTGATCGACCGCAGCGGCGGCCAGGCACGCTTCGACGCCCCATTTGCGGCCCTGCTCAAAGTCGGCGCGGTGACTTGGGAGCCTGACGCGTGCCCCCTTTGCCGCCAGGGTGTCCCAGCAGTCAAACCCGGCAGCCGCGGCCTTGGTGCTTAAATTTGTTGGCGGCGGCCGGACCGTCTTTACCGGTCGCCGTGGTGGCTAGTCGGCTAAATTGTAGTTGCGCTGTGCCGGGGGTAGAGCCGCCTTGCTCCTATAACTCTGGTTTCCCGGTAGCGATTCTCTGTGGCAGGCGACGCAGAGCACTAGTTTGTTCAACGCGCGGTAGTTCAAGGCGAAAAGGAAACCGCAGCCATAAGAGACCCACGGTAGTGCGGCTGGCGGCACCATCGTTGGCGCAAAGAGAATGATTCCTATAAGCAAACCCCAGAAAATGGCGGCTGGGCGAGGGTAGACCAACCGGGGAGACACAATTAGCTGGTTGACCTCTGTTAAGAACAGGCAAAAGGCGACTGCCCCCGCGAGAGTTGCCGGCCAGACCAGAAGCGGCAGCAAGGGAAGGCCGGCGGCGCGCCATAAAAAAAGCACCAGATAGTGCGTGTAGAAGAAAAGCAGGGAGTGTTTTCCGGTGTAAATGAGCCACTGCGGGACGCGCCACCTGATTGAACAGAGGCCGAAAAGGAGGCCGTAAAGCGCCAGTCCCAACAGAAAATAGCCTGCGTTCATTTCCCATTTTTCACAGTGGCCCTTACCGGCGACAACAAGCGAGAGGTATGTCCCGGCGGCGGATAGGGCAAGCAGGAACCCCATCCGGCGGAACCAGTAGCAAAATACGCCCCAGAGGAAAAAGGATAGCCACGGGAAGAGCGGGAAAAGACCCGGCGGAAAAAGGAAGCCGGCCATAACAGGAGTCGTCACGACTGCTTTTTTGCAGAGCACGTATAACAAAAAAGGCAGGGGGAACAAGAAGCCGCTTTTTTCCCCAAGTAGGCGTACAAGCAGAGCCGTGGCCACAACCCCGAGCGCGATGCCCTGGAATATTTCGCACTGGGGCTCCCGCCAGAAGTTAACCCCCTTTATGCCGATGAAACTCAACCCTAACAAGAAAAAAAGGGCGTAGAAGGTGGCCAACACGGGCCACGGACGGGAGCGGAGCTGAAAGACTGAGGTTACCCCGCACACCCCGAAGAAGAGTACCGGAGCGAAAGTCCCTGAGAAGACCACGTAATGGGTAAACCAGTTGTTGGTAACTACGTGGGAGTGGGCAAAGACCATCAGGAGGCACCCGAGAGTTTTTAGCAGGTCCAAAGCATAATCCCGCTCGCGAGGCAAGAGGCTTACTCCCTCCCGTTGTCAATTGCCTCAGCCAAGGCCGCCTTCGCCTTAAGACTTAATCTTAAACCCGGGAGGCATGTCCGGTCAAGCCCCGTAGCCGCGGCGCGAAGTAGAGGCCGCGGGCTTCCCGGGCAAAATTTTGCCCCGTCAGGGGTTGTTGGTTTCGGCACTGAGCTTTTCCAGGGCGCTCTTTTCAATGCGGGAGACGTAACTGCGCGAGATGCCTAATGCCGCTGCAACCTCGTGCTGGGTGTGACGCTCACCGTTGACGAGGCCGTAGCGGGCGGCGATAATCTTGCGCTCGCGGGAGGTGAGCCGAGCGAGCTTTTCCCGGAGCGTCTTTTTCTGCATGTTCCGGGAGACCTGCTCCTCGACGGCATCGGGTTCGCTTCCGAGGATGTCGATCAGGAAAACTTCGTTCCCCTCTTTGTCAACGCCGACCGGTTCGTAGAGAGAAACCTCGCTGCGGTCTTTCTTCCGGGCCCGCAACCACATCAGGATCTCCGTGTAGTTGACTATTGGTAGCGCAACCCGGGCCTCCGAGATTCAAAAAAAAGATTGCGTCCCGGCCGGTTTTGTGGTATAGTAGTCTAAAAGAAGGCGGAAGCTCTTTCTGCCGCTCGAGCGAAAAAATGTGCAAAATACCCGGCCCAAACCAGAGGGCCGGTCTGTATTTTCGAAAGCAGAAAAATGTGCAAAAACCGGTCGGTCTTTCGGCCGGCTTTTTTGTTAGGAGGTGGTTTTTGATGCGGAGGCTGAAGCAAGAGACGAAGAAGGAGCGGCTCCTGCGGCTGCTGGAGGAGCGCGGCGGGAGCGTGCCGCTCGAGGTGGCCGCAAGGGAGCTGTATGGGAAGGATGGAGAGCCGGAGTGTATGAAAGTGATTCGTCTACTGTCGGCCTACCGAGCAAAAAACATACTAAACCGTCGGGTAAGAAATTTCACGGTACTGTAAACTTATTAACTCAATTTCTTGCCCGCGGCGAAAGGGAGCCGAAGGGACTGTAGAAACACACAAGGGGCAAGGTTAACCTTGCCCCTTGTGTGTGTTTAATCGCTGAAGTAAATATTTACTTGGTCCGCTTAAAACATCTTCAACGCGTTTACATAAACGCTCAGGTGGTATACCAAGGATGTAATCAGAGAAAAAGTAATGTAACGGGCCTATTTCACTGTAACGGCCACCATCAAAAAAATCTACTTCAATATCAACCGGTGTTTTTGTCGCCGGAGGGAAAAAAATTGCTTCTGTCGTCAGTTTTACAGATATCTCAGTAAAGAGAAAAGCAGCCAAAGCCATCACTCCCAAAGGCTTAACAATACCTTCTTTTAAAGATACTCGATCAAACAGCACTTTAGAAGGATACTTAGAAAAACCTTTAAGTTTATTTTGATAAAACTCGACCAACTCAGAGGCAGAAATTACGCCAAGGAGAAAGCCAGAAAGCAAAGAAAACTCACTCCCGGTGGTCAAAATTACTCGTGGCACTTTGAAATAAGGCCAACCAAAGAAACCGCTACTCCAAAGTATAATTAAAGGTTCTACAAAATGATAAGCACGGCCCATATCAGGATTGAAAAGCTCGTATATATCGTGATAAATAACAGCAGAGGTCGTTTTAAGGGTTGCGGCAAGACACTCAAAAAGTAGCACCTTTAAAGGCAAAACTAATCTTGGCTCGTAAAAAAACTGCTCAAAAAACCTAAAATAATCAAATAAAAACGAAATCCGCTCAGGTTCCATGAGACCGAACCTGAACAAAACCTCACGAAAGAGCATCATTTTTTCGTCTAAAAACGGGTTATCATTAAGGTTTTTTACAAGCTGTAGAAATGCAGTTTGAGTGTCAGGCGTAAGGGAACGAGAATAGTTTTCCAAGCTGACGATGTAAGAACGAGATAAACTAAGCCATCCAACAAGCTCACGGACGGATATCCCAGTCAGGGCTCGGGCAAGACACACAGCCCGAAAAGGGTGAAAAAGCGTGGTGTGTAACCCCTCCTCGACATTTTCAAAATAATCTCCAAAGAAAAGGTCTATGACCTGTTTTGTTTCTTCAATCGCCATACCACCACCAACCCTATCTCCTCTAGATATTTTCTCCAGAAAAGTATTTTGTCCTTCTCTCTATTAAAAAATTCATCTCAGGTGGTTGACTACAACTTTTGTATTTATTATACTAAAATTAAGACAAAATTTTAATCACCCCTACCGTCTCCCCCGCCCCCACCGGGGGTCCGGAGGAGGAGGGGGGGGAGACGCAATACACACACAGCGCGACGCGACAGCCTGGGGGAGGGTCATCCCCTCCCGGGGCAGCAAGATAGCTAAGTGAACGACAGAAGCGGACGCAACCCCACCAGACGCCCTCCCGGGGCGGGAAACGCGGCAAAAGCCGCGACCGGAAGAAGAGTTAAAGAAGAGAAGAGACTAAGACGAGATAAGCAGCTTTTTTTCAGCACCAGGGAGCCGTGCTCCCCGCGCTGCCAGGCGGCAGCAAAGGCAGCATCCGCTGCCCCGTGCAGCCTTGAGGTTGACCTGAAGCGCGCGGTCAAGAGACCGAATAGTGGTTCGAATCTTATGCGAATTTTACCGCCCCCCCGGTTCCGGGGGCGGTTCTCCGAACCCCCCGGTTGGGGGTTGGGAGGACCGAGGTAAGATGATTATATCACGCCAGGGGAGTGTGGTTTGAGTGCAAGTGAGACTGAAAGAGAGAGAACGGCACAAAACAAGTCCGGTAAAAAGAATAATAAACGGAGAAGACGTCACAGTATCGCCGATTTTGGACAAAAAATGCCGGGTTTTGGCGGTAAAAACGGTGAAGCGGTGTGGGGTGCGGCCCCGAGCGGAGGACTACCCTATTCCGCCGCAGGTTGGCCAACACCGGGAAAGGAAGAAACTGACAATACTGTTTAGGCATTATGTTACGCTATATTTACGCTTTCCTTATAAATTCCAGGAAAAGGAGAAGAGACAGATGACTCTGAAGCAGATCCAAGAAAGAGCCAGAGAATTCCAGAATGCGGTTTTACTTAGTTATAGCGACAAAAACGAAGCGGGAAAGCAACAGCGCAAAATCGTCCTGCAGGTTTTCGCCCAGGGCGGGCCAAAGGCGATAAGCTACTTTCTCGCCCTCCTGGGCGCGCCGCAAGGCTTGGTCATCCCGACTGTGAAATGGTGTCAGGCGGTCCAGCAGAACCGCCGCCGCAACCGCCGGGGGCTACAGCGTAAGGACGCAAGCCACCTCTGCCCGGTCGGGATCATCGCGGAATGTGCCGAACGGGCGATGCAAATCGCGGCAGCAGAGGCAACCGGTGTCCAGCTTGAGGACGAAGCCGCCGAAATCGCCCGCGAGGCGGTTGAGATCGCCCGCGAGGCGGCGGGGATGGCTGTAGCAGCCTCAGGGCACCAGGGGCTCGCCGCCGCGGGGCTAAGCGGGTTCGACGCCGAAGGATGGCGGGTGAAGCCGGTGACCGGTTACGGTAGCTGAAAAGCGCACGCGCGTGCGGGCCCGGCCAGAGAAGGCCGGGCTTTTGTTGTGCGCCCGGCATGGGCACTGTCTATAGGGTGAAAGTCCCGAACGACGAAGGTAGCGGTAGTCGTTAGCTTAAGGCAAGGGTGTCCGCCGTGAGGCGGGATCTGGAGGAAGCCGGCGGCAAACCTCTGGCCCGAGGACCACGAACCCCAGGCGAGGCTAGTGGCAGTTGGACGAGCTTGCAACACAAAGCAAAGTCCTTGCTACCGAAGGCTGCCAAGAGTAAATGGGGCGGGCGAATGGAGGGAAAGACAGCGCTCTTACCCGGGGAGGCCTGCCGGATAGGCCAGGGATACTGGTAACCCGGGCCGAGAGGCCCGGCTGAACCGGCAGGAGTCAGCAGAGGGCATAGTACCCGGTAGGTCATGAACCGCCGGGGAAGGCCCGAACGT